>NZ_SPKN01000044.1:0-348543 GCF_023127765.1 Pseudomonas sp. W15Feb34
GCACAACAGCAGACCCGGCGCGACGGGGAAACTAATTGAGAACGCCCCCTAGTACGCCTTAAACCGGCGTTTCTACCAACAAGGCATCCACTCGCTGGAAACCTCTAGGCAGTTTGTTACCGCGTCGACCACGCTCGCCCTTGTAGTGTTCAAGGTCGTCTGGGCGCAATGACAACGTGCGCTTGCCGGCCTGGAGCACCAGGGTAGAGCCTTCCGGGACCACGGCGATGTCTGTCACGTACTCTTCGCGACTGGCCACCCGATCACCGGGAATCCCGATAATCTTGTTGCCCTTGCCTTTGCCCAGTTGCGGCAAATCGCTGATTTTGAATACCAGCAGACGCCCTTCGGTGGTCACCGAAGCCAACCAGTTGCTTTCACGATCATCCACCGGCCTTGGCAGGATCACCTTGGCGTTGTTTGGCAGGCTCAGCAGGGCCTTGCCCGCCTTGTTCTTGGCTTGCAGGTCTTCACCCTTGACCACGAAACCGTAACCGGCGTCGGAGGCGATGACGTACAGCGAATCATCGTCCGGCAGCAGCACGCACTCGAAATTCGCCCCAGGTGGCGGCGTGAGGCGTCCGGTCAACGGCTCGCCCTGCCCCCGTGCGGACGGCAGGGTATGGGCCGGCACCGAATAACTGCGCCCGGTCGAGTCGATAAACACCGCAAACTGATTGGAGCGCCCGGCGGCGGCGGTCTTGAAGCCATCACCGGCTTTGTACGAAAGGCCGGTGGCGTCAATATCATGCCCTTTGGCTGAACGAACCCAACCCTTTTCCGACAAAACGACGGTAATTTTCTCGTTAGGCAACAACTCGGTTTCTGTCAGAGCCTTGGCTTCAGCACGCTCGACGATCGGCGAACGACGGTCGTCGCCATAGGTTTCGGCGTCTTTGATCAGCTCACTGCGTACCAGCTTCTTGAGCTTGGCTTCGCTGCCCAGCAGCGCTTGCAGCTTGGCTTGTTCCTTGAGCAACGCGTCTTGCTCGTCACGCAGCTTCATTTCTTCCAGGCGTGCCAATTGGCGCAAGCGCGTATCGAGGATGTAGTCAGCCTGGATTTCGCTCAGTTCGAAACGCGCAATCAACTCGGCTTTCGGGTGCTCGGCGGTACGGATGATATGGATCACTTCATCCAGGTTGAGGTAGGCAATCAGCAAGCCGTCCAACAGATGCAGGCGGCGCTCGACCTTGTCGAGGCGAAACTGCAGGCGGCGGCGCACGGTCTGTACGCGAAATTCCAGCCACTCCACCAGCAGGTTGCGCAGGTTTTTCAACTGCGGCTTGCCATCCAGGCCGATGATATTGACGTTGACCCGGTAGCTCGACTCCAAGTCAGTGCTGGCAAACAGATGCTGCATCAGCACTTCATGATCGACCCGGCTGTTGGTCGGGATGATCACGATACGGCACGGGTTCTCGTGGTCGGACTCGTCACGCAGGTCGGCAACCTGTGGCAGTTTCGACGGTTTGGCCTGCATCAACGCGGCAATCTGCTCCAGCACCTTGGCACCGGACACCTGGTGCGGCAGCGCGGTGACAATAATGTCGCCGTCTTCGATATGGTAAACGGCGCGCATACGCACCGAGCCCTTGCCGGTTTCGTACATCTTCAGCAGGTCGGCGCGCGGCGTGATGATTTCCGCTTCGGTCGGGTAATCCGGGCCCTGGATATGTTCACACAACTGCTCGACCGTGGCCTTGGGCTCGTCCAGCAGGCGCACGCAGGCAGTGGCAACTTCGCGCAGGTTATGCGGCGGCACATCAGTGGCCATACCAACGGCGATACCGGTGGTGCCATTGAGCAGGATATTCGGCAAACGTGCTGGCAATACCAGGGGTTCGTCGAGGGTGCCGTCAAAGTTCGGCCCCCAGTTCGCCGTGCCCTGGCCCAGCTCGCTGAGCAGCACTTCGGAATAACGCGACAGCCGCGCTTCGGTGTAACGCATGGCGGCGAAGGACTTGGGATCATCCGGCGCACCCCAGTTGCCCTGCCCGTCCACCAGCGTATAGCGATAGCTGAATGGCTGGGCCATCAGCACCATGGCTTCATAACACGCCGAATCGCCGTGGGGGTGGAACTTACCGAGTACGTCACCGACAGTACGCGCCGACTTCTTGTGCTTGGAATCAGCGTCCAGGCCCAGCTCACTCATGGCGTAGATGATGCGCCGTTGCACGGGCTTGAGGCCGTCGCCGATATGCGGCAGGGCACGGTCCATGATCACGTACATGGAGTAGTTGAGGTAGGCATTTTCGGTGAAGTCAGCCAGCGACCGGCGTTCTACGCCATCTAAGCTGTCTGCGAGGATGTCACTCATGCGGGCCTCATCATTGTTGGGTAACGCGCAGCGGAACTGCCGCTGCGCCGGGTCAATTGAAAAAACGGCTGGCTCATGGCTGGGCGCTCCAGCCACCGGCAGGGGCGGCGAAACGATAGACCACGGGGCGTTTTTCACCATCGGCGCGGGGGCCGAAATTGTTGTCTATACCGATCCATGCACCGTCGGCGTCCAACAGCAGGGCTTCGGCCAGGCCGTAAGGCTGTGGATAACGCCGCTGCGGCGTCAGGGTCTCTTCAGCAAACGACCAACACAGCTCAACCTTGGCCGTGACTGTGTCGCGTCGGCAAATCTGGAACGCATTGCGCTCCAGGGTAAACAGCTTGCCATTGAACAGCGCCAGGTCGGCAAAGTCATTGGACACTGCCTTGGCGTTGGTAAACTGCGCCGGTTGCACTTCCTGCCCGGCCTCGCTCAACAACACGCACCGGCCATCGCAATCCCATACGCTTTGCCCGCGCTTGATCGAGATCAGGCCGCGACGCTCACGCTCGGCGGCCAGCCAGATCTGGTTGCCTTCGGGGTTCACCGCCAGGCCCTCGAACAAGGCATTGAAGTGCAGCAACATGCCACTGGCCCGCGCCTCACGCACCATGCCCGGGGCGATTTTCAACCACTCGGGCGCGCCCGTCGCAGGTACCTGCAGCACTGCAGCATGGGCTTCGCTGACAATGTAGCGGTTACCTGCGGCATCACAGCTGATGCCCTCGAAATCCAGGTCACCACCGCGAATGAACGACGCGGCCTTGGTGCGTGAACGCAGCCCCCAGGGCAAACCCGACTCGGGCACGGGCGGCACGTCAATCTTCAGAGCTTCGGCGTTCCAGGTCGGTGCGCGGGTATCCAGGCGGTAGATCTGATCATCATCGCGGTCGGAAACCGTCCACAGTTCTGCGCCACACAACGCCAGGCCCGACAGGTTACCGCCGCGCATGCCGTCCACCGGGTGCTCGGATACCAGCTGCAACTCTGCCACGCCGGCGGCAACCACGTGGGGAGTTGCCAGTGCGCTCAACATCAGCATCGCCAGGGCGAAGCCTGTACGCATCAGCCCAGAACCTCGGCCAGGTTGCCCTTGGATTCCAGCCAGGCTTTGCGATCCGGCGCACGCTTCTTCGCCAGCAGCATGTCCATCATTTCCGAGGTGCCGGCGAAGTCTTCCAGGGTCAGTTGCACCAGGCGCCGGGTATTGGGGTCCATGGTGGTTTCGCGCAACTGCGGTGGGTTCATTTCACCCAGGCCCTTGAATCGCGTGACCTGTGGCTTGCCGCGTTTTTTCTCGGCCACCAGGCGATCGAGGATGCCATCGCGCTCGGCTTCGTCCAGGGCGTAGAAAATCTCCTTGCCTAAATCGATGCGGTACAGCGGCGGCATGGCGACGTAGACGTGACCGGCATCCACCAATGGGCGGAAATGCTGCACGAACAACGCGCACAACAACGTAGCAATGTGCAGGCCGTCGGAGTCGGCGTCGGCGAGGATGCAGATCTTGCCGTAGCGCAGCTGGCTCATGTCCGCCGCGCCAGGGTCGACACCGATAGCGACAGCGATATTGTGCACTTCCTGGCTGGCGAGCACTTCACTGCCGTCGACTTCCCAGGTGTTGAGGATCTTGCCGCGCAACGGCAGGATCGCCTGGAACTCTTTGTCCCGCGCTTGTTTGGCGGAACCGCCGGCAGAGTCACCTTCCACCAGGAACAGCTCGGAACGCATCGGGTCCTGCCCGGCGCAGTCGGCCAGTTTGCCGGGCAATGCCGGGCCCTGGGTGATGCGCTTGCGCTCGACTTTCTTGCTGGCCTTCAGGCGACGACCGGCGTTGTTGATCGCCAGCTCCGCCAGGGCCAGGCCCAGTTCCGGGTGCTCGTTGAGCCAGAGGCTGAAGGCATCCTTGACCACACCGGAGACAAATGCCGCCGCCTCACGGGACGACAGGCGCTCTTTGGTCTGGCCGGAGAATTGCGGCTCCTGCATCTTCATCGACAGCACGAACGCGATGCGCTCCCACACGTCTTCCGGCGCCAGCTTCACGCCGCGCGGCAACAGGCTGCGGTATTCGCAGAATTCGCGCATGGCGTCCAGCAAGCCTTGGCGCAAACCATTGACGTGGGTGCCGCCCTGGGCGGTGGGGATCAGGTTGACGTAGCTTTCCTGCACACTGTCGCCACCTTCGGGCAACCACAGCAGGGCCCAGTCGACGGCTTCCTTATTACCCGCCAGGCTGCCGCAGAACGGCTCGTTGGGCAGGCGTTCGAAGTCGCTGACGGAGTCTTCGAGATACGAGCGCAGGCCGTCTTCGTAGTGCCACTCGACCTTCTCGCCGGTGCCCTTGTCTTCAAAGCTGACCAATAGACCCGGACACAACACAGCCTTGGCCTTGAGCACATGCTTGAGGCGGCTGATGGAGAATTTCGGCGAGTCGAAGTATTTGGGGTCCGGGGCGAAGTACACGCTGGTGCCGGTGTTGCGCTTGCCAACGGTGCCAACCACTTCCAGGTCGGTGGCTTTATAGCCATCGGCGAAGGTCATCTGGTACTCGTTGCCGTCGCGCTTGACCTTGACCCGCACTTGCGTCGACAGGGCGTTGACCACCGAAATACCCACGCCGTGCAAACCACCGGAGAACTGGTAGTTCTTGTTGGAGAACTTGCCGCCGGCGTGCAGCTTGGTGAGGATCAGCTCGACGCCCGACACGCCCTCTTCCGGGTGAATGTCCACCGGCATGCCGCGACCATCGTCGGACACTTCAAGGGAGTGATCGGCATGGAGGATGACTTGTACCGACTTCGCGTGCCCGGCCAAGGCTTCGTCGACGCTGTTGTCGATGACTTCCTGGGCAAGGTGGTTCGGCCGGCTGGTGTCGGTGTACATGCCGGGGCGTTTGCGCACCGGGTCGAGGCCCGAGAGGACTTCGATGGCGTCGGCGTTATAAGAGCTAGCGCTGGGAGTGGCCATGGGGTCTCGTCGTGAGTCGTTCGATTAAAAAGTGACCTGCGATTTTTTACAGTGACGAAAAATCGAAGGATTGATACTGATCTGCGCCAATGCCGGCAAAACTCAACAAGGCCGGCAGTTGCTCGGCGAACCCTTGGTAACCATGGTCGCCACCGGCCTGGATGCGCAAGGCACAGGCTCGGTAATACGCTTGGGCGAGGCGATAATCCAGGGTTTCGTCCCCGGTCTGCAACCACACCTGATACCGCCCTGCATCCTGCGGCGCCGGTACTTCCAGCTCGGCCAGCGCTGCGACGTGATCATGGGTCAACTCCCAGGTCTCATCGGTGTAGAGGTTCTTCTGGGTGCCCAGGTAACCGTCGAACATCCGATGGGGGCTGACCGCCGGGTTGACCAGCAGCGCCTTCAGGCCATGGCGTTCGGCAAGATGGGTTGCATAGTAGCCGCCGAGTGAGCTGCCGACCAGCAGCGGCCGCCCCAGTTGGTCAATGGCCTGCTCCAATTGCAGAATCGCCTGACGCGGGTGGTGATGCAGGGCCGGCACACGCAAACGGTCGGACAGGCCAAGCTTGCCCATTACGGTGATCAACTGGCTGGCCTTGTTGGAGGCTGGCGCACTGTTGAAGCCGTGGATATACAGGATCGAAGCGGACATGCCGGGCTCTCCGTGCTTGGGCCAAAGAGGCGCAGTTTACAGGGATCGGAGTGAGGTGTGAGCACCCGATCTTCCAGACACCGCAGAACCCATGTGGGAGGGGGCTTGCTCCCTCCCACATTTGATCAGTGTTTGCAGGTCTTAATAGCCGTTGCTGCCGTAGTCGACGGTAAACGCGAAGTCCCGAAGCCGCTCTACCCCCGTCTCCAACCGCCCGTCGGCATACAGGCGCAGCCAGCGATACCCCGGCGCTTGCTCGCTGACCTGGAAATCCTCGCTGCCCGGCTCGAACTGGATGCAGGTAGACGGTGAGGCCAGCAACCGCACGCCGTTGCGCTCGCGGTCGATTTCCTGATGCACATGCCCCCAGAGCAGCGCCTTGACCTGCGGGAAGCGGTCAAGCACGGCAAACAGCGCCTCGGGATTGCGCAGGCCGATCGGCTCCATCCACGCACAGCCGATGGACACTGGATGATGGTGCAAGCACACAAGATGATGGCGGCTGGGCGCCTCGCTCAGGGCCTGGGCAAGCAATTGCAGTTGCGAATCCTGCAGGTAACCGGGCACCGAACCCGGTACTGCGGAGTCCAGCAGGGTTATGCGCCAGTTGCCCACGTCCACCACGGGCTCGAGCAAATCGCTTTGCACAGCGGCCTCGGCCATGACCTGCGGCTCGTCATGATTACCCGGGATCCAGCGCGCCGGCGCACCGATGGGCGCGGTCATGTTCCGAAATAGCTGGTACGACGCCAGTGTGCCGTCCTGGGACAAGTCGCCCGTCGCCAGCACCAGGTCAATACGCGGCTGTTGCTCGTGCACCAAGTCGATCACGCTTTGCAAGCTTGCACGGGTGTTCATGCCCAGCAGCGTACCGCCCGCTTCGGCAAACAGATGGCTGTCGGACAATTGCACCAACAACGCAGCATCAGGGTTCATGGTGGGTACGCGAGGCAAGGCGCTCTCCCTGGCAATCACAGGCATGGATAATTTGACGATTATGCTAGGGCAGGACTCAAAGAGGAAACCTGAGAAACAGGCTCAATTCACATCTAGCGCACAACTTCGAACTCATGGCCCAGGGCCAGGCAGTGGCTCAGCCATTCACCGAGGAACACATTGAGCTGTGCTTTCTCATCGGGTTGGTGCATGAACACATTCGGGTAAGGATAGATGCTGCGAAAGCGTCGCGCATGTTCGGCGCTGATCACTTCGGCCATACGCGCGTCGTGGTACACCTGCACTTCAAGTTGCGGCACCGGCAGCCAGGGCAGGCTGTGTTCCTGGCGTACGCGCAGGGTGGTGGTGTACGGGCAATTGACGATGACTTCCAGGGTCAGCACACCAAGCATCTGGTCGCCATGGGTCACGGCGATACGCCGCGCCTCGGGAGTGTGACGCATGTCGGGAAGCAGGCGCATCAGCCGCGCATAATTGGCCTCGCAGGCGGCTTGCAGCCCGATCAGGTCAACTCGATAACGTTCCCGTGCCTTTACTGCCATAGCCCCCTCACTTCCGCGCGGTTAAGCGCAAGCCATTGCAGGGCGATGATGCTGGCTGCATTGGAAATTTTGCCGTCGCGCACCGCTTGCAGGGCGTCTTCGAATGCCCAGACGGTGACGCGGATATCTTCTGCCTCTTCTTCCAATCCATGGATGCCACCAGCACCCGTGCCGTCGCAACGGCCCAGGTACAGGTGGACAAATTCGGTACTGCCGCCGGGCGACGGGAAGTACTTGGTGATCGGCCACAGCGCGGAGAACGTCAACCCAGCTTCCTCCTCGGCCTCGCGGTGTGCAACCTCCTCCGGTTGCTCATCCTTGTCAATCAGGCCGGCGACCATCTCTACCAACCACGGGTTGCCGGCGCGGCCCATGGCGCCCACGCGGAACTGTTCGATCAGCACCACCTCGTCACGTTGCGGGTCGTAGGGCAGCACGCACACAGCGTCATGGCGAACGAAGACTTCGCGGCTGATCACGCGGCTCATGCCACCGTCGAATTTCTCGTGGCGCAGTTGCACGTGATCGAGCTTGTAGAAGCCCTGGTAGCTATTGTCGCGCTGAACGATCTCGATCTTGTTCGGCGTGGACTTCGCGGTGTCCGTCATGTGTTTCCTCTCTTTGACAAGGAGTGTGCTTGTGCAATTGGCGCCATCCTAACGCGCCGTTGCCCGTTGATGCAGCCCCTTTCCGGTTGCCGGGACCGGCGGCGGACGTCAAACTCTCCCCCATCAGTCTAGTGGCGAACTGACTGCCTTGTTGGCAGTCCAAGCGCTACTCTTTTCGCTTTCCATCGATTTACGAAGGACACACATGTCGCTTTTCAAAATCGCCTCCATGGCCTGTATTGCCTTGACCCTGGGTGCTTGCCAGAGCCTGTTCCAACCCGGCCAGCTCAAGCCGCTGGACGTCACGACCGACAAGTCGGAACAGATCAAGCCTGGCTGTGATAGCCCGGACTGCCCACTGGTGAACATCGATACCGTGCACTTCCCCGCCGACCCGCAACTCGACAGCCTGGTGGAACAGCGCCTGCTGCAGATGACCCGCACTACGCCCGGCGCCAGTGTGCCTGCCACGCTCAATGCCTATCGAGACAAGTTCCTGCGCGAATCCGCGGACCGCCACAGCATGTATCTGCAAGCCAAGGTACGCGAGCAACATGACGCACTGGTGATCGTTGAAGTGTCCAGCTACCTCGACACCGGCGTCGCTCATGGTGAGCCGGGCCGTGGTTTCATCAACTATTCGCGCCTGCTGCACAAGGAGTTGAGCCTGGCTGACATGTTGCTGCCGGGCCAGGAGCAGGCATTCTGGAACACCGCGAAAGTTGCGCATAACAGTTGGTTGATCAACACCAAGATGGACCGCGATCCGGAGTTCCTGAAGAACTGGCCGTTCCAGAAAACCCCGAACGTGGCCTTGACCAGTGGTGGCGTAGTACTCAAGTACAACGTTGCCACCATCGCCCCTTACGCACAGGGGCTGATCGAAATTACCATCCCCTATACGCGCCTCACGGGTGTGATCAAGCCTGAACTGATGCCTGCACGCCACTAACCCGGCCCAGAATCAACTGCAACAGCCCTGCCAGCAGCAATGCCGGCAGGGTCGCACCGACCACGCCGAACAGCGGCGCAAACACTGAGCCGATCAGCAGCAGGAAGTTCTGGTATTGCGCCAAGGGTGCAAAACAGGCAATCAAGGTACAGACCAGGCCAATGGCCAACGCCAGGTGCTCGACTTTCATACGCGACAGCATCCCACTGGACACCGCCGCCGAGTGAATATCGGCAAAGGCGTTTTCCGACTCATCGAGCAGAATCAACAGCAGCGGAATGCCGAGCCCGGCGCCCGCCAGTGCCAGCAGCCAA
Organism: Pseudomonas sp. W15Feb34; assembly: GCF_023127765.1. Taxonomy (NCBI): domain Bacteria; kingdom Pseudomonadati; phylum Pseudomonadota; class Gammaproteobacteria; order Pseudomonadales; family Pseudomonadaceae; genus Pseudomonas; species Pseudomonas sp. W15Feb34. The sequence continues at coordinate 9,325 of NZ_SPKN01000044.1, forward strand.
ATCCCCCATTTGCGCAGGATTTGCCGTACAAACGTCAGCGGGCCACTGACCGCCCAAGGGTGTGATCTCTAAGGGGCACTTGTTGTTTGGGAGATCGCTATCGCGGGCAAGCCCGCTCCCACAGGGGACCGGCTGTGGACACAAAAATTGTCTACAACTCGATCAACTGTGGGAGCCGGGCTTGCCCGCGATGACGGCCGTGCAGGCACCGCCGACTCGGGATCAGACCTTCTTGTAGAGCTGACTGCCTTCGCGCTTGAACCGCTCCGCCTGCTCGGCCAACCCCTTGGCCACGTCCACATCCACCGCTTCAATACGCTGGTTGGCCGCATACTCACGCACTTCGTGAGTCACCTTCATCGAACAGAATTTCGGCCCGCACATGGAGCAGAAATGCGCCACCTTGGCCGACTCCTTCGGCAGCGTTTCGTCGTGAAACGCCCGTGCGGTGTCTGGGTCCAGGCCGAGATTGAACTGGTCTTCCCAACGGAATTCGAAGCGTGCCTTGCTCAAGGCGTTATCGCGAATCTGCGCACCCGGATGGCCCTTGGCAAGGTCTGCGGCGTGTGCGGCGATCTTGTAGGTGATGATCCCGGTCTTCACATCATCCTTGTTCGGCAAACCCAGGTGTTCCTTGGGCGTGACGTAGCAGAGCATGGCGCATCCGAACCAGCCGATCATCGCCGCGCCGATACCTGAAGTGATGTGATCGTAGCCCGGCGCGATGTCGGTGGTCAGCGGGCCGAGGGTGTAGAACGGCGCCTCGTCGCAGCACTCCAGTTGCTTGTCCATGTTCTCCTTGATCAACTGCATCGGCACATGGCCGGGGCCTTCGATCATGGTTTGCACGTCGTGCTTCCAGGCGATCTTGGTCAACTCGCCCAGGGTTTCCAGCTCGCCGAATTGCGCAGCGTCGTTGGCATCGGCCACCGAACCCGGGCGCAGGCCGTCCCCCAGGGAGAAGCTGACGTCATAGGCCTTCATGATTTCGCAGATTTCTTCGAAATGCGTGTAGGCGAAGTTTTCCTTGTGGTGGGCCAGGCACCACTTGGCCATGATCGCGCCGCCACGGCTGACAATGCCGGTCACGCGGTTGGCAGTCAGCGGTACGTAACGCAGCAACACGCCGGCGTGGATGGTGAAATAGTCCACACCCTGCTCGGCTTGCTCGATCAGGGTGTCGCGGAACAACTCCCAGGTCAGGTCCTCGGCCACGCCGTCGACTTTTTCCAGGGCCTGGTAGATCGGCACGGTGCCAATTGGTACGGGCGAGTTACGGATGATCCATTCGCGGGTTTCGTGAATATGTTTGCCGGTGGACAAGTCCATGATGTTGTCCGAACCCCAGCGGATACCCCAGGTCATTTTCGCCACTTCTTCTTCAATGGACGAACCCAAGGCGCTGTTGCCGATATTGCCGTTGATCTTCACCAGGAAGTTACGGCCGATGATCATCGGTTCCAGCTCGGTGTGGTTGATGTTGGCCGGGATAATTGCGCGGCCGCGGGCGATTTCTTCGCGCACGAATTCAGGCGTGATGATTTTCGGAATGCTGGCACCAAAGCTGTGCCCGGCATGTTGTTGCTTGAGCAGGCCGGCTGCACGTGCTTCTTCGAGTTTCATGTTTTCGCGGATGGCCACGTATTCCATCTCGGGCGTAATGATGCCTTTTCGTGCGTAGTGCATCTGGCTGACGTTGGCCCCGGCCTTCGCCCGACGCGGGTTTTGCAGGTGGGCAAAGCGCAGGTAGGCCAGGTCCGGGTTATCCAGGCGTTCCTGGCCGTATTTGGAACTCAGGCAGGACAACCGCTCGGTATCGCCACGCTCTTCGATCCACGGCGAGCGCACATCAGCCAGGCCTTTGCGCACATCGATGATGACGTTGGGGTCGGTATAGGGGCCGGAGGTGTCGTAGACCACCACAGGGGCGTTGATTTCGCCGCCAAACTCGGTGGGGGTCACATCCAGGCTGATTTCCCGCATCGGTACGCGGATGTCGGGGCGCGAGCCCTGCACGTAGATTTTCTGCGAGCGGGTAAACGGCTGCACGGAGCCGGAGTCGACCTTGGCCGATTCACTCAGGTGCACAGTATTTTTTGGTTTTGTACTTTTTATCTCAGTGCTCATCACGGGCTCTCCAACTGATCCAGGCGGTGGATTTTTGTCGGAGCGAACCTGTGACGGATGGACGCACTGGAATCAGTGCTGTGCTTGGCGCACGAGGGCTGTTCGATTGTCGAACAACATCCCGGACGAAGCACAAGAGGACTCGCCGGGTGACGAGAAATCTTGTTCCCTACGCAGGCGCTAACCTGATCAGGTTCAACGGGATCCGGTATTTACCGATCTCAGCCTTCCAACAAGGCACCCCGACAAGAACGCGGCCAGTCTAGACCATGGCGTGGGCAAATTGCCAATAGCGGTGCATTCAGCGTGATGAATGGCGTGATCGTGGGATTGTTGTGCGCAGGTCCGGCAACTACACTCGGGCACTGCTTCAAGGCTTGACGCCAGGAATGGCCAGCCTTAGCCTTGAGCGCTAAATTATTGCCGTAATATTTAAATTAGGGATCGCCTCATGCTGCGCAAACTTTCACTGGCTCTTGCCGTGTCTTGTGCGACCAACGGACTGGTCTGGGCAACTGAAGCGCCCTTGTCCACCAACACCGATCTGGTCAGCGTCTATCAGGAAGCGGCGAGCAACAACGCCGACCTGGCCGCTGCCCGCGCTCAATATGGCGCGCAAAAAGAGGTGGTGCCCCAGGCGCGCGCAGGCTTGCTGCCGAACCTGTCGGCCGGCGCCGACAGTAACAATGTGCGCACCCAGATCGACCAGCCCGCCGCCACGGCCAACCGTGACGCCCACTCCTGGCGCGCTACCCTGAGCCAGCCGCTGTTCCGCGCCGATCGCTGGTTCCAGCTGCAAGCTGCCGAAGCCGTCAACGAGCAAGCCTCGCTGCAACTGTCGGCCAGTGAGCAGAACCTGATTTTGCAAAGTGCCGAGAGCTACTTCGCCGTGCTCCGTGCCCAGGACAACCTGGCGTCGACCAAGGCCGAAGAAAATGCCTTCAAGCGTCAGCTCGACCAGTCCAATGAGCGCTTCGATGTGGGCCTGTCGGACAAGACCGACGTGCTGCAATCCCAGGCCAGCTACGACACCGCCCGGGCCAACCGCATCGTGGCCCAGCGCCAGGTAGACGACGCTTTCGAAGCGCTGATTACCCTGACCAACCGCCAATACAACTCGATCCAGGGCATCGTCCATACGCTGCCGGTGCTGCCGCCGGCGCCGAACGACGCCAAGGCCTGGGTCGAAACCGCCGGGCGTCAGAACCTCAATCTGCTGGCCAGCAATTACGCCGTGACCGCCGCCGAAGAAACCCTCAGGCAGCGCAAGGCCGGCCACCTGCCGACACTCGATGCGGTCGCGCAATACGAAAAAGGCGACAACGACGCCCTGGGGTTCAGCAACCCGAATCAGTTGCCTATCCCGTACGGTGGCGATGTGTCGCAACGCACCATCGGCCTGCGTTTGAACATCCCGATCTACAGCGGCGGCCTCACCAGTTCGCAAGTGCGCGAATCCTATTCACGCCTCGACCAGTCCGAGCAACAGCGCGAGGGCCTGCGCCGCCAGGTGGTGGAAAACACCCGCAACCTGCACCGTGCAGTGAACACCGACGTGGAGCAGGTGCAGGCACGCCGCCAGTCGATCATTTCCAACCAGAGCGCGGTAGAAGCCACGGAAATCGGTTATCAGGTGGGCACGCGCAACATCGTCGATGTGCTGGACTCACAGCGCCAGTTGTATGCGTCAGTGCGTAACTACAACAACAGCCGCTACGACTACATCCTCGACAACCTGCGCTTGAAACAGGCCGCGGGCACCCTGAACCCAGGGGACCTGCAAGACCTGGCGCGCTACCTCAAGGCCGACTACAACCCGGACAAGGACTTCCTGCCGCCGGACCTGGCCAAGGCCGCTGCCGAACAGCTCAAGGCCCGCCCGGGCTATTAAGCTCACCGCATAACCAATGTGGGAGGGGGCTTGCTCCCGATAGCGCTGTGTCAGTCGCCCAATAGGTTGGCTGACCCACTGCCATCGGGAGCAAGCCCCCTCCCACATTTGATGGGCGCTGGGTCAGTGAGCGATCAATCTTTCCAAACCGTCCAAAAGGCGTTTTAACGCACCCTGGTTGGCCTGCATCACTTTCAACCCCGCCTGCGCCATCCTGCGCGCATCCTGCGGCAGTTCGAACAATTGGCGCACCGCTTCGGCCAAACCGTCTGCATCATCCACCTCTCGCAACGCCCCGGCGTCGCGCATCATCGTGCTGATTTCGAGGAAGTTGAACAGGTGCGGCCCCATGATCACAGGCTTACCCAAAGCCGCCGGCTCCAGCGGGTTATGCCCGCCGGTCGGCACCAGGCTGCCGCCCACAAAGGCACTGTCGGCCAGGGCGTAGAGAAACAGCAGCTCACCCATGGTATCGCCGAGCAGCACCGAGGTTTGCTCGGTGACCGGCTCACCGCTGGAGCGACGCACCGTGGCAAACCCTTGTTGCACACTCAGCTCGAACATCGGGTCGAAGCGCTCCTGGTGACGCGGCACCAGAATCAGCAACGCGTTGGGATAGCTCGCCAGCAATTGGCGATGGGCAGCCAACACCACTTCGTCTTCACCTTCATGGGTACTGGCGGCGATCCACACTGGCCGGTCACTGGCGCCCCACTGTTCACGCAGGTCAGCGGCGCGGGCCGTCAATTGGGGGTCGATGGTCAGGTCGAATTTGATCGAGCCAGTCACCTCCACCGTTTCAGGCCGTGCGCCCAGACTGAGAAAGCGCTCCGCCTCGGTTTGCGTCTGCACGGCGAACAGGCTCATTTGCGCCAGCATCGGCGCCGTCAGCTTGGCAAACCGGGCGTAGCCCTTTGCCGAACGCGCCGACAAACGTGCATTGGCCAGCGCGACCGGGATACCGCGTTGAGCGCAGGCATGGATATGGTTGGGCCATAGCTCGGTTTCCATGATCACCGCCAGCTTGGGCTGCACACGGTCGAGAAAACGCTTGGCGGCGCAAGGCAAGTCGTAGGGCAAGTAGCAATGCTGGATGCGCGGCTCATTGGCGAACAACGCCTGGATACGCTCGGAACCGGTAGGCGTCATGCAGGTGACAGTGATCGGCAGTTGCGGATACCGCGCCAGCAAAGCGCGAATCATCGGCGCGGCGGCAATGCTTTCGCCCACCGAAACGGCGTGCACCCAGATGCCGCCGGGGCGCATCACCGGCAAGCCATAGGAAAACCGTTCGCCCACACGCTTGGCATAGGCCGGTGCCTTGCGCGCGCGCAGCCATAAACGTAAGGCCACCAACGGCAGCGCCAGGTAAAACAGACAGCTGTAGAGAGTTCTATTCATGGCGGCGGAGTTTATCGGCTTTTTCAGTCGATCGCCTGCAAGCACTCGGCAAATCGTTTGGCCAGGAAGCGAGCGGCGGGCCCCAGATGCTCATCGCGCCTCCATACCAGTTCCACGACCAGCGCCGGCGGTGTCCATTCGCTGGCTAACTCGACCATCTGTTGTTGGTAGGTCGGGTATTGCACGATGTGCCGAGGCAGCCAGGCCCAGCCCAGGCCGCTCATCAGCCATTCGGCCAATACGTAGAAGCTGTCGGCGCGCCACACCAGAGGGCTGGCCGCTTCGCTGCCGGGATAGACGCTGGTCTGGGTCGACATCAGCAACTGCCGATGCTGGGCCAAATGCTGGCAAGTCACGTAAGTTTCCTTGGCCAGCGCATGATTCACCCCGCATACCGTGACCATTTCCACACTGCCCACTACCCGCCGCTCAAGGGCCTCCGGGATTTGGTCGTGATAGAACAACAACCCAAGGTCCGCCTGGCGCTCCACCAGCTTGCGCGCCACATCGCCCTGGGCGGCGCTGGACAGCTGCACTTCCAGGAGCGGGTATTGCACCGCCAGCGCCTCCAGGCTGTCGAGCACCGGCTGAAACAACATCGCCTCATCCTGGGCCAGCCGCAGGCAGGCTTCCTCGCCGCGGGTGAGGGACAGCGCCCGGCCGTTAAGCCGCTCGCATTGGCGCAGCACTTCACGTGCTTCTTCCAGCAACACGCTGCCGGCTTCGGTCAGGCGTGGCTGGCGGCCGCTACTACGTTCAAACAGGTTGACGCCCAGGTCCGCCTCCAGCAGGGCGATGCCATTGCTGACCGCCGATTGCGCCTTGCGTTGCCCGCGCGCTACGGCAGAGAACGAACGCTGCTCGGCAACGCTGACAAACAGGCGCATCTGTTCCAGATCCCACTGCACGCTCATGGTTGAACCTATCTTGAATTCGGATAGGTAATGACTTTACCGCATCTGTTGAACCTCTAGAATGCCGACCTTATCAAACCAGCTTCACCTTGAGGATTGCCCCATGAACGCCGCCTACTGCTACCTGGCCATTGCCATTTGCTCGGAAGTGATCGCCACCGTCTCCATGAAAGCGGTCAAAGGCTTGAGCACACCGATCCCGCTGCTGCTGATGATCGCGGGTTATGGCGTAGCGTTCTGGATGCTCACCCTGGTGGTGCGCACCGTACCCGTGGGCGTGGCTTACGCGGTCTGGGCAGGGCTGGGGATTGTGATGGTCAGTGTCGCGGCGCTGTTCATCTACGGGCAGAAGCTGGATGTGCCGGCGATGCTGGGCATGGGCTTGATCGTGCTGGGCGTGGTGGTGATTCAGCTGTTCTCGAAAACCGCCGGGCACTGACCGTCACTCAACAGCCTGTATACTGCGCCTCTTGTCTTGAACACTGAGGTCGCCGATGCCATCCGTTATTTCCACCGACGTTCTGATTGTCGGCGCCGGGGTTGCCGGGCTCTGGCTCAATGCGCGCCTGCGCCGCCAGGGGTTTTCCACGGTACTGGTAGAAAGCGCCAGCCTGGGCGGCGGGCAAAGCGTGAAGTCCCAGGGGATCATTCACGGCGGTGCGAAATACGCCCTGCATGGCGCCCTCACCGGCGCCTCCGAAGCCATTGCCGACATGCCGCGGCGCTGGCGTGAAGCCCTTGCGGGTGACGGTGAGCTGGATCTGTCTGGTGTGCGCGTGTTGTCCCAAGCGCATTATTTGTGGTCCCCGGGCACCCTCGCCGGCAACCTCACCAGCTTTTTTGCCAGCAAGGCCGTGCGCGGCCGCGTTGATCAGGTCAAGGGCGAAGAGCTGCCTGCTGCCCTGCAAGACCGCCGCTTCAAGGGCAAGGTCTATCGTCTGGCGGAGTTGGTGGTGGACGTACCGAGCCTGATCGAACGCCTGGCGCAACTGGCGGGTGACGGCTTGCTCGCAGGCCAGCAAATCGAGCCGTTGCTGGACGGTAATACGCTGGTGGGCTTGAAGGTCGATGGCCGCGAGATCCGTGCCCAGCGCATCGTGCTGAGCGCCGGCGCCGGCACCGCTGACCTGCTCGCGGCCCTGGGCCTGAGCCAGCCGGCCATGCAAAAGCGCCCGTTGCATATGATCATCGCCAAAGGCCCGGGCCTGAAGCCGCTGTATGCCCATTGCCTGGGCGGCGGTACCAAGCCACGCATCACCGTAACCACCCACCCGGCCGCCGATGGCAACTGGGTGTGGTACCTGGGCGGGGATATCGCCGAGGCCGATGGCGTGGCGCGTACGCCTGACGAACAAATTGCCACCGCCCAGAAAGAGCTGGCGCACCTGCTGCCCTGGATCGACATGAGCCAGACCCGGTGGGCGACCCTGCGGGTGGAGCGCGCCGAGCCGCTGCAATCGGGGCTGAGCCGGCCCGACAACGCCTTTCTGGCCGAAGACGGCCGCCTGCTGGTCGGTTGGCCGACCAAACTGGCCCTGGCACCGGACTTCGCCGACCGCGTCCTCCACGCTCTGGAGCGAGACGGCATTCGCCCCGGCGCCAGCACCCCACTGCCCGAACTGCCAAAACCGGCTATCGGCCAACCCGCCTGGGAGCAACTGTTGCCATGAGCCTGCCAACCCTGCACGACCTGCATCGCCCGTTGGGCAGCACCGGCCTGCTGGTGTCGCCATTGGGACTGGGCACCGTCAAGCTGGGCCGCGACCAGGGGGTCAAATACCCCAGCGGCTTTCAGATTCCCGGCGACGACGAGGCGCGAATGCTGCTGCGCCAGGCTCGCGAGCTGGGCATCAACCTGATCGACACCGCCCCCGCCTACGGCATGAGTGAGGAACGCCTGGGCCCGTTGCTGCGTGGCCAGCGCAACGAGTGGGTGATTGTCAGCAAGGTCGGCGAAGAGTTTGCCGATGGCGTGTCCCGTCACGACTTCAGCGCGGCCCATACGCGAATGTCGATCGAACGCAGCCTGAAACGCCTTGAAACGGATTTTATCGATTTGGTGCTGGTGCACTCCGACGGTAACGACTTGCACATCCTCAACGACTGCGAGGTTTACCAGACCCTGGCCCAACTGAAGAAGGACGGCAAGATCGGCGGTTTCGGCTTCTCCGGCAAAACCGTCGAAGGCGGCATAAAGGCCCTGGAACAGGGCGATTGCGCGATGGTCACCTACAACCTCAATGAACAGGCCGAGAAAGCCGTGATCGATTACGCGACCACCCATGGCAAGGGCATCCTGGTAAAAAAAGCCCTGGCCAGCGGTCACGTGTGCCTGGAGCCGGGAATGGATCCAATTCATGCCAGTTTCCAGCTGTTGTTTGCGCAAACGGGCGTCGCCAGTGCTATTGTCGGGACCATTAATCCGCTGCACCTGGCCCATAACGTGGCAACCGCTGCCCGAGTCATCCGTCAACTCTGATGCCGCCCACGCGGCCGACCCCGTCGCACAAAGGAGCCGACATGCCGCGTACGCTCATAAGAAAGAACCCCAGTAACTTCAAGACACTGCCGCTGCACGTAGAGGCCACCCCCGAAGGCCTGAGCTACCAGAGCGTCGGCATGCCGCTCAACTTTGCCCAGACCCTGCAACGGCGCAAGCCGGTGGAGGTGCCGGATGCCGAACGCTTCGCCCTGGAACTGGCGAACCTCGGCGTCTCGGTGCGCCTGACACTGCACTGGCAAAACAAGGATTACTGGGTGCTGGTGCGCCAGCGTCGTCAGGACCGCGGCGATGTGGTGCTCAAGCTGATCTCCGGCTACGTACCGGCCCATGAACTGAACCTGCCGCTGCACACCGCGATCCAGGAAATTGCCGAAGAGTGCCTGCTGGAGACGCCTGAAGGCTGGCTCGGCGGGCGCTTCAATGACACCTGGCTACCGGCGCCCTACTCCGCCGCCCTGCATTACCGCGAAGCCCTACCGTTTCGCCTGAGCCCCCTGTCCGGCGCCGCACGCCCGGTACGCTGCGCCACCACGCAACTGATCGAGCGCCCACGGGCCTATGTGCACCTGCCGACGGCATCGCTGCAATTGATTTATGACCTGCGCCTGGAAGTGCCAAAGGAAGCCAAGTCCCTGAGCTTGTTCCATGTGGATGAACGCCTGGAAGGTGACCAACTGGTGGCGCGCCTGGATCGTCAGCGCCCGGATCTGTACCTGATGCCATTGAAAGACGGCGAGCCGTTGGCCGAACTGTATACCGTCAAGAAAGATCAGCTGTACCCGGCCAGCACACGCGGTTTGTACCTGGCGGAAAGCTTTGCCCAGCAAGAGGGCTGGCTGGTGCGCGATGAGCGGATTCGCTGGAAGGATTGGCTGCGCCAGCAAGGCCTGGCAGAGCCGGAAAAGGACTCGAAACTCAAGCGCCTGACCGGCAAGGCGCGGCAGATGCTGCGCAAGATCGTGCCAAAGAAGGGCTAGGGGGCGAGCAGGCTCGCCCCACGGGCATTACTCGTTGTTGCGGATCTTCTCGACAATCGCGGTGGTGGAGCTGTTTTCAACCAACCCCAGCACTTTGACCGTGCCACCGTAGGCACTGACGATGTCCGCACCGACCACCTGGTCGACGGTGTAGTCACCGCCCTTGACCAGCACGTCCGGCTTGACCTGGGCCAGCAGGTTTTCCGGGGTGCCCTCGGAGAAGCTGATCACCCAGTCCACCGCACCCAGACCCGCCAATACCGCCATGCGCCGATCGACACTGTTGATCGGACGGCCAGGGCCCTTCAAGCGGCTGACCGAAGCATCATCGTTGACCGCGACGATCAAGCGATCGCCTTGGGCGCTCGCCTGCTCCAGGTAGGTCACATGCCCGGCGTGCAGGATGTCAAAGCAACCGTTGGTGAACACAATGCTTTCGTTATGGGCTCGGGCATCGTCAATCGCCAGCAGCAACTGCTCCAGGCCCAGCACACCGCGCTCCGAGCCTTCGGAGCGCTGGATCGCACGGCGCAACTCCGGTGCGCTGATGGCCGCGGTACCCAGCTTGCCCACCACAATGCCCGCCGCCAGGTTGGCCAGGGCCACGGCGTGGGGCAGTTCCTCACCGGCCGCGATAGACGCCGCCAGGGTGGAAATCACGGTGTCACCGGCACCGGTAACGTCGAACACTTCACGGGCCCGCGCCGGCAGGTGCATGGCCGGATGGTCAGGTCGCAGCAGGGTCATACCGTGCTCGCCACGGGTCACCAGCAAGGCGCCCAGATCAAGCTCGGCCATCAGCGCCGCGCCCTTGCTCACCAGTTCGTGCTCATCGGCACAACCGCCGACGATGGTTTCGAACTCACTGAGGTTAGGCGTGAGCAGGCTGGCGCCTCGATACACCGAGAAATCCTTGCCCTTGGGATCGGCGAGTACCGGAATGTTGCGAGCCTTGGCGGCCTGGATCAGCACCTGGTGATTCTGCAAGGCGCCTTTGCCGTAGTCGGACAATACCAGCACCTTGATACCTTCGAGCAGCGCCTCGACCTGGTCGCCGAGGGCCAGGGCGTCGGTGGCGAAGGGCTCTTCAAAATCGATACGCAGCAATTGCTGGTGACGGCTCATGACCCGCAGCTTGACGATCGTCGGCTGATGAGCGATGCGCTGGAACAGTGCACGCACACCGGCCCCCTGCAGACTGTTGGCCAGGCTTTCGGCAGCTTCGTCGTCGCCGGTCACACCCACCAGGGAGGCCGGGGCGCCGAGGGCGGCAATATTGAGCGCGACGTTGGCAGCGCCACCCGGGCGGTCTTCGATTTGCTCGACCTTGACGACCGGTACCGGAGCCTCAGGGGAAATCCGTGAGGTACCACCATGCCAGTAACGGTCGAGCATGACATCGCCGACCACCAAGACAGCGGCTTGATTGAATCGCGGCATGGACAACTTCATGGAGCAACCCACATACAAAATGAACAGGGGCGCGATATTAGCACAGGGTTTGCGGTCGCTTGCGCGCACTGCAGGCCAAATGTGGAAGGGGGCTTGCCCCCGATGGCGGTGTATCAGCTTGCACAAATGCCGGCTGATCCAACGCTATCGGAGGCAAGCCCCATACATTAGCTCTGTGTCGCTGTTGGATCAGGTGATGTCAGCCGCTACTGGCGCATCCAGCCCCATGGCATGCAGGCGAGCGTAATAGCCGTTCTGCGCCAGCAACTCGCCGTGGGTGCCGCGCTCGACAATCCGCCCGTCATCCATAACCAGAATCAGGTCGGCTTTCTCGATAGTCGACAATCGGTGCGCGATCACCAAGGTCGTACGGCCTTGCATGACTTTGTCCAGTGCCGCCTGGATATGCCGCTCGGACTCGGTATCAAGGGCCGAAGTGGCCTCGTCGAGAATCAGCAGCGGCGCGTTCTTGAGCAAGGCGCGCGCAATCGCCAGGCGCTGACGCTGGCCGCCGGACAACAGCACGCCGTTCTCACCGACCTGGGTATCGAAGCCTTTGGGCAACTGGTCGATGAAGTCCTTGGCATTGGCATCCGCCGCCGCCGCTTCAACGTCGGCACGAGGCGCACCGGCCAGGTCGCCGTAGGCGATGTTGTTGGTTACGGTGTCGCTGAACAGGGTCACGTGCTGGGTGACCTGAGCAATATGCTTGCGCAGGTTGAGCAGCTTGTAGTCTTCGATCTCTACGCCATCGAGCAGGATCTCTCCGCTTTCATGGTGGTAGAAACGCGGGATCAGGCTGGCCAGGGTCGACTTGCCGCTGCCTGAACGACCCACCAGAGCGATCATATGCCCAGGCTCGGCGGTGAAGCTGATGTCCTTGAGCACATGGCGTTCGGTGCCTGGGTAGGTGAAGTTCAGATTGCGCACTTCCAGGCGGCCATTGACCTTGTCGCGCTCGATGGTGCCGTGGTCGACCTCAACGTCTTCGTCCAATTGTTCAAAGATGCTCTCGGCGCCCGCAACACCCTTCTGGATGGTCGAACTGACCTCCGAGAGCTGACGGATCGGCTTGGGCAACAAGCCAGCCAGGGTGATGTAGGCCACCATGTCACCCGCCGAGGCATCGCCACGCAGATACAGGACCAGGAACATCAGCACGGCCATGGCGGAGTAGATCACCAACTGCAGCGCCGGGGTGTAGATCGCCCCGGTGCGAGTCATGCGCAGTTGCTTGTTGGTGTTGCTCTGGCTGGCCTTGAAAAAGCGCTTCTCTTCGTAGACTTCGCCACCAAAGCTGCGCACTACGCGGTAGCCCTGGATGGTTTCCGAGGCCACGTGGGTCACGTCGCCCATGGCCACCTGGATCTTCTTGCTCTGCTTGCGGAATTTCTTGCTGGCGGTGCTGACCATTACCGCAATCAACGGCAGGATCGCGATCATGACCAGCGTCAGGCGCCAGTTCATGTACAGCAGGGAGGCGAACAGGAAGATCACCGTCATGCCTTCGCGAATTACCACCTTGATGGCATCGGTTGCCGCACCCGTGACCATGGTCACGTTGAAGGTGATGCGGGAAATCAGGTGCCCGGAGTTGTGGTTATCGAAGTAACGGTTGGGCAGCGTCAACAAGTTGTTGAACAACTGCACCCGCAGGTCATGGACCAGCCCCAGGGAGACCTTGGCCAACAGATAGTTGCCCAGGAACGAACCCAGGCCCTGCCAGGCCGCGATCAGGATGATCAGCAGCGGCACCGCCTGCAGCAGTTGCAGATCGCGCAGGAAGGGTACGGTGGGGAACAACACGGCTTCCGGATTGGAAAGGCCGTCTACAAAGTACTTGAGGATGTAACCCAGCATCGGTTGGGTCGACGCGAAAATCAGAAATCCAAGGATACTCAACGCGAACAAGCCCATGTAGGGCTTAACGTAACTGAGCAGGCGGAAGTATATTTTCAAGCTCGAAGGGCTTGCGCTCGGACTGGAGTCGGTCATATCACGCGGCGTTTTGAAAAAGGAGGCTGACTTTAGCACAGCTTCTCTGTTGTACTTGCACCCGGTATACCCGCGGCCCGGTTGGATCCGACCGGCGACATTACTTAGCCACTAGCTTAAGATGGTCGGCTTTCTCTTTCTGGAATGGCTTTACTGTATGCACTCCAAGCGCCTTATTTATGGCTCAAATCGCGTTTTCGACTTCCTGGTCCTATGGATTTTGCCTGTTGGCTTGTTGCTGCTCCTGAGTGCGCTGTTCTTTGTCGGCAATCGCAATGTGCTGCACAGAATCGTCTATATCCTGTTCAGCGTACCGACCTTGTTCCTGTTGTGCATGCGCCCCCGGGAACTCAAGGACCTGTTACGAGAACCTCTGGTCATCGCGTTTGTAGCATTCTCCGCCTGGGCCCTGACCAGCCTGCTCTGGAGTCCCGAACCCAGCTCCGATACCGACCTGTTCAAGCGGCCGTTGAACACCTTCATGCTGTTTGGTGGCTGCGGGCTGTTGCTGCATTACCGCAATGAACTGTTCAAGCCGATGTTCTTCAGCGCCGCTGTCATTGCGCTGGTAGTCAGCCTGGGCAACCTGGTGGCGTTCGCCAAGGGTTATTCGCCCGGTATGCGCATGATCGGCGGCCTTGGCGCGCTTGATAACCCGCTGCTGAGTTCGCACCTTTTTGGTTTTTTCACCGTGTACTGGCTGTACGTCTGCATGACCACCCAGCGCATGAACGTGTTGTGGTTCAGCGTACCGGCCCTGGCGATCATGACCGCCGCGGTTTTAGCAACCGGTTCACGCACTGCATTAGTAGCGTTGACGTTGGCCGTCCTATGGTTGAGCTTTGTCAGCCGTAACCGCCGCGCAGCGATGCTTTTCGCCGGCTTGGTCCTGGGTGCAGCCGGACTCTTGTTGTTTTTCCCCGAAATGATCACTGGACGCGGCAGCTCGTTCCGCCTCGAACTGTGGACCATGACATTGCAGCTCATCGCCGAACACCCCTGGATTGGGCATAGCTACGATTCCGAGCTATACCTGACCGTGTCCGATGGCTACCAACTGCGCGAACCCCACAGCTTTGCCCTCGGCGTGCTTTATTACGTCGGCATCATCGGCTTTATCCCTTGGGCCTTCATGCTCGGTTGGGCTCTATACAAAGGCCTGAAGGAACGCGCCCAGCCGTTGTTCATCCTGGCTTCGTCACTGCTGGCTTACGGCATCGGCGCGGGCCTGACCGAAGGCGGCGGCATATTGTCGCGCCCCAAGGAACACTGGTTCCTGCTGTGGATTCCGTTGGCAATTATCACAGGTCTGAGCCTCGCTCAGCGCCACCGCAGCCTGCTGCGCATGCCGGTACAGAACATCAAGACCAAGGCGTTCGAGCAGCTGTGCAGCAACGCCCATGTCATTGAAGCCGATGGCTTGGGGCCAAAAGTCCTGCGCCTGGCAGACGGCAGCTTCCTCAAGCTGTTCCGCCCACGCCGCTGGTACACTTCCGGCAGCTTCAACCCTTATTCCGAGCGCTTTGCCAGCAACAGCGAGCAACTGCGTACCCTGGGCATTCCAACGCCACAGATCCTCGGACTCTATCGCCTGAGCGATGCCAGCAGCGCGGTTGCCTACACCCCCCTGCCCGGCCTGACTTTGCGCCAGGCGTTGCAAAGCCTGGACAGCAGCCTGCGCGAATCACTGGTGGAGCGTTTTGGCCGGTTCATGGCGCAGTTGCACGAGCGAGGGGTGTACTTTCGCTCGTTGCACCTGGGCAATGTGTTGTTGATGGACGATGGCGAGTTCGGCCTGATCGACATCGCTGACCTGCGCATCTACCCCTCTTCACTGCGTTATGCGCTGCGCCAACGTAACCTGCGTCACATGCAGCGCTACCCACAAGACCGCAACTGGCTGTTCGAAACGCATTTCGAACAACTGGTCAAAGGGTATGCCTCGGTGGCAAGCCCGGCCGCCACTGCGAAAATCCGCGAGCAGGTACAGGGCCTGTAGTAGGAGGGATGGCGCCGTTTCAGCTCCTGAGCGGCGCCAGATACAACCTCACCAACCCA
The DNA here is from genome assembly GCF_023127765.1 of Pseudomonas sp. W15Feb34. Classification (NCBI taxonomy): domain Bacteria; kingdom Pseudomonadati; phylum Pseudomonadota; class Gammaproteobacteria; order Pseudomonadales; family Pseudomonadaceae; genus Pseudomonas; species Pseudomonas sp. W15Feb34. Next base: position 24,643 of record NZ_SPKN01000044.1, read on the forward strand.
CGCAAGGTCTTGCGCCCCCAAAACTTCAACGGGATCTGCTTGAGAATCTCGCGCGCCAACGGGCGGTCGCGGTCGGCGGTCTTGAGGAACATTGAGTTCAGGAAGTTGTAGCGCACCTGATCATAGGCCGGGTGATCGCTGAACAATGCGTAAGTCTTGAGAATGTTCTGGATCATGTAACGGTGGTTCTTGTACGTGTTGGTAGCGTGCTGGCGATATTTGGCCATCACCACACCCAAAGCGTCGATGGTATAGCCCGCCGCCGTGATCTTCAGCTGGATCAGCAAGTCCTCCAGGGGAATCTGCGGGTCGAACCCGCCGACCTCCTCCAGTACGTCGCGACGAATCAGCATGGTCGGCGCCGGCGGAAAGGGCTTGCGGTCCAGGAATATATCGTCGAAGTCGAGGCTGCGAAACGGCACGTCGCGACGTTGCTTCTTCTCCGGGTGCAGGTTGCCGTCACCGTCGATCAGCTCGATATTGCCGGCGCACATGCCCACCTTCGGCTTGCCCTCCATGTACGCAACCTGAGTGGCGAGACGGTCCGGCAACATGATGTCATCCGAACCGAACGGCGCGATCAGGCTACCCTTGGCACGAGCGATCGCACCGTTCAAGGTGGCGCTGAGGCCTTGGTTCTGCTGCACCTGGAAATCAAAGCCGTGCTCGGCCTGCAAGCGCTGGATGCGTTCGACGCTGTCATCCTTGGAACCGTCATCCACCACCAACAGTTCGATATTGGGGTAGGTCTGCCCCAGCACGCTGAGGATGCTCTGTTCGATGTACTGGCCATGGTTATAGGAGGCGATGATCACCGAGACCAGGGGCTGTTGCTGATTCATGCTCTACCTACTTCACGCAAACCGGTTTCAATCAGGGTCAGGTACTTGTGCTTGAACTCGTCAAGGGTGTGGTTGGCCTCCAGATAGCGGAACACCTCTTCACCCTTTTCGCGCAGCTGTTCATCGCTCAGTGCCAGATAAGTATCCAGGGCTGCAGCCAGCTGCTCGACGTTGCCCGGGTCATGGGACAGCCCACCCGCGCCCTGCACCAGGGGCAGCATTGCCGGTCCGTTGGAGGCAATCACCGGCAGATGGCCGCTCATGCCTTCCAGCAGAGCCAGGCCCAGGCCCTCGAACAGCGACGGCATGGTCCAGATGTCGAAGCCGCGCACATACTTCATGCCGTCTTCGCGAAAGCCCAGCAAGTGCGCACGACCGTTCAGGCCCAAGCGTTCGATATCGGCACGCAAATCGGCTTCGGCGCGCCCGGAACCAATGATGCCCACCTGCGCCTCAGGGTATTTATCCTTGAGCGTGGCGAAAGCCTGCAGCAGATGAGTATGGCCCTTGATCGGCACCAGGCGGCCCAGAGCGCCGATCATCCGTGCTTCCATTGGCAGGCCCAGGGCCTTGCGTGCGTCCTCACGGGACAGTTGCAAGGCTTCTGCCTGGGGAATGTCGATGGCGTTGGTGACGTAGCTGGTGTTTTCACGGGTGAACCCACAGTTGAGGTCCACCAGGTAGTCCTTCACCGCTTCCGACACGCCGACAAAACGCCAGGCCGGGCTGACCCAGCGCTGGGTCTGACGCCGACGGTAACCACGGGCATATTCGCCAAAACCGTGGGAGATACCGATGCACAGAGGGATTTTCAACCAGCGATTGAGCGACAGCATCATGTTCACCGATTTGAAGCGGTTACAGATGACCACATCGAACTTCTGCTCGCGGCAATACTTGTAGATCTGCCACATGGCGCCAAAACGAATGCCCTTGAGAGACTTCTCCGGCAGCTCGAAATAGTGGGAGTGCTCAGCCACGCTCAGGGGCTGGCCGGGCAGCGGACGACCGCTTAGAAACCCGGAGGTCACCTCGAAACGTTCAGGCGGCAGGGATTTGACGATTTGCTCACCCAGGTCGGCGAAGTCATGGGTCTTGACGTTGTAGTCCGGCTGTAACTGCAAAACCTTGAAACGCGGCTTCATAACTCTCCATGCAGCGATCTGGCTACGGGCGCACGGCCCGGTAAAATGGGCGGCAGACCCACGCTGGCCTGCCTTCGAGAGGGTTTCAGTCCTGCTTAAGGACCCACAGCAGCTCGTGACGACGCACGGCTTTGCGAAAGAATTCGTTCTCGCCGTAAGGCGATGGACTACGTCCGGCCAGCACTTGCTGCAACCACTTGCGCACCCGGCGCTTGAGCGGCGCGCGCGGCTGCAAGTCGTGCATCATGCCCAGGGCCATGGCCTTGTCCTGCTGCTGGCTCAAGGTGAGTGCAAAGCTGCACGGCACCATCTCGGGCGATGAATCGAAACGTGGCGGCAGCGCCATCCCAGCACCGGAGTCACCCATGGGCCAGCGGTCATTATCATGCAGGTGGTTGGCATAACCGAGCAACGTGTCGGGCTGCCACTCCAGGCCCTGCAGAGCTTCAAGCACCGCCGCATGGGCGCAGATGTGGTCAGCGTGGGGGTCCAGCAATGGCGTGGGCAACACGATCACCTGAGGGCGCGCCTTGAGCAGCAGTGCGCGCAGGTCGGCGATCAGGTTGTGCCAGGTCGGTGCGCCATCTGCATCACCCGGCAGGGCAAAGCCGTTGAACTGGCGAAATAGCCGCGTGTCGGCCAAATCCGCTTCGCGCGACGCCTGAGGCTGGTCCGGCGCAGCCTGCATGGCCTGCAATTGCATGCAGAAGTAACCCAACTGCACGCATTGTGCTTCGGGCACCCCGGCCCAACGCGGCACCGCGACGCTGTCCCAGGCACGCAAGCGGCCCTTGAGGCGTGATGCTTGGGCCTTGGGCAAACCCATCTGCTGATAGTGCTCGGCTTCGATCTCCCCGGCGGTCAGGGTCACGATCCAGCTTTCAGCCGCTTGACTGTAAAGGCTGAACGCGGCCAGCTCGGCATCGTCGGCGTGAGGAGCGATCACCATCACACGTTGCTGGCGATAGTCCGGTTGGTGGAAACGCCACAGAATCGGCTGCCCCTGGATCCGGCAAAAGCGCCCGCGCAAGCTGATGTTGCCCGCCGCCAGTGCTTGTGCAGCGCCGGTCAGGTTGAGATAGCGGCGCCCGTTGACGCCACGTTCAAAGGTTTGGCGGTCCGCTGAGTCAAGGCCCAACAGGTCCACCGCCGGGTCTAGGAAGCGCCCCAGCCACGAACTTTTCAACTCAACGCCAATAATCAGGGTTTCATCGTTCGCCAGCGGCGCATCCAGCAACAGCCGCCCCGACTCCAGGCGCAAACCGGGCTGCTCGCTGCCGGCTGGGAATGCGTACTCATAGTGGTCGCTGGGCGAGTAGAACAGGTGATCGGCAAACCACGCTTCATGGGCCGCCCATAGCAACACCGCCAACATCGGCGGCAACCACCAGGCCACCATTACACCGGTGGCAACCAGCACCGCCAAGCCGATCAACAGCGCGATGCGCTTGTTGCGCCGATGGCGCTTGAGCAGTTGCTGTTTGCGACTCATACGCTGAACACCGGCACCGGGTTGCACCAGCGCTCCTTATACTCACGGTCGGAACGACCGAAGGAAAAGCGCAGCGACTTGTTCGCCGCCCGCGCCTGCTCCCAGGCGCTTTGGGTATTGAGGAAACTCAACACGCTGCCAGGGCTGAACGCGCGGGTTTGCGGGTCGACGCCGCCGTTGACGTACTCGGCGCTGAACCATTCATTGGACTGCACCTGATACACCAATTGCACCGCAATCGCGGCGTCATTGAGAAACAGCACCGAGCCGAACAGAAACTCCTTGAGCAGCTCCAGCACCTCGGCCAAACGCGCCGCACCAGCCGCGGGGAACCCCCAGCGACGCTGGAACAGATCGCAATAAATCGCCGCCAGCTCCACGCTGGAGAACTCACTGACCGCCCGCGCTACGCCGCCCGCTTCTTCCAGCAGGCGCAACTCGCGGCGCTGGTTGTAGCGAAACTTCTTCGACAGCTCTTCGGGAGTGCGCGCCATGGCCAATTGCTCGGCCTGGGGCTTGAGGGTACTGACGCGCCCTTCGTTCAACGCCGACAGGTAGCGCGCCCGGTGGCGCAACGGCAACTGAGCATCGGCGGCAATGGGCAGGATGACCTCGGCATTACCGAGGTCAAACAGGCCTTTCTTGCCGGTGCGCTTGAGCACGTCCTTGGAGAGAGCCAGATCGCGCCCCCAGGTGGCTATCGCCCCCCTGAGTTCGCCACCTTGTTCCCAGCCCAGGTAGCGTACCGGAATCTGCGCCAGGCCAGCCAACCGCTCGATAACCTGCGGGTGGGTCGCCACGCTGCCGCCGTAACGCTGCCAGGCCTGGGCGTAAACCTCGGCCTCGACAGGCGCCCAGCCACGTTCACGCCAGCCCTGGAAGCGGTTCAGCATTTAAACCACGGCGTCATAAGGGTCCACGCCGTCTTTCACGACCAGGATGTCTTCCATGATCAGGTACTGCAGGTCCGAGCCGAAGAACATGTTCAGCGCGTCGGTCGGCGAGCAGATCATCGCTTCGCCACGACGGTTGAGCGAGGTGTTCAGGGACACGCCGTTGCCGGTCAGCACTTCCAGTTCTTTCATCATGTCGTAGTAGCGCGGGTTGTATTCGCGCTTGAGCACCTGGGCGCGGGATGTGCCATCTTCATGCACCACTTCCGGCACGCGAGTCTTCCACTCTTCCGACACCTCGAAAGTGAAGGTCATGAACGGCGCCGGGTGATCGACCTTGATCATCTGCGGGGCCACGGTGTCGAGCATCGACGGGCAGAAAGGCCTCCAGCGCTCGCGGAACTTGATCTGGTGGTTGATGCGGTCAGCCACGCCGGTGGCGCTTGGGCAGCCGATAATCGAACGCCCACCCAAGGCACGCGGGCCAAACTCCATGCGGCCCTGAAACCAGGCCACCGGGTTACCGTCGACCATGATCTTGGCGATGCGCTTGGGCATGTTTTCGATCTTGCGCCAGTTCGGCTTGCTCTCGTGCTTGGCGCAAGCGGCGATCACGTCTTCGTTGCTATAGGACGGGCCGAGGTACACGTGCTCCATCTTCTCCACCGGTACACCACGAGCGTGGGATACATAGGCGGCCGCGCCGACAGCCGTGCCGGCATCACCGGACGCCGGCTGCACGAACAACTCTTTCACGTCGTCGCGGGCAATGATCTTCTGGTTCAGCTTGACGTTCAGCGCACAGCCGCCGGCGAAGGCCAGCTTGCCGGTGTCCTTGAGGATGTCGCCCAGGTAATGGTCGATCATCTGCAAGGCCAGCTTCTCGAACAACGCCTGCATACTGGCGGCGTAGTGGATATACGGCTCGTCGGCAATGTCGCCTTCGCGCTTGGGGCCCAGCCACTCGATCAGTTTTGGCGAGAAGTAGAAACCCTTGCCCTTCTCTTTGTAGCGACGCAGGCCGATGACGTTGGCGTAGTCGGTGTTGATCACCAGCTCGCCGTTTTCAAAGGACGCCAAACGCGAGAAGTCGTACTTGCTGGCATCACCGTACGGCGCCATGCCCATGACCTTGAACTCACCGTCGAGCATCTCGAAACCGAGGAACTCGGTGATCGCACCGTACAGGCCGCCGAGAGAATCCGGGTCGTAGAATTCCTTGATCTTGTGGATCTTGCCGTTTTCGCCATAGCCGAAGAACGTGGTGGCGTACTCACCTTTGCCGTCGATGCCCAGGATCGCGGTTTTTTCCTGGAAACCCGAGCAGTGGTAGGCGCTGGAAGCGTGGGCCAGGTGGTGTTCAACCGGTTCGATCTTGATTTTCTTCGGATCGAAGCCCAGTTGTTCCAGGCACCAGACAATCTTGTTGCGATAGCGCTTGTAGCGACGGTTACCCATCAGGATCGCGTCGAGGGCGCGGTCCGGGGCGTACCAGTAGCGCTTGGCGTAGTGCCAGCGTGCCTCGCCGAACAGGCTGATCGGGGCGAATGGGATCGCCACCACGTCAACGTCCGAAGGCTTGATGCCAGCCTGTTCCAGGCAGAACTTCGCCGACTCGTAGGGCATGCGGTTCTTTGCATGTTTGTCGCGTACGAAGCGCTCTTCTTCGGCGGCCGCAATCAGCTTGCCGTCGATATACAGGGCTGCGGAAGGATCATGGCTAAGGGCGCCGGACAGGCCAAGAATCGTCAATGCCACAGGGGTCTAGCCTCTTTTAGTCTGCATGCAGGCGCATCGCGCCTGAAAAAAGTGTGCTTCCCGCCCGGGCGGGAAACAGCTAAAGGGCGGGATTATAGCTTAAAAGCAGTAGGAAGCTGTTAGCGCAGCTCGATGCTACCGTCGGCGCTTTGGCGGTAGATGGTGTAGGGCAAGACGAGCGTGTCCAGCACCGCGGAAACCGGCGCATCCAGAATGACCCATGGAATCCCGTTCAACGAGGGCCCACCCGCAGAGTTGGGAGGCCCATGCAAGACGCAGAGGTCATAAGCTACGCCACTGTAGATTCGCGAAACGGACTGACAGTAGGTTTTCTTGCCCTTGAGGTCACGAACAGTAACGTCATCGCCACGCAGCACGGTGGTCGCCGTGCCGCAGCCTGCAACGATCAACGACATTCCCAGCAACATCAGCAAGCGCAGGATAGGAGTCCACATAGTTGATTCTTCTTTTCGTTTGATAAAGATCGAAAACCTAGCACCACAAAACCAAGACTTCAGGCTTGCGCAGTCGACGCTAAGCGTAGGAAGCGTCCCAATGCGCCAGGCGGTAAGGAGTTCGGCAAATCAGAGGACGAGTCGTTAAACTTGTCACATTTGCACTTACACCCTTACTTGCGTGCGCTACCCACTCGGCCTTTTCATGACTCCTTCTGCTCCAACCTGCCTTGCCTTACTGCTGGGCCTGTGCAACACCGCCCAAGCCGACAATGCGCCCCTGATCCTGGATCCCAGCGTGGTCACCGGCTCGCGCAGCGCCAGCCCGACGTTCGACCTGCCGTATTCGGTAGACGGCATTAATCGTGAACAAATCAGCAACGGCCAACTGGGCATCAACGCCTCCGAAGCCCTGTCCCGCGTGCCCGGCCTGGTGGTGCAGAACCGCCAGAACTATGCACAGGACTTGCAGATCTCGTCCCGCGGCTTCGGCGCCCGTTCGGCGTTTGGCGTACGAGGCATCAAGCTGATCGCCGATGGCATCCCCGCCAGCACCCCCGACGGCCAGGGCCAGGCCGCAACGTTCAACCTCGACACTGCCGAGCGCATCGAAGTGCTGCGCGGCCCGGCGGCGACTCTGTATGGCAGTAACGCCGGCGGTGTGATCCAAATGTTCTCCCGCGACGGCGAAGGCCCACCGCGCATCGGCGCAGAAACGCTGGTGGGCAGCGACGGGCTGAACAAGAACCACCTTAGCGCGGAAGGCGCGGCGAATGGTGCCGGGTTCGTGCTCGATGCCTCACGCATGGACACCAACGGCTACCGCGACCACAGCAGCGCCCGGCGCGACCAGACCTTCGCCAAGCTCAACTTCCAGCCGGATGACGACAGCAAGCTGGCATTGATCTACAGCAGCCTGGAGCAGAACGGTACGCAGGATCCGCTGGGGCAGACCTGGACAGCGTACAAGGCCGATCCGCGTTCGGTAAGCGCCAACGCGCTGACCTATAACACGCGTAAAAGCATCGATCACCAGCAATTGGGAATGAACTACGAGCGCTACATCGGCAATGCGACGTTGCAGGTCAATGCGTATACCGGGCGCCGCAGTGTGATTCAGTACCTGTCGATCCCGGACAAGTTTCCCAGCGGCGCAACCAACCCTGCTAACGCCCGTGGTGGCGTCGTGGCATTTGACCGAAAGTTCTACGGCGGCTCCATTCATTGGCTGCAACCCATCAGCAGCGTACCGGGCGACCTGACAATCATCAGCGGCCTCGATTACGACCGCAGCGAAGATGATCGCCAAGGCTACTCCAACACTTTGAACGGCGTACATGGAGTCAAAGGCGCCCTGGGCCGCGACGAAATCGACACCGCCACCAGCGTTGATCCCTTCGTGCAAGCCAACTGGTTACTGGGCGATTGGACCCTGCAAGCTGGCCTGCGGCACAGCACCATGAAAATGCAGGTCGACGACCATTTCCTAAATGATGGCAACGACAGCGGCAGCAAGACTTATCAAAAAAACACACCATCGGTCAGCGTGATGTACGCCTTCACCCCTGACTTGCACGGCTACGTGAGTGCGGGCAAAGGCTTCGAAACCCCCACTCAAGCTGAATCAGCCTATTCAAGCACCGCCAACGGCTTCAACTTTGCTCTCAAGCCGTCTGTCAGCAAGCAGTTCGAAGTCGGCTTGAAGGCCCGTCTAGGTCAAGACACCCGCATCAACGCCGCAGTGTTCCAAATCACCACCGAAGACGAACTGGTCGTGCAACAGGCAAGCGGGGGCCGCACAACTTACCAGAACGCCGGTCGCACACTACGTCGCGGCTTCGAACTGGGTGTTGAAAGCCAACTGAACGAGCACTGGAGCACCAGCCTCGCCTATACCCGCCTCCAAGCCACCTACGACAGCGATTTCGCCAGCGGCGCCAACACCATCGACAAGGGCAACTACCTCCCCGGCGTCCCCCAAACCACACTGTTCGCCGAACTGAACTGGAAGCCACGGGACTGGGTCAGCACGGCCATCGAAGGTATGTACCGCAGCAAAGTCTATGTCGAAGACACCAATAGCCAACATGCCGCACCGGGCTACAGCGTCTTCAACTGGCGGGCACGGTTTGAGCAGAAGGTGGAACACTGGACCTTTCACCAGACCTTGCGCCTGGATAACCTGCTGGATCGTCAATATGTGGGGTCGGTGATTGTGGGTGACGGCAACGGGCGCTACTACGAAGCAGCACCGGGGCGCTCGTGGTATGCGGGAGCAGGGGCTGAATATCAATTCTGATGTGGGAGGGGGCTTGCCCCCTTCCACATTTGGGTATCAGGCGCCCGCTTAAACCACGATGGTTTTAGGCAACCGCTGATCGATCAACTGATACAACGCACTGCCCTGCGGCCAATTGCGCATAAACCGCGCCCGGTCTTTAGCGTATGCCGGCGCAAAACTGGCAACAGAGCCGTGCTGACACATGGCATCCAGATCAATCATCGCCCAACGCCCGTCATTCCAGAACAGGTTATGGCCTTTGAAATCGCCATGACTGATGCGCTCGCCAATCAACTGGGTAAACAACTGCTCCAGTGCGAGCAGCTCGCTCTCAGGCGCATCGCCGTTTTCAACATACGGCGCAAAGCGCTCGATGATGTCCGGCCCCGGCAGAAACTCGGTGACCAGATACGCACGGCTGCGCAGCCATAAAAAGCGCTTCTCCAGCACCGCCAGTGGCTTGGGCGTAGCAAAGCCGAGAAACGCCAGGCGGTTACCCTCGCGCCAGGAATGCCAGGCTCGGCTCGGGCGCCAGAAGCGCTTGAGCCAGTGGGCAAAGCCTTTGATGTTGTAGCGCTTGATCACCAACGGCCGACCAGCCACTTCGACCTTGGCCACACTGGCCGCGCCGCCAGTCTTGTACAGGTGGCCCTGGTCGAGCAAGGCGTCTGCCTGTTCCAACACCGGTAACATGGCCGTTTCTTCTTCGCGACGAATCGCACGCAAGCCAAAGGCGCCACGCACCACGCTGAACAGCGTGCATTCGCGGCCAGTCTTGTCCAGAAAGTCCTTCAAGCGCCAGGCGCTGACTTTGCGCACCTGCTTTTCCAGGGCTTGCAGCGGCAAGGCGTGCTCACCATTACCCAGCAGGTAGTACACCAATAATTCTTCGGTAAACGGCTCAAGGTTTTTCGGCAGCTGGGCGAAAAACACGCCGAGGTTTTCCAGCACGCGATTGCGCGACAACGGCTTACCCGCCTCCTCGACACAAATGCCTGCACCATCGATCAAGTACAGCTTGCCGTCCTGGCGCAGCAGGTTGTCCAGGTGCAGGTCTTCCTGCCACAGGCCTTTGGCATGCATTTGCGCAATCGCGCCCAATGCTTCGGCGAGCACGGCGGTTTGTTCGTCCGCCAACGGCGGCAGATGTTCGACGGCGTGCCACGCATCGGCCAGGCTTTGGGCGCCCTCGATAAACTCAAACAGCAGCCAGCCGCCCTCGCCGTCCTGCAAGCCATCGGCCAACAACAACGGTGTGGTCAGGCCTTGCTCAGCCAACAAACGCACACCCTTGAGTTCACGCTGAAAATGCCGCGCCGCCTTGCTGCCAACCAACAATTTGGCCAATACCGGGCGACCACGCCACACTGCCGCGCCCACGTAGCGCTGCCCGGGCAACACCCGCAGCAGGCTCAGCAGTTGCAACTGCCCCGGGCCTGCCGCATCCGCCAGATCGATGGTCAACGGCAGGCTGGGGCTACGGCCGGCATTTTTCAGCTCGGATAAACGCATCAGCGGTTCTCCTTGTGGCTGCGGCGTGCGGTCAGGCGCTGGTGCCAAGTGGAGACCAGGTCGCTGTCCTCGGGCTGCTCAAGATACGCCGCCAGCAGCTGGCGCACCTGCGCGTCCGACCATTGGGGCGCGCGACGCAACAGCGGTTCCAGGTCCTTGACCCGGTCACGCCAGCCAAACAGCAACGGACGGGTTTTTTCCAGGTCGATCAGCTGCGCGGCATAACCCTCAGCGGTGGCCTGCAGGAAAATATGCTTGGGGTAAAAACAGCCATGCACCTGCCCGACGCTGTGCAGATGACGCGCCAGCTTGCCGCACGCCGACAGGATCGCACTGTGCTGGGCGACGCTCAATTGCTGCCACTGCTCCAGCAACGAATCCAGGTCGTTCCAACCATCCAGAGCACGGGTAAGCAGCATTGCCCGGCGCTCGCCCTTAACCTTGCGCTCACCGAAGAACGCCGCCTGCAGAGCAGGGATTCCGAGCTTTCGATACAGGCTGATATTACGGAACTCGCGCGCAAAACTCGGCTCGCCAAACGGCCGGTGCAAGGTGCGCGTCAGGTAGTTGCTCTGGCGCTTGAGGTAATAGCCCTGCCCTTCAAGCTCCAGGCGATACACACTGCTCCAGCCGCCGTGACTGGTATTGGGCTCGTCCACTGCGTCCAGTTGCTTGGCCCACAGGGCGTCAAACGTCGCCAGACCGTTGCGCTCAAGCAAGGCGCGGTCTTCGGCCGCCAGGAAGTCACTCATTCGCGTCCCTCAAAAAACTTCACCACGTGACGAATTCGCCGTTTGTCCGACGCCGACAAGTGCGTGCGCTGGCGGTATTGCAGGTAGAAACGCAGGCGCTGGGTGGCCGACAGGTGATATTTGGCGACCTTGTCCAGGCAAGCCAAGTCCTTGGTGATGCGGTACTTGAGCCAGAAACCACGCCAGAAATCACCGTTGGGGCAATCGATCAGGTACAGGGTTCGTTGGTCGTCCACCAGCAGGTTGCGCCACTTCAAGTCGTTATGAGTGAAGCGGTGCTCATGCATGGTGCGCGTGTATTCGGCGAGCTGGCGGCTGATGCCATCGACCCACCGGGGGTCTTTCAGGCGTTCGTCATTGCGCTCGGCCAGCACTGACAAGTCTTCCGTCTTGGGCAGCTCGCGGGTAATCATCGCGCCCCGGTTATAAGCCAGGCCCTTGCGGTCCAGGCCCCAGGCGACGACATCAGCCGTCGGGATGCCCCACTTGGCGAAACGCTTGAGGTTCTGCCATTCGGATTTCACCCGCGGCCTGCCCAGGTAACGGCGCAAGCCTTTGCCGGCGCCCACGTAGCGCTTGACGTAATAATTGACCCCGCCGCGCTCGACCCGGATGACTTCCGACAGCGGGTCGCGGGTCAATCGCTCGCCTTGCAAGGCAAATACCGCCTCCAGGCTTCCAAAGTCATCCGCCAGGGCGGCATAGGCAGGTTCCAGGTTCCAACCCGCCATCAGAGCGCATCCCCGTATCGTTGCTTGCGCGCGTAAAGCTTGGAGGCCATGCGCTCAAGCTCAGACAGCAGCGCAGCTTGCTCCGCCAGGATCTGGCGCAACGGCTGCTGGAAGTACGTCTTGAGAAAGCGCAGCTTGTCGCGCTGGGTCAGGCCGATCTCCAATGCGGAGTAATACAGGCCGGCCAGGTCCTTGTTACGCCAGCGCAGTGGAATCGTCGGACGCACCTGCGCACGGTGCAGGTCGATCACCGACAATTTCAGATTGTCGACGGTAATGGGCTGGTCCGTGTGCAACAGGAAATGGCAGAGGTAGCAGTCGCGATGGTTCACGCCACCGCGGTGCATCGCGCCGACGGTGCGCGCCAGCTCACGGGTCAAGGCGTGTTTGATGGCCGGCACGGGCGGTTGCTTGACCCAATCGAGGGTCAAGTCTTCCAGGCTGATAATCGGCGTCAGTTCCTGGGTAATGATGAACGAATGCTGGTCGGCCGGGTTGCTGCCTTTTTCGCCAAAGGCCACGGCGGTCATGGTCGGCACGCCCAGCGCTTGCAGGCGCTGGATCGCCAGCCACTCCAGGCCTGCGCCCAGTACCGGCAACTTGGCCGTGACCAGGTTCTTGAGGATTTCGCCCCAGCCAATGCCACGGTGAATCTTCACAAAGTAAGGCTGGCCTTCGACCACCGTACGCAACGTACGGCGAGCGGCCAGCTCGCGGAACACCTGGCCTTGCAGCTTCTCGACCTCGGCGAACGCATCGCGTCCGGCCCAGAGGGTCTTGAAGGGTTCGGCTAGAATCAACTTCATCGGTTTGGCTCCGCCAGAATCAGGTCCGCAGCGTACTGCGGCATGCTATAGAGGTCGGCCGTCTCGGCGAAGGCCAGACCATTGCGACTCCAGGTCGCACGCGCGTGTGGATCGTCGAGCATATCCACCAGGTACTGGTTGAGCTGGGCTTGCTCGAACGGCTCGTCCAACACTCGGCCGCTCTGGGCCTTGTCGATGTAGAACGCGTAGCCACACACCCGGCTCACCAGTACCGGGAGGCCGGCGACCACCGCTTCGACCAGCACCATGCCGGCCGCCTCGTTGTACGCAGGGTGAATCAGCAGGTCGGCGCCCAGCAGGAAACGCGGGATATCACTGCGGCCCTTGAAGAACTGCACCTGATCGCCCAGGCCCAATGCCGCACTCTGCAATTGGAATACCTTGGGGTCGTCCTGGCCGATTACAAACAGTCGGGTGCGCTTCTTCAGCTTGGAAGGCAAGGCGGCCACGGCCTTGAGGCTGCGGTCGACGCCCTTGGTCTTGAAGCCCGAACCGATCTGCACCAGCAACAGGTCGTCCTCGGCCAGGCCGAACTCACGACGAAACTCGGCGCGGATTTCGGCCGCGTCAGGCGGAGCGCGCCGGTCGCGGGCAATGCCCGGCGGCAGCAAGTGGAAACGCTCGGCCTGGGTGCCGTAATACTGGGTGAACAACTTCTGCTGATGTTCGGACAGCACCATGATTTGGGTCTTGGCGTCCTTATCGAACACCGCGCGCTCGTATTCGGCGAAGTGCCGATAGCGCCCGAACCAGCGGTACATGGGGTTGCGCAGGTTTTGAGCCTTGTCTTCGAACACCCCGTCGGCGGCAAAATACACATCCAGCCCCGGCATCTTGTTGAAGCCCACCACGCGATCCACCGGCCGCTTGGCCAGGTCGGCCTGGATCCAGGCATACAGCTTTTCATTGCGACGGTGATTGACCAGCGCCTTGACCGGCGCCACCAGTACTTCGAAGCCGGGTGGGATGTCGCCTTCCCAGATCAGCGTATAGACACGAATCTTGTGGCCGCGCTGCTGGCACTCCAGGGCGATGCGCATGAAGTCGCGCTGCAAGCCACCGAAGGGAAAGTACTTGTACAGAACAAAAGCCAGTTGCATCAGTGCTGCTCCTCAGCCAGTAACAACGTGCTCAGCCGGCTTGCTACACGCTCAGGATTCAAGCGCGTGAAGCACAGGGGCGACTCACGCTTGATGTCGAACCGCCGCAGGTCGTCGGCGGTAGGTTGATAGGTACACTGCTTTTGCAGGCACGGCGCACACGGCCAGTCGCTGGCCAAATGGATCTGGCCCTTGCCGTAAGCGCCAGTAAGGCCCGGATTGGTGGGGCCGAACAGGGAAATGGTCGGCACATCCAGCGCTGCCGCCAGGTGACCGAGGCCGGTGTCCACCGCCACACAGGCGCGGGCGCCCGCCAACACGCCGGCCACGCCCGCCAGGTTGAGTTTGGGCAGCACTTCGGCGTTGGGCAGGCCTTGGGCCAGGCGCTCGGCCCGAGCCTTTTCGGCGGCGTTACCCCACGGCAATTTCACGTCCACGCCCAGGCGCCCCATGCGTTCGGCCAGCTCACGCCAATAGGCTTCGGGCCAGTGCTTGGTGTCCCAGGTAGTGCCGTGCAGCAGCAACACAAAGGGTTTTTTCGGCGGCAGGCCCAGTAGTTTTTCAACGCTCAGGCCATAGTCGCCCAAGCCTTTGGGCAGGTCGTAGCCCAGGGCCACGGCGAACAGTTGGCGCAAGCGCTCTACCGCGTGTTGCCCGCGGGCCACGGCCAGGCGTCGTGAATAAAAACGCGAAGCGATCGGCTCACGGGCCGAGTTTTTATCAAAGCCGGCCACTGGAGCACGCACATAGCGGGTCAGCCAGGCGCTTTTCAGCAGGCCCTGGGCGTCGATCACCAGGTCATACTTGGTCGACTGCACGGCCTGCTTGAAACGGCCCCACTCGCCGCTCTTGATCGTTTGCCAAAGGTTCTTGCGCCAGCGGCGAATCGCCACCGGGATCACCTTGTCCACCGCCGGGTGCCAGGTCGGGATTTCGGCAAAGCCTTCTTCCACCACCCAATCAAAGCGAATGCCGGGAATCGCCCGTGCTGCATCGGTCAACGCCGGCAAGGCATGGATCACATCGCCCAGGGATGAGGTCTTGACTACCAGTACCCGCAACTCAGTGAACCTCGACCACATCGCCCTGCAACCGCTGCAAGGCATCGGTTACCGGCTGCGGCAGCAATTGGCGCAGGCAGTTGTAGTGGCCGAAGCGGCAGGTGCGATCAAAACACGGGCTGCAATCCAGGCCCAGGCGCACCACTTCGACCTTGTCGGCCAAGGGCGGGGTGAAGCCTGGGGACGTGGAGCCGTACACCGCTACCAGCGGGCGGTTCAGCGCCGCCGCCACATGCATCAGGCCGGAGTCGTTGGACACCACCGAGTCGGCGCAGGACAACAAGTCGATAGCCTCGGCCAGGGACGTGTCGCCACTGAGGTTCACCGCCTCTTCGCGCAGGCCGGGAATCAGGCGCTGACGAATATCTTCACCTACCGAATGATCGTTCTTCGAACCGAACAGCCACACCTGCCAGCCTTCGCGGATCTTGGTCTCGGCGACCTTGGCGTAATGCTCCGACGGCCAGCGCTTGGACTCGCCAAACTCGGCGCCAGGGCACAAGGCCAGAACCGGCCGATCAAGGGTGAGGCCGAACTTGGCCAGCGCCGCATCGCGGGTCACCGGGTCGATCTGCAAGCTGGGCCGCGGGTACGGCGTGGGCAATTGCGTGCCGGGCTCGTAGGCCAGGGCCATGAAGCGCTCGATCATCAGCGGGTAGCGGGCTTTATCCAGGGTGCGTACGTCATTGAGCAGCACATAGCGAAACTCACCGCGCCAACCGGTGCGCTTGGGGATACCGGCAAAAAAAGGCACCAGCGCCGACTTGAGCGAGTTGGGCAACAGGATCGCCTGGTCGTACTGGCCGGCCATGGATTTGCCGATGCGTCGGCGGGTCGCCAGTTCCAGGGCACCGTGGCCGAGCGGAAAGCTCAAGGCCTTGCGCACCTCGGGCATGCGCTCCAGGATCGGCCGGCTCCACTCAGGGGCGAGCACGTCGATCTGGCAGTCTGGATAGCGCTGGCGCAGGCACTGGAAAAGTGTCTGTGCCATCACCATATCACCGACCCAACTGGGCCCAACGATCAGAATATTCATGTAGTTTCCACAAACGATGCGGGGAGGCTTATGCCTCCCCGCCTCGATAATGACTGTAGATCGCGGCGCGCCAGGGAGCATCTTTATGTGGGAGCTGGCTTGCCTGCGATTGCATCACCTCGGTATCACTGATAAACCGAGGCGCCTGCATCGCGGGCAAGCCCGGCTCCCACATTAATCCGCATCCCATATAAAAATTGGCGTCGCCCAATCAGTCGAGTTTCAATTTAAGCCCAGCGCTTGCCAGATTCGCATCACCTGTCGCCGTTCGTCGGCAAACTGGTCCCCGGCGACCGTGCCGGCCTCGTTCTGCAAGGCCTGGCGGTGGGCGGCGGAGCGGTAGGCCTTATATACCTCACGCAGCAAATGGGCATCGGCGGCGGGCATCAGCCCGACCTGCTCAAGGCCCTCCAGAATGCGAATATTGTCGGTGTAGCGCAGCAACGATGGATGTTGCGCAGACCACGCCAAAGCCGCGTATTGCACCATAAATTCAATATCGACGATACCTCCGGCGTCCTGCTTGAGGTCGAACACCGCCGTGGCCTCGAAGGCATTGGCGCCCCTGCCGGCCGCCGTGGCCTTGGTACCCAGGTTATCGCGCATCTTGGTGCGCATCTCGCTGACCTCCTGGCGCAGCTTCGCCAAGTCCCGTTCACGCCCCAATACGTTGGCACGTACCTGCTCGAATGCATGGCCCACATCCTGGCTGCCCACCAGCACCCGTGCGCGGATGAGCGCCTGATGTTCCCAGGTCCAGGCTTCATTTTGTTGATAGCGATCGAAGGCGCCCAGGGAACTCACCAGCAAGCCGGAGGCGCCGGAAGGTCGCAGGCGCATGTCCACTTCATACAGTTGGCCGGAGTTGGTCTGGGTGGTCAGCAGGTGAATGATGCGCTGGCCCAGACGCGTGAAGAACTGCGCGCCGTCAATCGGCTTGGCGCCATCGGTCTCGGCCTGGGGGTCGCCATCGTGGATAAACACCAGATCCAGATCCGAACCATGCCCCAGTTCGATGCCGCCGACTTTCCCATAACCGACAATGATGAACCCAGGATCGCACAGGGTACCGTCCAGGCGCTGCGGCGCGCCGTGGCGGGCGACAGTCTGGCGCCAGGCCAGGGCCAGCACTTGCTCAAGAATGGCTTCGGCCAGCCAGGTGAGGTAGTCGCTGACTTTCATCAGCGGCAGGCTGCCAGCGATTTCCGAGGCCGCGACTCGCAGGCGGTGCGCCAATTTAAAGTGACGCAGGGCCTCCATTTGCTGTTCAAGGTCGTCCTCGGGAATGCGGGTGAGGCGCTCGCGCAGCTCGGCAGCCAGCTCCGGCGCCAGCGGCGGCTTGAACAGGCGGCCCTCGTTGAGCAGCTCATCGAGCAACAACGGGAAACGGGTGATCTGTTCGGCGATCCACGGGCTGGCGGCGCACAGGGTCAGCAGGCGACGCAGCGCATCCGGGTTCTCGGTGAGCAACACCAGATAGGCCGAACGCCGGGCGACGGCCTCCACCAACGGCAACACGCGCTCCAGCACCAGGTCCGGGTTGGCGTGCTCGACCGCCTGGGCCAGCAGGCGCGGAATGAATGCATCCAGGCGCTCGCGCCCCAGCCGCTGCATGGCACGCAACTGCGGGCTGCCACGCAGGCCGGCCAAGGCCTTGAGGGCTTTGGGTGCATCGGTGAAACCGCCCTCGGCCAATTGACGGCACGCGGCGTCGTCATCCTGGGATTCCTCCCACAGCGGCAACCACTCACCACCGACGACCAATTCACTTTCTTCGCCTTCTTCTTCATCAGGGTCGGCAATCACTTGACGAAAGTGCCAGTCCACGCGGCCACGCCAGTACATCAGGCGTTCGTGGAACGCAGCCCAGTCGCTGAAGCCCAGCATGAAGGCGATACGCGCCTGATCTTCGGGATTGTGCGGCAGCATTTGGGTCTGGCGGTCGGCAATCGCCTGGATGGCGTGCTCGGTGTAGCGCAGGAATTCGTAGCCATTGCGCAGTTCGGTGATCACCGCAGCCGGCAGGTAACCCTGCCCCTCAAGCGTACCCAGCACGTTCAGCAGTGGGCGTTGTTGCAGGCTGAGGTCGCGGCCGCCATGAATCAGCTGGAACGCCTGGGCGATAAACTCCACCTCCCGAATGCCGCCTGAGCCCAGCTTGATGTTCTCGGCCATACCCTTGCGCCGTACTTCCTGCTGGATCAACTGCTTCATGGTGCGCAGCGCTTCGATGGCGGAAAAGTCCAGGTAGCGGCGGTAGACGAACGGGCGCAGCATATCGAGCAACTGCGCGCCGGCCACTTGATCACCGGCCACTACGCGCGCCTTGATCATGGCGTAGCGTTCCCAATCCCGGCCCTGATCCTGGTAGTACTGCTCCAACGCGTTGAAGCTGAGCACCAGCGCACCGGCCGAGCCGTAGGGACGCAGGCGCATATCCACACGGAAGACAAAACCGTCGACCGTCATAGGATCCAGGGCCTTGATCAATTTTTGACCAAGACGAATAAAGAATTCCTGATTGTCCAGGGAGCGCTTTACCCCCACTGTCTCGCCGCCTTCGGGGTAGGCAAAAATCAGGTCGATATCCGACGAGAGATTCAGCTCCACCGCACCGAGCTTGCCCATGCCGAGGATGACCATATGCTGCGCCTCACCGCTGCGCCGCCCGGTCGGCGTGCCGAACTGCGCGCAGTGGCGCTGGTACAGCCATTGGTAGGCCTGGTCGATGCTGGCGTCGGCCATGTCGGAAAGGTCGCGACAGGTTTGCACCAGGTCGGCCTGGCGCGTCAGGTCGCGCCAGATGATGCGCACCTGCTGGCGCGTGCGCTGGCGGCGCAGCACGCGGCCCAACTCATCTTCTGTTTCGGCCTGTTGCACGGCGCCGGCAATCTGGCTGCACAGCTCACCGGGCGCAAAGCTGCGGTCCAGCTCACCCCAGGCCACCAGTTCGAGCAACATCAAAGGGTCACGAACACTCTGTTCAATGACAAAATCACTGGCAGCGCACACGCGGGCGAAGTCGGCCCACCGTTGCGGCGTCCACGCAGAAAGGCCATGATCGTCGTCCAGCGCGGCCACCGCGTCACGAAATGACTGCTCGGCCCGCTGGGCATAAGGCAAGAGAATGGCCGGCAGTTCGGCCAGCGTTGGAAGGCTCATGGTCTATCCTTGATCGGCGTGTAATTGGCGTGTAGTTGTGAACGCAAGAGCCATGCTCGATGAAGGACTGTCGAACAAAAGTTAGAAATAGCTGAAATTAAATTAATCTTGGCAGGCAACATCAAACTTTCACCTTTTCTTGTTCGCAATAGACCAACAATAACGATTATGCTCACCAGCAAGACCGAGCCATACGCTCAGTCTTGTGTAGTTTTACTACTCGTATATACATTCGAAAGGCTGAAATGGCCGACGATTTGTAGTAAAACTACAGGACGCCGAAGCAACCTTCGGCCATCCAAGAATTTATGTCGTCTGCCCACAAGGCCAGTCGCAAACTTCAGGCAACCGATTCTGGTAGCCTTTCCGCCCTGGAGCAAGCCATGCAAGACCTCGATCCCGTCGAAACCCAGGAATGGCTGGACGCCCTGGAATCGGTTCTCGACAAAGAAGGCGAAGACCGTGCTCACTACCTGATGACCCGTATGGGCGAACTCGCGACCCGCAGCGGCTCGCAACTGCCTTACGCCATCACTACGCCATACCGCAACACCATCCCCGTTACCCACGAAGCACGCATGCCTGGCGACCTGTTCATGGAACGCCGCATTCGCTCGCTGGTACGTTGGAACGCCATGGCGATGGTAATGCGCACGAACTTGAAAGATTCGGACCTGGGCGGTCACATTTCCAGCTTCGCTTCCAGCGCCACCCTGTATGACATCGGCTTCAACTACTTCTTCCAGGCCCCGACCGACGAACACGGCGGCGACCTGATCTACTTCCAGGGCCACACCTCGCCAGGCGTCTACGCCCGTGCGTTCATGGAAGGTCGCATCAGCGAAGAACAAATGAACAACTTCCGCCAGGAAGTCGACGGTCAGGGCCTGTCGTCCTACCCGCACCCTTGGCTGATGCCTGATTTCTGGCAGTTCCCGACCGTTTCCATGGGTCTGGGCCCGATCCAGGCGATCTACCAGGCACGCTTCATGAAGTACCTGGAAGCCCGTGGCTTCATCCCGGAAGGCAAGCAGAAAGTCTGGTGCTTCCTGGGTGACGGCGAGTGCGACGAGCCGGAATCCCTGGGGGCCATTTCCCTGGCCGGCCGCGAGAAGCTCGACAACCTGATCTTCGTCATCAACTGCAACCTGCAGCGCCTCGACGGCCCGGTTCGCGGCAACGGCAAGATCATCCAGGAACTCGAAGGCGTGTTCCGTGGTGCTCAGTGGAATGTGACCAAGGTCATCTGGGGCCGTTTCTGGGACCCACTGCTGGCCAAGGACGTGGACGGCATCCTGCAACGTCGCATGGACGAAGTCATCGACGGCGAGTACCAGAACTACAAGGCCAAAGACGGCGCGTTCGTTCGCGAACACTTCTTCAACACGCCTGAACTCAAGGCGATGGTTGCCGACCTGTCCGACGACGAAATCTGGAAGCTCAACCGTGGCGGCCACGACCCGTACAAGGTCTACGCGGCGTACCACGAAGCGGTCAACCACAAAGAACAACCAACCGTCATCCTGGCCAAGACTATCAAGGGTTATGGCACCGGTGCCGGCGAAGCGAAGAACACCGCGCACAACACCAAGAAAGTCGATGTCGACAGCCTGAAGTTGTTCCGCGACCGCTTCGACATTCCGGTCAAGGACGAAGAGCTGGAGAACCTGCCGTTCTTCAAGCCTGAGCCAAACAGCGCCGAGGCCCGCTACCTGAGCGAGCGCCGCAGCGCACTGGGTGGCTTCGTGCCACAGCGCCGCGCCAACAGCTTCAGCGTACCGACGCCGGACCTGAGCACCCTCAAGGCCATCCTTGACGGCTCGGGCGACCGTGAAATCTCCACCACCATGGCCTTCGTGCGCATCCTCGCGCAATTGGTCAAGGACAAGGACATCGGCCCGCGCATCGTCCCGATCATCCCGGACGAAGCCCGTACCTTTGGTATGGAAGGCATGTTCCGTCAGTTGGGCATCTACTCCTCCGTCGGCCAGCTCTACGAGCCAGTCGATAAAGACCAGGTGATGTTCTACAAGGAAGACAAGAAGGGCCAGATCCTCGAAGAAGGCATCAACGAAGCGGGCGCCATGAGCTCCTTCATCGCTGCCGGTACTTCATACTCCAGCCACAACCAGCCGATGCTGCCGTTCTACATCTTCTATTCGATGTTCGGCTTCCAGCGTATTGGCGACCTGGCCTGGGCAGCAGGCGACAGCCGTACCCGTGGCTTCCTGATCGGCGGTACCGCCGGGCGCACCACGCTGAACGGCGAAGGCCTGCAACACGAAGACGGTCACAGCCATATCCTGGCTGCCACCATCCCGAACTGCCGCACCTTTGATCCAACCTACGGCTATGAGCTGGCGGTGATCATCCAGGACGGCATGAAGAAGATGACCGAAGAGCAGCAGGACGTTTTCTACTACATCACCGTGATGAACGAGTCCTACCAGCAGCCAGCCATGCCGGCCGGTGTGGAAGAAGGCATCATCAAGGGCATGTACCTGCTCGAAGAAGACACCAAGGAAGCGGCGCACCACGTACAGCTGATGGGCTCCGGCACCATCCTGCGCGAAGTGCGTGAAGCGGCGAAGATCCTGCGTGACGAATTCAACGTCGGCGCCGACGTGTGGAGCGTGACCAGCTTCAACGAACTGCGTCGCGACGGCCTGGCCGTAGAGCGCAGCAACCGTCTGCACCCTGGCCAGAAGCCAGCCAAGAGCTACGTCGAAGAGTGCTTGGCCGGCCGTAAGGGTCCGGTTATTGCCTCTACCGACTACATGAAACTGTTTGCTGAACAAATTCGCCAGTGGGTCCCGTCCAAGGAATTCAAAGTCTTGGGCACCGATGGTTTCGGCCGCAGTGACAGCCGCAAGAAGCTGCGTCACTTCTTCGAAGTCGACCGTCACTTCGTGGTGTTGGCAGCCCTGGAAGCCTTGGCTGACCGTGGTGAGATCGAACCCAAGGTGGTGGCTGACGCCATCGTCAAGTTCGGGATCAACCCGGAAAAACGCAACCCACTGGACTGCTGAGGAGATTTTTTGTGAGCGAACTCATTCGCGTACCTGACATCGGCAGCGGTGAAGGTGAAGTAATCGAGCTGTTTGTGAAGGTCGGCGACACCGTCGAAGCCGACCAGAGCATCCTGACCCTGGAGTCGGACAAGGCGAGCATGGAAATTCCTGCTCCCAAGGCCGGCGTGGTCAAGAGCCTGAAGGTCAAGCTGGGCGACCGCCTGAAAGAAGGCGACGAACTGCTGGAACTGGAAATCGAAGGCGCCGCTGATGCAGCCCCTGCGGCGGCTCCGGCTCCGGCTGCCGCTGCTGAACCTGCGCCTGCCGCTGAAAAACCTGCTGCCGAGGCCCCAGCGGCCCCGGCTGCTGCACCTGCCGCCGCCACCGTCCAGGACATTCACGTCCCGGACATCGGCTCGTCGGGGAAGGCCAAGATCATCGAGCTGCTGGTCAAGGTCGGCGACACCGTCGAAGCCGATCAGTCGCTGATCACCCTGGAGTCCGACAAGGCCTCCATGGAAATCCCTTCGCCGGCTGCCGGCGTAGTGGAAAGCATCGCGGTCAAGCTGGAAGACGAAGTCGGCACCGGTGACTTCATCCTCAAGCTGAAAGTACAAGGCGCTGCCCCGGCCGCCGCTCCAGCACCGGCGGCTGCTCCGGCTGCCAAGCCTGAAGCCGCTCCGGCCGCTGCTGCCCCGGCACCTGCTGCAAAAGCCGAGGCCACACCGGCCCCTGCTGCTGCCGCACCTGCGCCAAGCGGTGCCAAGGTGCACGCCGGCCCTGCCGTGCGTCAGTTGGCCCGCGAGTTCGGCGTCGAGCTGAGCGCCGTCTCGGCCAGCGGCCCGCACGGTCGTGTGCTGAAGGAAGACGTGCAGGCTTACGTCAAAGCCATGATGCAAAAGGCCAAGGAAGCACCGGCTGCCGGCGCGACGGGCGGCTCGGGCATTCCGCCGATCCGTACCGTGGATTTCAGCCGCTTCGGCGAAACCGAAGAAGTGCCGATGACCCGCCTGATGCAAATCGGCGCGGCCGGCCTGCACGCCAGCTGGCTGAACATCCCGCACGTGACTCAGTTCGACCAGGCCGACATCACCGACCTGGAAGCTTTCCGCGTTGCGCAGAAAGCCGTGGCCGAGAAGGCCGGCGTGAAGCTGACCGTGCTGCCACTGCTGCTCAAGTCCTGCGCGCACCTGCTCAAGGAACTGCCAGACTTCAACAGCTCGCTGGCGCCAAGCGGCAAGGCGATCATTCGCAAGAAGTACGTCAACATCGGCTTTGCCGTCGACACTCCGGATGGCCTGCTGGTACCGGTCATCAAGAACGTCGACCAGAAGAGCCTGCTGCAACTCGCTGGCGAAGCGGCTGCGCTGGCTGCCAAGGCCCGCGACAAGAAGCTCACCCCGGATGACATGCAGGGCGCCTGCTTCACTATCTCCAGCCTCGGGCACATTGGCGGCACTGGCTTCACGCCAATCGTCAACGCGCCGGAAGTGGCGATCCTGGGTGTTTCCAAGGCCACCATCCAGCCTGTGTGGGACGGTAAAGCGTTCCAGCCCAAGCTGATGCTGCCACTGTCGCTGTCCTACGATCACCGTGTGATCAACGGCGCCGCCGCGGCACGCTTCACCCAGCGCCTGAGCCAGTTGCTGAACGACATCCGTACCATCCTGCTGTAAACCGCAGGGCCTTCCTTGTACTGGGAAGGCCCCGCCGCACCGATTTCCGAGCGCCACGCTCGTACCTCAACCCCGCCGCTTGGCGGGGCTTTTTTTTGTGCGCTCGGTGTACGCACAGAACAGGCTTGTACACCTTCTGTCACTTCGATTGCAGAAATCCCCCGCACGGCCGATAACTGCCTTATAGCACTTAGCCTTCATCCTCTCTTGTCAGTGCGTGCCGCATGATGCAACCTTGCCGCAGGCGACAGTAAAGAGGGCGTGAGCCGGGCGCCACGCGCATTTTCCCAAGCGAGTTTCCCCATGAAAAGCCAACCCGATGTCGCCCGTATGGCGGCCGAGGTAGTGACGCAATTACCGGTGCCTTCGCGCCTCGGTATGCTGCGTTTCGAGCGGCTTAATGAGGCAAGCTGGGCCCTGCTGTACCTCGATCCCAATTGCGAGCGCCAGTTCGGCCTGCCAGCTGTGGAGCTCTGCGCGCTGATCGGCACGCCCTACGCCAGCCTGATGGAGCCCCAGGCCCGCTATCAGCTGCACGACGCAATCCAGCAGCAACTGACCCACAGCCCCCATTACCTGGTGCGCTATACCCTGCACACCCATGACGGCCCGATGAGCCTGCTGGAAATGGGCGAGGCCTACAAACAACACAACCGCCATCTGCTGCGCGGCTACCTGATGGTGGTCGACGGGCTGTTCAGCGATACCACCGCGCCCGCCCCGACCGCTGACCTGGAAAACCAGAACAGCCGCCTGCAGATCGCCCTGGAACTCAACCAGCGCGCGCAGCAGGAACAGTTGCAACACCTGGAACGGGTGCGCGCCCAGCAGGAGCTGATCCTGCTGCTGGCCCGACAGCGCTACACCACGCCCAATTCGCTGCAAGAAGCCGCTGAGCTGATCACCCGTAGCGCGTGCGACATTTACCAGATCGACTGCGCCAGCATCTGGCACCTCGAAGGCCAACATCTGGTGCCTATCTCGGCGTACCACCGCGCCGACCAACAGCACCGCCTGCCCCAAGCCATCGACGCCAGCGGTTTCCCGGATTATCTGGAAGCCCTGCACTCCAGCCGCGCCATCGACGCCACCCATGCCCAACGTGACCCGCGCACCCGGGAAATGGCCGAAAGCCTGCGCGCCAACGATATCCACGCGATGCTCGACGCCAGTATTCGTGTCGACGGCCAGGTCGTCGGCGTGCTGTGCCTGGAACAAAGCGGCAGCTCACGTGCCTGGCAGTCCGATGAAATCGCGTTTGCCGGCGAGCTGGCAGACCAGTTCGCGCAAGTCATCAACAACCACAACCGCCGTACCGCCACCAGCGCCCTGCACCTGTTCCAGCGTGCTGTGGAACAAAGCGCCAATGCCTTTCTGCTGGTCAATTGCGACGGCGTGGTGGAGTACGTCAACCCCAGCTTCACCGCAATTACCCAATACAGCGCGGAAGAAGTCCACGGCCATCGCCTGGCGCAACTGCCGGCCCTGGAAAATCTCAGTGAGTTGCTGTTCGACGCGCCGTCGGCCCTGGCCAAAAGCAACAGCTGGCAAGGCGAGTTCAAAAGCCGGCGCAAGAACCTGGAGCCCTACTGGGGCCAGTTGTCGATTTCCAAGGTGTATGGCGATAACCGCGAGCTGACCCACTACATCGGCATCTACGAAGACATCACCCAGACCAAGCTGGCGCAACAGCGCATCGAGCGTCTGGCCTACACCGACAACCTGACCAACCTGGGCAACCGACCGGCGTTCATCCGTAACCTCGACGAACGCTTTGCCCGCGACAGCGACAGCCCGATCAGCCTGCTGCTGGTGGACATCGACAACTTCAAGCGCATCAACGACAGCCTCGGCCACCAGACCGGCGACAAGTTGCTGATCAGCCTGGCCCGCCGTTTGCGCAATAGCTTGAGCAGCGGTGGCAGCCTGGCACGCTTTGCCAGTAACGAGTTCGCAGTGCTGTTGGATGATTCCGACCTGGAGACCGGCCAGCAGGTCGCCAGCCAGTTGCTGGCCACGCTCGACAAGCCGATGTTCGTCGACAACCAGTTGATCAGCGTCACCGGCTCCGTGGGCCTGGCCTGCGCGCCGCTGCATGGCCGCGACCCGCAGACGCTGATGCGTAACGCAGGGCTGGCGCTGCACAAGGCCAAGGCCAACGGCAAACACCAGGTGCAAGTGTTTACCGAAGCGTTGAATGCCGAAGCCAGCTACAAGCTGTTCGTGGAAAACAACCTGCGTCGCGCCCTGACCCAGAACGAGCTGGACGTGTTCTACCAGCCCAAACTGTGCCTGCGCAGCGGCCGTCTGCTGGGCATGGAAGCGCTGTTGCGCTGGAACCACCCGGAAAAGGGCATGATCCGCCCCGACCAGTTCATCAGCGTGGCCGAAGAGACCGGGTTGATCATTCCGATCGGCAAATGGATCGCCCGCCAGGCGTGCCGCATGAGCAGGCAGTTGAGCGCCGCCGGCATGGGCAATTTGCAGGTGGCGATCAACCTGTCGCCCAAGCAATTTTCCGATCCGGACCTGGTGACCTCGATTGCCACCATCCTCAAGGAAGAACAGCTACCGGCCAACCTGCTGGAGCTGGAGCTGACCGAGGGTTTGCTGCTGGAAGCCACCGAAGACACGCGCCTGCAACTGGACCAGTTGAAAAGCTTTGGCCTGACCCTGGCCATGGACGATTTCGGCACCGGTTACTCGTCGCTGAGCTACTTGAAAAAATTCCCCATCGACATCATTAAGATTGATCGCAGCTTTATCCACGAGATCCCGGATAACCAGGACGACATGGAAATCACCTCGGCAGTGATCGCCATGGCTCACAACCTCAAGCTCAAGGTGGTGGCCGAAGGCATCGAGACAGCCGAACAGTTGGCGTTCCTGCGCAGACACCGCTGCGATGTCGGCCAGGGCTACCTGTTCGACCGACCGATCCCCGGTGCAGAGCTGCTGACAATGCTTAAACGCTACCCGCGCGGGCCAATCGCCTGACAGCGCTGTAACACTCGGGCACACTGACTGTCTGACAATTTACTGTTACTCAACCTGACGAGAGGACTGATCATGGTCTTGCGCTCGGAAATTCTGGTGAACAAAAACGTGCTGCCTACTCAAGAACAAGCTTTGCCTGGCCGTGAAACCCCGATGAAGTTGCCGGAAACGCACTTCGTCAACGGCAACCCGCTGCTGGGTCCGTTTATTGATGATGTCGGTTTTGCGATCTTCGGCCTGGGTTGTTTCTGGGGCGCTGAACGTAAATTCTGGGAACGCGACGGCGTGGTCAGCACGGTGGTCGGCTATGCCGGCGGTTTCACGCCGAACCCGACCTACGAAGAAGTCTGCTCAGGCCTGACCGGCCACAGCGAAGTGGTGCTGGTGGTGTATGACCAGGCCAAGCTCAAGTATGAAGACCTGTTGAAGATGTTCTGGGAACTGCATAACCCGACCCAGGGCATGCGCCAGGGCAATGATATTGGCAGCCAATACCGCTCGGTGATTTATGCCACCACGCCTGAACAACTGGCGGCGGCCAAAACCAGTGCCGAGGCTTATCAGCAAGAGCTGAACAAGGCCGGCCTGGGTGAGATCACCACGGAAATCGAAGAAGCACCGACGGTGTACTTTGCCGAGGCGTATCACCAGCAGTACCTGGCGAAGAACCCGCAGGGTTACTGCGGGATCGGCGGCACAGGCGTGACCTGCCCGATCTAAGGTCAACATAGAACCAAATGTGGGAGGGGGCTTGCTCCCGATTGCGGTGTGTCAGTTACAGAAGTACTGACTGACACTCAGCAATCGGGAGCAAGCCCCCTCCCACATTTAGTTTTGTGTGTGGCCTGAGCGCTGACTATTCAGCGATAAGCCAATCCATCTGCCAGCCACCTTGGGTCTGGCCAAGCTTCTTGGACAGCCACGGCAGCAACTCACGCAACTCCTCTTCCAGACCCCACGGCGGGTTGGCAATCGCCAGGCCCGAGCCGGTCAGGGTGTTGGGCGTGTCCAGTGGATGCACCAGCAGTTCCACCCGCAGCAACTTCGGCGCACCGGTACCGGCCAGGTCCTGGTAGAAGCGGCGCAACATGCGCTGGTCCTTCACCGGGTACCAGATCGCCGCGACCGTCTGGCGCATGCGGCTGACGGCTTCCTTGAGGGACGCCGCACAACGCTGCATTTCGTCGAGCTTCTCGAACGGCGGATCGATCAGCATCAACGCGCGTTTTTCCGGCACCGGCAACAGGGCACGCGGCACATGCCAGCCTTCGCCCAGATGCACTTTGACCCGGCGATCACCCTTCATATTGTCCTTGAGCAGCACGCCATCTTCGGGGTGCTTCTCGTTGAGCAGCACACGGTCCTGGGGACGCGTGAGGCGTCGCGCCAGCTCCGGCGAGCCCGGGTAGTAGCGCAACTGGCCGTCCGGGTTCATCTCGTGCAGCACGCGCATGTAGTCCGCGGTGAGCGGCGGCAGGTCGCTTGCGCCCCACAGGCGAGCGATGCCTTCCAGGTATTCACCGGTGCGGTTGGCCTGGTCGCCCTGCAAGTCGTACAGGCCAATGCCGGCATGGGTGTCGAGGTAGGCGAACGGCTGCTCCTTGCGCGACATCAGGGCGATGAGGCGGGTCAAGGTCAGGTGTTTGAAGACATCGGCATGGTTGCCGGCGTGAAAGGCGTGACGATAATTCATGGTTGCTCCTGCGCAGGGGGCGAAGTTTACCTTCTACCGGTGCAAAGGTGCAGGGCCGCATGGCGGGCGGTACGGATATCACGCGAGCCTCATGGGTTTAACTCAGTTGTACGCCAAGGTAGTCCGCCACCTCGGCATGGCTGATATCCGGCCTGCGTGCGAAGTAGGCGACCTTGTGCTGCAGGATCGTGGGTGTAAACGCAGTGTATAAGTCGGGACGCTGCTCCTGGAGCCATTGCAACAGGTTGTCGATCAGCACCTGGGGCGAGTGTTGCGCCAGGCTTGCCAACAATGGCGCCGGCACTCGCCACCAAGGGCTGGGTTTGGCCGCAGCCACCTGGCGGGGCGAGACTGCCAACGACTGTCCATTGATTAAGTAACGCTGGAATACCGACAGCACAGTTGCGGCATCGTCACCCAACTGCTGCAACATCGGCAAAAACTGCGCGCCATCCCAGAAGCGCAAAAATACCGGCTGATCTTCAGGCAGGTACACCTGGGTCAAACCCTTCAAGTGATCGATCACAACCTCCAACGGGCACGAAGACACCGCCAGCCAGCCCCAGTCCAAGGCCTGGGTGGTGGCTACCCAGTCGAGAAAAGCACTGCCAGGCTCGACAACGCCAACATAAGGCATCACCTCATTCCAATCGGCATAGGGCGTGCCCGCCCACACCGGTTGCGGCGGTGGTGCGACCGCCATGGTTTGCCAGGCTGCAAACGGCTTGGCCTCGCTGGTGTTGCCCATGACGACGTATAGCTGCTCATCAGGCTGCAACGGTTTTTGGGCCAGCCAGGCGCGGGGCGTCAAGGGTGAGGCCATCAGGGGAAACTCCGTGCGTGGGCGCTGATATCGCACTGCCCGTTTTTGCAGCGCTCACACTCTTCGCAAAACGGCGCACTGCGCTTGAGGCTGGCCACTTGCGCAGGGCTTAGCGGCGCGGGAATAACGGCCAACAATGTTTCCTTCACCCCCGGCATTAACGGCGGCGCCGCCGGAACAGGCGCGCCGCCCGGCTGGATTGGCACACTGCTGAATATCCCGCCCGCCGACAGCGTGATCGACTGCCCGCCCGCTTGAATCGTCACGCTGGCCCCCGCATCAATGACGATGCTTTGCCCAGCGCCCAATTGAATGGTCTGCCCGGCACGCATGTACTGCGAACCGCCGACCGCCAGATGATCATCCTGCTTGAGTTCAGTGAGGCGGTTGCCATGGGTGATGCGCCGCTCTTCACCCTGCAACTCATGGTGCGACTCGCCGCCCACCCGCACACGACGCTGGTTATCGACCTGCACCTGTTGGTCATTGAGCACATGCTGGGTCCAGTCCCGCTGGGCGCGCAGGTAGATTTCCTCGGCCCCCTTACGGTCTTCGATGCGCAGTTCGTTGTAGCCTCCACCGCCCGGGCTGCTCTGGCTACGCAGGATACTGCGGGTCTTGTCCGCCGGCAGGTCGAGGGGCATCGGCGTGGCGGCATTAGGCAGGCACCCCACCACCAGCGGCATATCCAAATCACCATTGACGAAGCCCACCAGCACCTCCATGCCGACCCTGGGGATCAGCACCACACCATAGCGGTCATGGGCCCAGCCGCTGGCCACCCGCAGCCAGCAACTGGAATGATCGTTGTGCTCGCCGATGCGATCCCACGCCATCTGCACCTTTACCCGTCCGTATTCGTCGCAATGGATCTCACTGCCAACCGGGCCAGTGACCACTGCGCTTTGGTAACCCGATATCGTCGGGCGCGGCTGCTCAGCCAAGGGCGGGCGAAAGATTGCATCCCACGGCGTGGCAACAAAGGTGTTGCCATACCCCTGACGAAACGCCCCGCCAACCACCTCGGTGACCGCTTCCTCCAGCACCTGGGGCTGTTTGCCTTCGTGGGTGACTTGGGTGACCAACCATAAGTCATTCCACTCCTCGCGCGGGTGCTCCCTCAATTGCAGGAACCTGCCGCCGGCCAAGGCCGGCTCGTCGCTTTGCCCCTGGGCGATGCGGTAGTCGCTGCGGTGCCGCTCCAGGCTACGCTGGGCGAGGTATTTGCCATGGGCCCGGTCGGAAAAATAGCCGGGGAACTGCTGCGCCTCAAGCTTGGGCAACTGCGCGTCGGCCGCCGTGCTTTGCAGCTCGAGGTGCGGTTTGCAAAAATCGTAATCGCGCAGATTGACCGCCGTGGTGCGGGTTGCCAATTGCAGTGTGAAACGCTTGATCGCCGGCGCCTGGGCAACCATGCCCGACCCAGGCCGGTACGGCGTGGGCTGATCGACCTGGGCAAATACCGTCTGGTCATCGCCAAACACCAGCAAATGAGCATCGGGGCAATGCTGAAAGTGATAGTGAATGCCGACTTCGGCACACAGACGTTGGATGAACGCCAGATCCGTCTCACCGAATTGCACGCAATACTCACGCTCAGGGTATTGACCGCTCAGCCGGAACTCAAAGCTGTCACTGTGGATGCCCTGCCCCGCCAACACCTGCGCAACGATCTGCGGCACCGTCTGATGCTGGAAAATCCGCTGATGACTGCTGTGCGCCAGATACGCCAGGTGCGGCGCCAGGCTGAGCTGGTAGCGTGTCAGGCGCCGTCCGGAATCGCCTTGGGCGACCCGGTACACCAGGCCATGCACACCATGGCCGCGGTCATCGAAACCCAGGTATACCTGACGATGCAGCAAGCTCTCCAGGTCGATATTCGGCTGCTCGCTGACCAGCTCAAGTTCGAAACGGTAAGGCTGGCTGATGGCCTCGGAGCCACTGAACTCATACACCTTGAGGTCACTGGGCGCCCCATCCAGGGCCAGGGTAAATGCACTTTGGTTGGCAGGAGCGAACATCCGGTGTTTCTCTGCGAAGGGTGGCAGCTGATTCTGCACCAGCTCGTAGCCGGCCTGAGCTTATGCCAGGTAAATCAGTAAGGTCCTACCACCGCCTTCATTTGATCTGGGAGGGGAGCCATGTGCTGAAGCCCCATTGCAGTAAAAATACACAGGTCTGACAGAATATTACGGCAGCCCAGTAGCCGGTTTCCCAAACACAAAAACACCACCCCGAAACGCCCCTCCATAACCACGACACCGTCCCATCACCTGTTTAAATTGCGCCGCCATGTTCATTCAAAAGGAATGTTTTCATGGCAGGCAATCGCCACGCTTCGAGCCAGTCACTGTTGGGGAATGTGTAATGCCCCAGCCCTACACCTTCATCAATGACCGGCAACAAACCTCTGTGGAGCTCAAGGCCAAATTACGTTTGGGCAAACAGGCCGAAACCAAGTTCGATGCGCTCAACACGCACATTCGCAATGTGGTGGTACTACCGGGTCAACTCGTCATTATCGGCGACGACACCACCGCAGCCTGCACCCTGGAAGAGTCACGCCTGATGCGAGCCGCCTGGGACATTCGCCATAGTGTGATGGCCGAAGGCGGGGATACCTTTGCACTGCACAACTATGATTTGCTGCAAAAACTGCTGGGGTATACCTCGCTGGGAATAGGCACGGCAGGTGATGCCTGGAGCAAGCATTTGCAAGACGTTGCAAAAACCCTGGAAGACATTGATGCCCTGCATAAACAGTCGCTACGCCGGGGCGGTGGTGCCGACAGAGATGAGTTTCTTGCACGACGCCGAACACTGTTTGCAAGGCTGGACGCCCAACTGCGTAGTTTTGCTCGTTATGGCACAGAGCTGCGCAATGAAGGCTCGATCAAAAAAATGCTGGGAATCTCAACCAGAAGCTATTTGCATACGGGGGAGATAAGCCGATATCAAGAGACCATCGCACGGATTTCGAAGACAGCGAAGCTGCTTAAAAACGGGACGCCGTTGGGGATAGCGTTGAGTACGACGGTGACAGCGCTGGAGATCAAGGAGGCATGCTCTACGGGGAGAGAGGAGAAGTGCAGGAAAGCGAAATATGTAGAGTTGGGAAAACTGAGCACAGGGGTTAGTGGAGGCTTAGCAGGTGGTTTTGGCGGCACAGCGCTGTGTATTTTTTTATTGGCTCCTAGTACTGGTCCAGGGGCTCTAGCCTGTATGTTGGTTGCCGGAGGTATCGGCGGTGCCGCAGGAGGGCATTTTGGCGGTGTGGCTGGCGAAAAGGTAGGTGAGTTTTTGTATGAGTATTGAGGAGTTCATGAATTGGCCTCCAATCATATTGGTCGCCATTAGCTCAATATCCGCAGCAATCGTCTCAAACATACTTATGTTCTTTTTGTGCTACCGAAAACTTGAGTCCATGGAAGCACTCCTGGACAGATGTCGCTTGGTCGCCTTCCACAGCAGTTATTTGAGAAATTCGCCAAGGGAAAGGATAGCGAGGCTTTGCGCAGTGTATTGCGTCATTGCGCTACCCCGATTCAATGCTTGGCGAGGCGTCGCTGACTTGGAGCAGGTGCGGGCCTTTCCACGTCAAACAAAGCTTCTGCTTCATCTAACGTTCCTTCTCTGCACGCTCGGCTTGTCAGGGATGGCCGCCGTCTCCTTTGGTTGACCCACTGAAGTAAAAAAGGCCCGCGACCATAGTGCGCGGGCCTTTTGTTCATCCTCCAAGCGCTCAGCGCCCAGCGAATTACTTGTTCAGGTTGTAGTCTTTTTCCGCAGCATCAAAACGCTCGACCATACCAACCGTCGGTGCGCCCATCTTGCTCACGAAGTAGATCGCCAGGCTGGCGAAGATGAAGCCTGGGATGATTTCGTACAGACCCAGCAGTTCAAAGTGCTTCCACACGATCACGGTGATCGCGCCGACCAGGATGCCGGCCAGTGCGCCGTTGCGGGTCATGTTTTTCCAGATCACCGAGATCAGCACCACAGGGCCGAACGCAGCGCCGAAACCGGCCCAGGCGTAGCTGACCAGGCCCAGCACGCGGTTTTCCGGGTTGGCGGCCATGGCGATGGCGATCAAGGCCACTACCAGCACCATGATCCGACCGACCCAAACCAGCTCAAGCTGGGAAGCGCCTTTACGCAGGAACGCCTTGTAGAAGTCTTCGGTCAGGGCGCTGGAGCACACCAGCAACTGGCAGCTCAAGGTACTCATCACCGCCGCGAGGATCGCCGACAGCAATACACCGGCAACCCATGGGTTGAACAGGATTTTGGCCAGTTCGATAAACACTCGCTCAGGGTTTTCAGTTACCGGGCCAGCCACTTCCGGATGCGCCGAGAAGTAAGCGATACCGAAGAAGCCCACTGCCACTGTGCCGCCCAGGCACAGGATCATCCAGGTCATGGAGATGCGACGTGCGTTGGCAATCGACTTCACCGAGTCGGCCGCCATGAAACGCGCCAGGATGTGCGGCTGGCCGAAGTAGCCCAGGCCCCAGCCCATCAGCGAGATGATGCCGATGAAGGTGGTGTTTTTCAGCATGTCGAAGTTGGTCGGGTCTTTGGCTTCGATGGCCAGGAACGTGGTGTCCACACCGCCGGTGGCCAGCAGCACGATGATCGGCGTCAGGATCAGCGCGAAGATCATCAGCGTGGCTTGTACGGTGTCGGTCCAGCTGACCGCCAGGAAACCACCGATAAAGGTGTAGGCAATCGTTGCCGCAGCACCGGCCCACAGCGCGGTCTCGTAGGACATGCCGAAGGTGCTTTCGAACAGGCGGGCACCGGCGACAATGCCGGAGGCGCAATAGATGGTGAAGAACACCAGGATCACCACTGCCGAGATGATCCGCAGCAGGCCGCTTTTATCTTCGAAGCGGCTGGAGAAGTAATCCGGCAGGGTCAGGGCGTCGCCGTTGTGTTCGGTCTGCACCCGCAGGCGGCCAGCCACGAACAACCAGTTGAGGTAAGCACCGGCGATCAGGCCGATGGCAATCCAGCTTTCCGACAGGCCGGACATGTAGATGGCGCCCGGCAGGCCCATCAACAACCAGCCGCTCATGTCGGAAGCACCGGCCGACAAAGCTGTCACCACGCTACCAAGGCTGCGACCGCCGAGGATGTAATCGGAAAGGTTGTTGGTGGAGCGATAGGCCATCAAGCCGATCAGCACCATTGCTGCGATGTAGATCACGAACGTGATCAGGGTTGGATTGCTAACGCTCATATGAGTGACGCCCTGGCTTTGTTTTTATGTAGCGACGGTCTGTCAGATCGCCACTGGTGGATAACCGAGTAGACGAGCCTGCTAGCCGCGCATTTATGACTGGCGTTTCCCCAGGAAAGCCGCCAGCCGATGAACCAAACCTTAGAGGTGGTTGCACCTTGGTGCGCGAATGCTATTCAACAAAGCAAATAAGGTGCAACCAGTTTCTTGCGAATAAGTTGCACCCAGGCGCGATTTAGGACAAACGCACTGTTTTTGCTCCTTTTCGGAGCAAGAACAGCCGATCTCAGAAGCAAATGCACCAATGCCAGGCGAATTTTGTCGAAGGCCAATTTTTTTCCGATCAACCGTCGAAAATTTCCTGAACAAAAGGGTTGCACCCGGTTGCACCTCTGCATGGGCAAAGCTAATCTTGCCGCCAGCAGATGCCACTCGGTAGTGGCACCCATGAGGATAAGAAAATGGCAACGACCACCCTTGGGGTCAAACTCGACGACCCAACCCGCGAGCGCCTGAAAGCCGCCGCGACCTCCATTGATCGCACGCCGCACTGGCTGATCAAGCAGGCAATTTTCAATTACCTGGAGAAACTCGAGGGTGGTGCAACCCTGTCCGAGCTCAATGGCTTGAGCAGCAAGGACGCCGAAGACGCGGGCGAGATCCAGGCTGACCACGCCCACCAGTGCTTCCTTGAGTTCGCTGAAAGCATCCTGCCGCAATCGGTACTGCGCGCATCGATCACCGCCGCTTACCGTCGCCCGGAACCGGAAGTGGTACCGATGCTGATCGAGCAGGCACGCCTGCCGGCAGACATGGCCGAAGCCACCAACAAGCTGGCTGCCACCATTGCCGAGAAACTGCGTAACCAGAAGAGCGCCGGCGGCCGTGCCGGTATCGTCCAGGGCCTGCTGCAAGAATTCTCCCTGTCGTCCCAGGAAGGCGTGGCGCTGATGTGCCTGGCCGAAGCGCTGCTGCGCATCCCGGACAAAGGCACCCGTGACGCGCTGATCCGCGACAAGATCAGCACCGGCAACTGGCAGCCGCACCTGGGCAACAGCCCGTCGCTGTTCGTTAACGCCGCCACCTGGGGCCTGTTGCTGACCGGCAAACTGGTCGCCACCCACAACGAAGCGGGCCTGACCTCCTCCCTGAGCCGCATCATCGGCAAAAGCGGCGAGCCGATGATCCGCAAAGGCGTCGACATGGCCATGCGCCTGATGGGCGAACAGTTCGTCACCGGCGAAACCATCGCCGAAGCCCTGGCCAATGCGAGCAAGTTCGAAGCCAAGGGCTTCCGCTACTCCTACGACATGCTCGGTGAAGCCGCCCTCACCGAACACGATGCCCAGAAGTACCTGGCCTCGTATGAACAAGCCATTCACTCCATCGGCAAAGCCTCCCATGGCCGTGGGATCTATGAAGGCCCGGGCATCTCCATCAAGCTCTCCGCCCTGCACCCGCGCTACAGCCGTGCGCAGTACGAGCGCGTGATGGACGAACTGTACCCGCGCCTGCTGTCGCTGACCTTGCTGGCCAAGCAATACGACATCGGCCTGAACATCGACGCCGAAGAAGCCGACCGGCTGGAACTGTCCCTGGACCTGCTGGAGCGTCTGTGTTTCGAGCCGCAACTGACCGGCTGGAACGGTATCGGTTTTGTGATCCAGGCCTACCAGAAGCGTTGCCCGTATGTAATCGACTACGTCATCGACCTGGCCCGCCGCAGCCGCCATCGCCTGATGATCCGCCTGGTAAAAGGCGCGTACTGGGACAGCGAAATCAAACGCGCCCAGGTCGAGGGCCTGGAAGGCTACCCGGTGTACACCCGCAAGGTGTACACCGACGTTTCCTACATTGCCTGCGCACGCAAACTGCTGTCGGTGCCGGAAGCCATCTACCCGCAGTTCGCCACGCACAACGCCCACACCTTGTCGGCCATCTACCATATCGCCGGTCAGAACTATTACCCCGGCCAGTACGAGTTCCAATGCCTGCACGGCATGGGTGAACCGCTGTACGAACAAGTGGTGGGCAAGGTTTCCGAAGGCAAGCTGAACCGTCCGTGCCGTGTGTACGCGCCGGTCGGTACCCACGAAACACTGCTGGCCTACCTGGTACGCCGCCTGTTGGAAAACGGCGCCAACACCTCGTTCGTCAACCGTATCGCCGACCAATCGATCTCGATCCAGGAGCTGGTGGCCGATCCAGTGGCCAGCATCGAGCAGATGGCCACGCTGGAAGGCGGCTTCGGCTTGCCGCACCCGCGTATTCCACTGCCGCGTGACCTGTATGGCAGCGACCGCGCCAACTCGGCCGGTATCGACCTGGCCAACGAACACCGTCTGGCGTCGCTGTCCTGCGCCCTGCTGGCTACCGCGCACAACAACTGGAAAGCCGCGCCGATGCTCGGTTGCGCCTCCAGCCAGGAAGCGGCCCAACCGGTGCTGAACCCGTCCGACCTGCGGGATGTGGTCGGCCACGTACAGGAAGCTACCGTCGAAGACGTCGACAACGCGATCCAGTGCGCGATCAGCGCCGCGCCGATCTGGCAGGCCACCCCGCCCGCCGAACGCGCCGCGATTCTGGAGCGTGCCGCCGACCTGATGGAAGGCGAGATCCAGCCGCTGATGGGCCTGCTGGCCCGTGAAGCCGGCAAGACCTTCGCCAACGCCATCGCCGAAGTGCGTGAAGCCGTGGACTTCCTGCGTTACTACGCGGTGCAGGCGCGCAACGACTTCACCAACGATGCCCATCGCCCACTGGGCCCGGTGGTCTGCATCAGCCCGTGGAACTTCCCGCTCGCCATCTTCAGCGGCCAGGTGGCTGCGGCATTGGCCGCCGGTAACCCGGTACTGGCCAAGCCTGCCGAACAGACCCCGCTGGTCGCCGCCCAAGCCGTGCGCATCCTGCTCGAAGCCGGCATTCCCGAGGGCGTGCTGCAGCTGCTACCCGGCCAAGGCGAAAGCGTCGGCGCCCGCCTGGTGGGTGATGATCGCGTCAAAGGCGTGATGTTCACCGGTTCCACCGAAGTTGCTCGCTTGTTGCAACGCAATGTCGCAGGGCGCCTGGATGCCCAGGGTCGCCCGATCCCGCTGATCGCCGAAACCGGTGGCCAGAACGCGATGATCGTTGATTCGTCGGCGCTCACCGAACAGGTGGTGATCGACGTGGTGTCGTCGGCTTTCGACAGCGCCGGCCAACGTTGCTCGGCCTTGCGTGTACTGTGCCTGCAGGAAGATTCGGCAGACCGCGTCATCGAAATGCTCAAGGGCGCCATGGCTGAATGCCGTCTGGGCAACCCGGAGCGCCTGTCGGTGGATATCGGCCCAGTGATCGACGCCGAAGCCAAGGCCGGCATCGAGAAACACATCCAGGCCATGCGCGACAAAGGCCGCAACGTTTATCAGGTTGCAATTGCCGATGGCGAAGAGATAAAGCGCGGCACCTTTGTGATGCCAACCCTGATCGAGCTGGAAAGCTTCGACGAGCTGCAACGCGAGATCTTCGGCCCGGTGCTGCACGTAGTGCGCTACAAGCGTAAAGAGATCGACCAGTTGATCGGCCAGATCAATGCGTCGGGCTACGGTCTGACCCTGGGCGTGCATACCCGCATCGACGAGACCATCGCCAAGGTGATCGACAACGTCAACGCCGGTAACGTCTACGTCAACCGCAACATCGTGGGTGCCGTGGTCGGCGTGCAACCGTTCGGCGGCGAAGGCCTGTCGGGCACTGGCCCGAAAGCCGGTGGCCCGCTGTACCTGTACCGCCTGCTGTCGACTCGTCCTACCGACGCGATCGAGCAATCCTTCGTACGTGGCGACGCATTGACTGCACCGGACGTACGTCTGCGCGACGCCATGAGCCAACCGCTGACAGCCCTGAAAACCTGGGCCGACAGCCACAAGTTCAGCGAACTGAGCGCACTGTGCACGCAGTTCGCAGCGCAGTCGCAAAGCGGTATCACCCGCCAACTGGCCGGCCCGACCGGCGAGCGCAACAGCTACGCGATCCTGCCGCGTGAACACGTGCTGTGCCTGGCTGAAGTGGAAGGCGATCTGCTGACCCAACTGGCGGCAGTGCTGGCCGTCGGCGGTTCGGCGGTATGGCCGGAAACCGAGCTGACCAAGGCTCTGTTCCCACGCCTGCCGCGAGACATTCAGGCGAAGATCAAGCGCGTGGCCGACTGGACCAAGGACGACGTAGTGTTTGACGCCGTGCTGCATCACGGTGATTCCGACCAATTGCGTGCGGTGTGCCAGCAAGTGGCGCAGCGCGGTGGGGCGATTGTTGGGGTGCATGGTATGTCTCAGGGTGAGACGGCCATTGCCTTGGAGCGATTGGTGATCGAGCGGGCGTTGAGCGTCAACACCGCAGCGGCAGGCGGTAACGCCAGCCTGATGACTATCGGTTAAAACCTGTGGGAGGGGGCTTGCTCCCGATAGCGGAGTGTCAGTCAGCACATTGGACACTGACACACTGCTATCGGGAGCAAGCCCCCTCCCACATTGACTGCATTTCAATTCCCTGCCTGCGTTTTGCCCTTCCATCACCCAGATCAATCTTGCTATCCAGCCTCTATTCACGCGCTTAGACTCAGGCCAATTCCTTCAAAGGTAGTCCGCCATGTCCGAGACGCTGCTCAGTTCCCGCAATCTGGCTTTCGAGCTGTACGAAGTCCTCGATGCCGAGGGCCTGACCCAGCGTGAGCGGTTTGCCGAGCACAACCGCGAAACCTTCGACGCTGCGATCAGCACGGCGCGCAGCATCGCCGAAAAGTACTTCGCCCCCCACAACCGCAAGAACGACGAAAACGAACCGCGTTATGAGAACGGCCAAGCGATCCTGATCCCGGAAGTCAAACCCGCCGTAGACGCCTTCCTGGAGGCCGGTTTCCTCAACGCAGCCCGCAGTTTCGAAGCAGGCGGCATGCAACTGCCGACCTTGCTGTCCCAAGCCTGCTTCGCCCACTTTCAAGCGGCCAACGCCGCATCGACCTCCTACCCGTTCCTGACCATGGGCGCCGCCAATCTGATCGAAAGCTTCGGCACCGAGGAGCAGAAACAGCGCTTCCTGCAACCGATGATCGACGGGCGCTTCTTCGGCACAATGGCCCTGACCGAGCCCCACGCCGGCTCCTCGCTGTCAGATATTCGTACCCGCGCAGAACCGGCGGCTGACGGCAGTTATCGCCTCAAAGGCAACAAGATCTTCATCTCCGGTGGCGACCACTCGCTGTCGGAAAACATCGTGCATATGGTGCTGGCCAAATTGCCGGACGCACCCGCGGGCGTGAAGGGTATTTCGCTGTTTATCGTGCCCAAGTTCCTGGTCAACGATGACGGCAGCCTGGGCGAACGCAACGATGTGCTGCTGGCCGGGCTGTTTCACAAGATGGGCTGGCGCGGCACCACGTCCACGGCGCTCAACTTCGGCGATAACGGCAACTGCGTCGGCTACTTGGTGGGCAAACCGCACCAGGGCCTGAGCTGCATGTTCCAGATGATGAATGAAGCACGCATTGGCGTGGGCATGGGCGCGGTGATGCTTGGTTACGCCGGCTACCTCTACTCGCTGGACTACGCCCGCGAACGGCCCCAGGGCCGACTGCCCGACAGCAAAGACCCAGGCACCGCACCAGTGGCGATCATTCAGCACGCCGACATCAAGCGCATGTTGCTGACCCAGAAAGCCTATGTGGAAGGCGCCTTTGACCTGGGCCTTTACGCAGCCCGACTGTTTGACGACACCACCACCCTGGCAACCGACACCGAGCGCAAGCACGCCCACGAACTGCTGGACCTGCTCACCCCCATCGTCAAATCCTGGCCGTCGGAGTTTTGCCTCAAGGCCAATGAACTGGCGATCCAGATTCTCGGCGGCCACGGCTACACCCGCGAATACCCGGTGGAGCAGTACTACCGCGACAACCGCTTGAACCCGATCCATGAAGGCACCCACGGCATCCAGTCCCTGGACTTGCTTGGGCGCAAATTGGCGCAGAACGGCGGCGCCGGCTTGAAGCAATTGATTCGCCTGATTGCCGAAACCGGAGCCCGTGCGCAGAAGTACCCGTCACTTACGGCACTGCGAGAGCCGCTGGAGCAACTGGTCAATCGACTGCAAGGCGTCACCATTGGCCTGCTGACGGATCTCGCCCAGGGCAAGGTCAACAGCAGCCTGGCGAACTCGGCGCTGTACTTGAAAGTGTTCGGGCACACGGTGATTGGCTGGCGCTGGCTGGAACAGGCGATCCGCGCTGAAGAAGGGCTGGCCAAGGGTGAAGCGGCCGATGCGGCCTTCTACAAGGGCAAGCTCCAGGCCGCCCGGTACTTCCTGACTTGGGAAGTACCGAGCTGCCATCACGAACTGGCAATTCTGGGGGCACGCGACGATACGTGCCTGGGGATGCAGGATGAGTGGTACTAAGGCTGGATCGCCTTGGAAATCACCTCGACCGTGGCGCTGACTTGCTCTTGGTAACGGTCGAGTTCCTGCTGGTGAGCCTGTTGCATTTCGATCTGCTCGGCGCACAGGTTCAGCGCGGCCAGTACCAATAATTTGTCACCGATCAGGGTCGGGTACTTTTTCTTGGTAACCGCCAGGGAAGCCTTGAGCATGGTCACGGCATGCATCAGGGTCTGATCTTCGCCGGCCGGTGCCTTGATCGAGTAATCCTCTCCGAGAATCGAAACGACCTTTATCCCCTCATTCATGCGCTGACAGGCCCTGCACTCACACGCTCAACCAGGGCCTGGATGCGGGCGGCGGTGGCGCCGTGCTTTTCTTCCTGCTCCATCAGGTTCAGTTGCAGGCTGTCGTTTTCATCCTTGGCGCGAGCCAGTTCGGCCTTGAGGGATTCGTTGCTGCCCAGCAGCTCTTGATTCTGCTGTACCAGGTCGCTGACCAGTTGTTCCAATTGGCTGAGAGATGCTTCTAACATTTTGATTTCCCGGGCTTTTAAAAGGGCGGTGACGATAAAGAAAATTCACCTCGGATGCCAGGGATATCCCCGGCGTGCAGCCCGATTTATCGGGACCGGGCCGCACTTTCGAGCCTTAGTGACTGCAATTACCCGATCTGGTTCCTCCAATGCCCCCAACCCTTCGTCAGATGCGACAAAAGCGCGCAGCCCCTTAAGACTTTAGTCGCAGGGCCGATAACGCAGGCACACCTCGTCTCATGGCCGCACGGATCGCGCTTCCCCCAGGATTCCAGCATGTCTCTTCGTAATATGAATATCGCCCCGAGGGCCTTCCTCGGCTTCGCGTTTATTGGCGCCCTGATGTTGTTGCTGGGTGTGTTCGCCCTGAACCAGATGAGCAAGATTCGCGCAGCCACCGAAGACATCACCTCAGCCAGCGTTCCAAGCATTCGTGCCCTCGACGAATTCACCCAACTGACCCTGCGCCTGCGCGTGCTGTCGTATCGCTTGCTGACCAACCGCGAGCCGGATGTACAGCAAAAGACTCTGGAAGCCTTCGAGTTGCGCAATCAGCAGATTCGCACGGCCCAGGGCGTCTACGAAAAACTCATCACCAGTACCCAGGAACGCAACGCCTACGACGAATACGTGCGCCTGCTGGGCCAGTACCGCCAGATTGAAGAGCGCATGAAGAGCCTGTCGCGCGCCAATCAGGTCGACGAGCTGCGCAACTTGCTGAACACCGAGTTGCTGAGCAACTCCGAGCAAGTCAACGCCGTATTGACCCGCTTGCTGGATATCAATAACGACGACGCCAACGCCACCAACCAGCAAGCCAAAGACCAATACGACATGGCCTTCGACCTGGTGGTGGGCCTGCTGGTGGTTGCCACGGCGCTGACCGTGTTGTTCGCCTGGTTGCTGACCCGCAGCATCACCCTGCCCATCGCCCGTGCCCTTGAAGCCGCCGAAGAAGTGGCCGAAGGCAACCTCACACGCCCGATCACCGTGGACGGCAACGATGAGGCCGGGCGCCTGCTCGCCGCCATGGCCAAGATGCAAAACAAACTGCGCGACACCCTGCAACGCATCGCCGGCTCCGCCACTCAGTTGGCGTCTGCCGCCGAAGAGCTGAACGCCGTCACCGACGAAAGCGCCCGTGGCCTGACCCAGCAAAACAACGAAATCGAACAAGCCGCCACCGCCGTCAACGAGATGACCAGCGCCGTTGAAGAAGTCGCACGCAACGCCGTGAGCACTTCCGAAGCTTCGCGCAACGCCACCACCTCTGCCGGTGATGGTCGGGACCTGGTGCAGGAAACCGTCAGCGCCATCGAACGCATGAGCGCTGACGTGCAGGCCACCGCCTCCCTGATTGGCGACCTGGCCAATGAATCGCGGGATATCGGCAAAGTGCTGGACGTGATTCGCGGCCTGGCCGACCAGACCAACCTGCTGGCCCTGAACGCGGCGATTGAAGCCGCACGCGCCGGGGAAGCCGGACGTGGTTTCGCCGTAGTGGCCGACGAGGTGCGAGCGCTGGCCCATCGCACGCAACAATCCACCAGCGAGATCGAGCGCATGATCGGCAGTATCCAGACGGGTACTGAGCACGCAGTGGATTCGATGCGAAACAGCACCGAGCGGGCCGAATCGACGCTGAACATCGCCAAGGGCGCGGGCATGTCGCTGGATACCATCAACACCGCAATTGTCGAGATCAACGAGCGCAACCTGGTGATCGCCAGCGCGGCGGAAGAACAGGCCCAGGTGGCGCGGGAAGTGGACCGTAATCTGGTGAATATTCGCGACCTGTCAGTGCAATCCGCTACGGGCGCCAGCCAGACCAGCGCCGCGAGCAGCGAATTGTCGCGCCTGGCAGTGGATCTGAATGGGATGGTAGGCCGCTTCCGTCTCTAACTGACGGCACTTGA
Source organism: Pseudomonas sp. W15Feb34 (assembly GCF_023127765.1). Lineage (NCBI taxonomy): Bacteria > Pseudomonadati > Pseudomonadota > Gammaproteobacteria > Pseudomonadales > Pseudomonadaceae > Pseudomonas > Pseudomonas sp. W15Feb34. Next base: position 67,991 of record NZ_SPKN01000044.1, read on the forward strand.
AAATGTGGGAGGGGGCTTGCTCCCGATTGCGGTATATCAGTCAACTTATCTGCGGCTGACCCACCGCTATCGGGGGCAAGCCCCCTCCCACATTTGCTTCTGCAAAAATTCAGAAAAAGCTTTTTGACAGTGCAGCAATTCAACAGGTTAGAATCGCTGGCACGCAGACTGCATGGTCAGTTTGCGCCCCGTCTTCCCTGCTCTGGAGTACTGCCTTTGAATGCGACGACCATCAACAGCCTGTTCTTGATCGGCGCGTTGCTGGTAAGTGCGAGCATTCTGGTGAGTTCCCTTTCGTCCCGCCTGGGCATCCCGATCCTGGTGATCATCCTGGCCGTGGGCATGACCGCCGGTGTCGATGGCGGCGGCATCATTTTCGATAACTACCCGACTGCCTACCTGGTGGGCAACCTCGCCCTGGCCGTGATCCTGCTCGACGGCGGCTTGCGCACACGGGTGGCGAGTTTCCGCGTGGCGCTGTGGCCGGCCTTGTCCCTGGCCACGGTGGGGGTGTTGATTACCACCGGCCTCACCGGCATGGCGGCGGCCTGGCTGTTCGACCTCAATATCATCCAGGGCTTGCTGATTGGCGCCATCGTCGGCTCCACGGACGCTGCAGCGGTGTTCTCGCTGCTGGGCGGCAAGGGCCTCAACGAACGGGTCAGCGCCAGCCTGGAAATCGAATCCGGCAGCAACGACCCGATGGCGGTGTTCCTCACTGTCACCCTGATCGACATGCTCGCCAGCGGCCAGACCGGCCTGCACTGGAGCCTGTTGACTCATCTGATTCGCGAATTCGGCATCGGTGGCCTGGTGGGCCTGGGCGGCGGCTGGCTGATGCTGCAGCTGGTCAACCGCATCAACCTGGCCAACGGCCTGTACCCGATTCTGGTAATCGCCGGCGGCCTGTTCGTTTTCGCCCTGACCAACGCCCTGCACGGCAGCGGCTTCCTGGCCGTGTACCTGTGCGGCCTGGTGATTGGCAACCGCCCGGTGCGCAGCCGCCATGGCATTTTGCATATGCTCGATGGCATGGCCTGGCTGGCGCAGATCGGCATGTTCCTGGTGCTGGGCCTGTTGGTCACGCCTCATGACCTGCTGCCCATCGCCCTGCCTGCACTGGGCCTGGCGCTGTGGATGATCCTGTTTGCGCGGCCTCTTTCGGTAATGGTCGGCCTGCTGCCGTTCAAGGCCTTCCACGGTCGCGAAAAGGCCTTTATCGCCTGGGTCGGCCTGCGCGGCGCGGTGCCGATCATCCTCGCGGTGTTCCCGCTGATGGCCGGCCTGCCCCATGCGCAGCTGTACTTCAACCTGGCGTTCTTTATCGTGCTGGTGTCGCTGCTGGTGCAGGGCACAAGTCTGCCGTGGGTGGCCAAGTTGCTCAAGGTCACCGTACCACCGGACCCGGCACCGATTTCCCGCGCAGCCCTGGAAGTACACGTCACCAGCGAGTGGGAGCTGTTCGTCTACCGCCTGGGCGCGGAAAAATGGTGCATCGGCGCGGCCCTGCGCGAGCTGAAAATGCCCGAAGGCACGCGCATCGCTGCACTGTTTCGCGGTCAGCAACTGCTCCATCCGTCGGGTAGTACCGTGCTGGAAGTCGATGATTTGCTCTGTGTGATCGGCCATGAACACAACCTGCCGGCCCTGGGCAAACTGTTCAGCCAGGCACCGCAACGGGGCCTCGATTTGCGCTTCTTCGGCGACTTCGTGCTCGAAGGCGACGCCCAGCTGGGCGCGGTTTCGGCCTTGTACGGGCTCAAGCTCGAGGGTATCGACCCGGACATGCCGCTGAGTCGCTTCATCACCCAGAAGGTCGGCGGTGCACCGGTGGTGGGCGACCAGGTGGAATGGAACAACACCATCTGGACTGTCGCGGTCATGGACGGGAACAAGATTGGCAAAGTCGGCGTCAGATTCCCCGAAGGAAGTCGCCCGGGCCCCGGACTCTTCCTCTAAACTGCGGGGCAACAACGCCCCGATTCTTCACCTTGCAAGACCGGTCTCTATGCCAACCCTGCGCACTTTTATCGCCACTGCCCTGCTGGGCCTGACCCTTTGCGTCGGCGCCGTTCACGCTGCCGACCCGCCCAGCGCCGACGCCATCCAGCAAACCCTGGATAAACTGCCCGACCGCAAGCTGCCCGACGCTGACATGAAGGCGTTGCAGGGCATCCTGCAGCAGACCCTGACGTACCTGGCGAACCAGCAGGATTACGAGCAGCGCCTGGCCGATCTCAAGCGTCAGCTGGAAGAGGCCCCACGCCAGACCGCCGACAACCAGCGCGAGCTGGCCCGGCTCAAGGCCACCAAAATCATCCCGGTCGCCCAACGCTACGCCTCGCTGCCCGTGCCGCAGCTTGAGCAATTGCTGGTGCAACGCAGCACCCAGCAAGGCGACCTGCAAAAAGAGCTGGCCGACGCCAACAGCTTGACCATCGCCGCCCAGACCCGCCCCGAGCGCGCCCAAACCGAAATCAGCAGCAGCCAGACGCGCATCCAGCAGATCAACGCCACGCTCAAGCTGGGCAAAGACAACGGCAAAGCCCTCAGCGGCGACCAGCGCAACCAGTTGAACGCTGAACTGGCGGCCCTGAATGCGCTGATCCCCCTGCGCCGCCAGGAGTTGGCCGGCAACAGCCAGTTGCAAGACCTGGGCAACAGCCAGCACGACCTGATCCAGGAAAAAACCGCGCGCCTGGAGCAGGAAATCCAGGACCTGCAAACCCTGATCAACCAGAAACGCCTGGCCCAGTCCCAGCAGACGGTGACCCAACAGTCCATCGAAGCCCAGAAAGCCGGGGGCAGCAGCATCCTTGCCAAGGAAAGCGCCGACAACCTGAAGCTCTCCGACTACCTGCTCAAGAGCACTGACCGCCTCAATGACCTGACCCAGAAGAACCTGCAGACCAAGCAGCAACTGGACACGGTCAACCAGAGCGATTCGGCCCTGGACGAGCAGATCAACGTGCTCAAGGGCAGCCTGCTGCTTTCCAAGATTCTGTATAAGCAAAAACAGGCCCTGCCGCGCCTTACCGTCGACCGCGACCTGGCCGACGATATCGCCAACATTCGCCTGTACCAGTTCGAGGTCAACCAGCAGCGTGAGCTGATCAGTTCCCCCAGCGCCTATGTGGATAACCTGCTGGCCAACCAGCCACCGGACGAAGTCACGCCGCAACTGCGTCGCACCTTGCTGGAACTGGCGATCACCCGCAGCGACCTGCTGGAGCGCCTGAGCCGCGAGCTGAGTGCGCTACTGAACGAATCGATCACCCTGCAACTGAACCAGAAGCAACTGCTGAGCACCGCCACTACACTGCGCGCGACGCTTGATGAGCAGATGTTCTGGATCCCGAGCAACAAGCCGCTGGACACCGAATGGCTGGAAACCGTGCCGGCGCACCTGAGTAAGCAAGTCGCCACCCTGCCCTGGGCGTCCAGTGTCAGCGAACTGTATGACGGCCTGACCCAGCGCCCGTTGCTGTTCCTGCCGCTGCTGCTGTTGCTCGGCGCGCTGTTGTGGCGGCGCAAGGCGTTGTACCAGCGCCTGAACAAGGTCCACCTGGACATCGGTCACTTCAAGCGCGACAGCCAGTGGCATACGCCGCAGGCGATCCTGATCAATATCCTGCTGGCAATGCCGGTGTCACTGGGCCTGGCGCTGTGCGGCTATGCATTGCAGATCGACGCCCGCGGGCAAAACGCCAACCTGGGCTCGGCCCTGCTGCAGATCGCCCAGGCGTGGCTGGTGTTCTACACCGCCTACCGCATCCTTGCGCCGGGCGGCGTGGCCGAACTGCACTTTCGCTGGGAGAAACCTCAGGTCCAGTTCCTCCAGGGCTGGATACGCAAGCTCGGGCTGGTGGTACTGGCCCTGGTGGCGGTGGTGGCGATTGCCGAACACCAACCGGCGGCACTGGCCGAAGACGTGCTGGGCATTGCCGTGGTGCTCACCTGCTATGGCTTGATGGCGTGGCTGCTGAGTCGCCTGCTGCTCAACAGCCCCACCCATGAAAAGGCCTCGCTGTTTCGCAAGGCCATCGGGCTGGTGTTCACCGCCCTGCCGATCGCGCTGTTCATCGCCGTGTGCTTTGGCTACTACTACACCGCCCTGAAACTCAGCGACCGGCTGATCAACACCCTGTACCTGCTGATGTTCTGGCTGGTGATCGAAGCCACCTTCGTGCGCGGCCTCGGCGTGGCCGCCCGGCGCCTGGCCTATGCCCGCGCCCTGGCCAAACGCCAGGCCGCCAAGGAAGCCGGTGATGGCGAAACGGTGATCGAGGAGCCGACCCTGGACATCGAACAGGTCAACGAACAGTCCATGCGCCTGATCCGCCTGGCTTTACTAGGCGGCTTTATCGCGGCGCTGTACTGGGTGTGGTCGGACCTGATCTCGGTGTTTTCGTACCTGGATAACGTCACCCTGTACGAATACACCAGCGGTACGGGTACCAATATCAGCATGGTGCCCATCAGTATCGGCGACCTGCTCGGCGCGTCGATCATCATCGGCATCACCTTCGCCCTGGCGCGCAACCTGCCCGGCCTGCTGGAAGTGCTGGTGCTGTCCAAGCTGGACCTGGCCCAGGGCAGCGCCTATGCCACCACCACCTTGCTGTCCTACATCATTGCCGGCGTAGGGTTTGTCACCACCCTGTCCACCCTCGGCGTGAGCTGGGACAAGCTGCAATGGCTGGTTGCGGCGCTGTCGGTGGGCCTGGGCTTCGGTATGCAGGAGATCTTCGCCAACTTCATCTCCGGCATCATGATCCTGTTCGAACGCCCGGTGCGCATTGGCGATACCATCACCATCGGCAACCTATCGGGCACAGTGAGCAAAATCCGCATTCGCGCCACCACCATCACCGACTTCGACAACAAGGACATCATTGTCCCGAACAAGACTTTCATTACCGGGCAACTGATCAACTGGTCGCTGACCGACACCATCACTCGCGTCACCTTGAAACTCGGCGTGGACTACGGCTCCGATCTGGATCTGGTGAAGGAATTGTTACTCAAAGCCGCACGGGAAAACCCGCGGGTACTGAAAGAACCCGAACCCCACGTGTACTTCCTCAACTTCGGCGAAAGCACCCTGGACCACGAGCTGCGCATGCATGTGCGCGACCTCGGCGACCGCAACCCGGTGCTGGATGAGGTCAACCGCTTTATCAACCGTGAGTTCAAGAAACAGCACATCAACATCTCGTTCAGGCAGATGGAGATCTACCTGAAAAACCTCCACGGCCAGGAATACAAACTGGTGCCGGCCGAGGATGAGCGCAAGACCATCGTCGAGCCCGTCGACAAGCCCGACGCACCAGAGCCACCCGCCGGCAAAGTGGTGGATGCGCCGGAGCCGCCACCGAGCAAACTCGACTAAACGCCCTGTCCCCAGCAGAATGCTCGGACATTCTGCTGGAGATGGCCGGTGAAAGCCCTCGACGAACTGACCTTCGACAACCGCTTCGCACGCCTGGGCGATGCGTTCTCAACCCACGTTCTGCCCGAGCCTCTGGACGAGCCGCGCCTGGTCGTGGCAAGCAAGGCCGCCATGGCGCTGCTCGACCTCGACCCGGCCGTGGCTAAAACGCCCGTGTTTGCCGAACTGTTTGGCGGCCACAAGCTGTGGGCCGAAGCCGAACCAAGGGCGATGGTCTATTCGGGGCATCAGTTTGGCGGCTACACCCCGCAATTGGGCGACGGCCGCGGGTTGTTGCTGGGCGAGGTCTACAACGACGCCGGCGAGCATTGGGATTTGCACCTCAAGGGCGCGGGGATGACGCCTTACTCGCGCATGGGCGACGGGCGTGCGGTGTTGCGCTCTTCGATCCGCGAATTCCTCGCCTCCGAAGCGCTACACGCGCTGGGCATCCCCAGCAGCCGCGCGCTATGCGTGATCGGCTCCAGCACCCCGGTCTGGCGTGAGAAACAGGAACGTGGCGCCATGGTGTTGCGCCTGGCCCATAGCCATATCCGCTTCGGGCATTTCGAATACTTCTACTACACCAAGAAGCCCGAACAGCAGGCCGAGCTGGCCGAACACGTGTTGAATCTGCATTACCCCGAGTGCCGCGAGCAGCCTGAGCCGTACCTGGCGATGTTCCGCGAAATCGTCGAGCGCAATGCCGAAATGATCGCCAAATGGCAGGCCTATGGCTTTTGCCACGGGGTGATGAACACCGACAACATGTCGATTCTGGGCATCACCTTCGACTTCGGGCCGTTTGCGTTTCTCGATGATTTTGACGCGCACTTCATCTGCAACCATTCCGACCATGAAGGGCGCTACTCCTTCAGCAACCAGGTGCCTATCGGGCAGTGGAACCTCAGCGCCTTGGCCCAGGCGCTTACGCCGTTCATCAGCGTTGATGCCTTGAAGGAGGCACTTGGCCTGTACCTGCCGTTCTACCAGGCCCACTACCTGGACCTGATGCGCCGCCGGCTGGGGCTCACAAGCGCTGAAGAGGATGACCAGAAACTGGTGGAAGACTTGCTCAAGCTGATGCAGAACAGCGGCGTGGACTACACACTGTTCTTCCGACGCCTGGGCGATGAATCCGCGGCGCTGGCCGTGACGCGGCTACGTGACGACTTTGTCGACCTGGCCGGGTTTGATGCCTGGGCCGAGCGCTACAAGGCCCGCGTTGCGCGGGACGGGGATTACACCCTGGAACAGCGCCGTGAGCGGATGCATGCGGTGAACCCGCTCTACATCCTGCGTAACTACCTGGCCCAAAACGCCATCGCCGCCGCCGAATCAGGCGACTACAGCGAAGTGCGACGGCTGCATGAAGTGCTAACCAGGCCGTTTGAAGAGCAAGCGGGGATGGAGCAGTACGCGCAACGGCCGCCGGATTGGGGTAAGCATTTGGAGATTAGTTGTTCGTCGTAAGTCCTGAAACCCTTAGCCACCCCCAAGGAGCCCCCGATGTCCGAATCTCTTGTCATCCCCTGCCCACATTGCAACGGCCTCAACCGCATCCCCGGCGAACGCCTGGGTGATGCGCCCAAGTGCGGGCGTTGCAAGCAGTCGGTGTTGCTGAGCAAACCCTTTGATTTGAAACAGGGCGACTATGCCAGCCAGATCAAGGGCGACCTGCCGCTCCTGGTCGATGTGTGGGCCGAATGGTGCGGGCCGTGCAAGTCGTTTGCGCCGGTATTCGAGCAGGCCGCCGGGCAGCTTGAAGGCAAGTGCCGGCTGGCGAAGCTGGACAGTGAGGCTAATCAGCAGCTGTCGGCGCAGTTGGGGATTCGTTCTATTCCCAGTTTGATTCTGTTCAAGAACGGTCGCGAAGTGGCGCGCCAGAGCGGAGCGTTTCCGTTGCCGCAGCTGATGAGCTGGTTGCGTAGCCAGGGGGTGTAACCACCCCTTCAGAACACCGCTGGACAGTGTGGGAGGGGGCTTGCTCCCGATAGCAGTAAGCCAGTCAACTTATCAGGGGACTAACACACCGCCATCGGGAGCAAGCCCCCTCCCACATTTTGACCGCATTTCAGCCTTGAGGGAGTGGGGCTTCGCGGTCCATCATCTGGCCGACCAGCATGACGCCCAGTTCGCTTAATTGGTGAATCGCCAGAGCCACATCGCGATGTTCGCCTGTGAGGTCGTTGGACAAGTTGAGTAATAGCGTGCGCACGGAGGAGAAGATTTCGTAGCTGTTGAGCACGAGGGCTTCGGTGGGGAGGTTGGGTGAAACATTGAAAAGACGGATAGACATGCATTTGTTCCCTGATAGGGCCACTACCGTTTCGCTACTAAACGAAGGGTGGCAGCTGTACGCAGGTTAGTAGACCGGGGAACAAAGCAAAGACCGGCGCACCCGAAGGTGCCCTGCGCACAGCCACCATCAGATAGGCGATAACGCCATGCTTTTGGAGCAGGTGCACATGCTTTGGTCGGTCGGGCTACTAAACCCGATCACTGAACATTCAGCGACCGGCAAACCTTAGAGACGCCCATCCAGACGCACAAGCCGGCGGATTCTGGCGTAGCTGTAGGCAAGGTTACAAGGCACAAGCCCAATTGCCAGACCCTTCCTACAGACCCTGTGGGACAAATCCAACCCACCTGCCGAAATGCAATCCAAACTGTGGGAGCTGGCTTGCCTGCGATGCAGGCGACTCGGTCTGCCTGGTACACCGAGGTGATGCCATCGCAGGCAAGCCAGCTCCCACAGTGTTCTGCGCTGCCTGTGGGGTCAGGCGTTTTCCAGCAGGTTATGCAACTCCACAAACTGCTGAGTCAGCTTGTGCCGTGGGTCGAGGTGGATCAGCGGCTTGCTCTCCTGGTGCGACTCGCGCATTCGCACCGAGCTGGCCAGGTACACCGGCAGCACCGGCAGCCCTTCGGCAATCAGTTCATCCAGAATCTGCTGCGGCAGGCTGGCCCGGGCCTGAAACTGGTTGACCACGATACCTTCCACTTCCAGGCCTTCATTATGGTCTTCCTTCAGTTCTTCGATTTCCGCCAGCAGGCCATACAGGGCCTGGCGCGAAAAGCTGTCGCAATCGAAGGGGATCAGCACACGATCAGCCGCAATCAGCGCAGAAACCGCATAGAAGTTCAACGCGGGTGGAGTATCGAGGTAAATCCGGTCGTAATCCTCGCTCAACTCATCCAGCAGCTTTCGCAGCTTGTTGATCTTGTGCTTGGCTTCGAGCTTGGGCTGCAGGTCTGCCAGCTCGGCGGTGGCGGTGATGACGTGCAGGTTGTCGAACGGCGTTTCGTAGATATCCACCTTGTTCTTCTTCGAAAACGGCCCGGAAGACAGGGTTTGCTTGAAAAAGTCGGCGATTCCCATGGGAATATCGTCGCCGGTCAAGCCGGTGAGGTACTGGGTCGAGTTGGCTTGCGCATCGAGGTCCACCAACAGGGTCCGATAACCTTCGCTGGCGCTGACCGCCGCCAGGTTGCAGGCGATGCTGGACTTGCCCACGCCGCCTTTTTGATTGAACACCACGCGCCGCATGGAAAAACCTCCGTGTATCAATGAATGACCGAGTGTAGAGCGCAAAAGCGCCAGTTAGCTACCTCGTTCATCCATACGCTGTGCCTGGCTCACAAATGAATGGGAAATCTCCGACGACCCAGCCTGGCCTGTGATCGCCGACAATCTGTAAATTCTTCCAACTTATTTGTGATCGATAGTGAACAAATTTTCACCACTATTTGCTAGAACCCCGCGGCACCGGGATAATGCGCGCCATTCGGCTATTGCTCTCTGTCCCGGAATCCGGGGCCATTGGCCGCACATGGAAGCCCGCAGGGGCGGGATAACTTCTCAGTGATCAACTTCAACATCGCCCAATGGCGCGCCTGGGCTCCTGGCCTTGAGAGTGCGCACGACTGGCACGCCTGGTGCCGGGACCCGGTGTTGCTGCCCGTCAGCGAAGCCTGCCCGGATGTGTCATTTCTGCCAGCTATGCAGCGCCGCCGCTTGAGCCGGCTGGCGCGCATGGCGTTCAGCGTCGGCTGGCCGCTGGCCGAGGGCCTTGCAGAGCTGCCGCTGGTGTTCATTTCCCGCCACGGCGAAACCCCGCGCACCCTGGATATCCTCAGTGATCTGGCCAACGAGCAGCCGCTGTCGCCCACCCAGTTCAGCCTGTCGGTGCACAACGCGGTGATCGGCCTGTGGTCGATCCTGCGCAATGAAACCGCCGAGATGACTGCCCTCGCCGCCGTTGGCGATGGCCTGGAGCACGGCCTCCTCGAAGCCGCCGCACTGCTCAACGAAGGCGCCCCGGCGGTGCTGCTGGTGATCACTGAAGAACAGCCGCCCGAAGCCTACGCCGGCTGGATCCATGACGTACCGTTCCCCTATGCCCTCGGCCTGTTGCTCACACCGGGCGACGAGTGGCAGCTGGAACTTACCACCGGCACTGTCCAACCCTCCACCATCGCCCAGTGGCCCCACGCCCTGAACCTGCTGCGCACCCTGCTGACCGAACAGGGCGCCTGCCAACATGCCTGGAAGAACCGAGTATGGAACTGGCAACGCAAGCCCTGACCGACAAGCCTCGGGACGCCTATTACTGGCGCCTGTTCGCTACCGCCGCGAGCTTTTTCCTGTTCGGCGTGGGCGGGTTGTGCCTGCGTTTGCTGGTGTTTCCATTGCTCAGTTGCTTGCCGGGCAGTGCCGAACAGCACCAGCGCCGTGCACGTCACACCATCAGCCGGCTGTTCTGGTTCTTTGTGCGGTTGATGCAGCGTGTCGGCGTGCTGACCTACAGCGTGGAAGGCGCCGAGAAGCTCGGGCGCCCAGGGCAGATGATCGTTGCCAACCACCCGTCGCTGATCGATGTGGTGTTCCTGATCGGCCTGATGCGCCAGACCAACTGCGTGGTCAAGCAGAGCCTGTTCCAGAACCCCTTCACCCGCGGGCCGGTGCGTGATGCCGGCTACATCAGCAACGACGGCAGCGCCGATATGCTCGATGCGGCTGCCGATGCCCTGCGCGCCGGCCAGACCCTGATCATCTTTCCCGAAGGCACACGCACCACACCCGGCGCGGCCCCCGCCTTTCATCGCGGCGGCGCGGCCATTGCCCTGCGGGGTGCGACAATCATCACCCCGGTGGTGATCAAGGTCAGCCCCACCACCCTGACCAAGGCCGAACCCTGGTATCGCATCCCCAAACGTCGATTTCACTTCAGTTTGCGCGTGGGGGCCGATATAGAGCCACAAGCGTTTGCCGCGCTCGGCGCCGCGCCCCAGGCTTCACGCAAGCTCAACGATTACCTGCATCACTATTTCATTAAGGAGCTCGCCGAAGATGAGCGACCAAAAAAGCCTTGAGCACGAGATAAAAGAGCTGATCATCGAGGCCCTGGGCCTGGAAGACATCAGCGCCGACGACATTGGCAGCGAACAGACTCTGTTTGGCGAAGGCCTGGGCCTGGACTCGGTCGATGCCCTGGAATTGGGCCTGGCGATCCAGAAAACCTACGGCATCAAGATCGATGCCGACGCCAAGGACACCCGCAATCATTTCACCAACGTGGCCAGCCTTGCGGCGTTCGTCACGGCCCGACAGGCAGCTTGAGACCGTACCATGCAAACTCGTGACGATATTTTCAACACCCTGCGCGATGCCTTGGTGGAACTGTTTGAACTGCCCCCGGAGCGCGTCACCCTCGACGCCAACCTGTATCAAGACCTGGAAATCGACAGCATCGACGCCGTGGACCTGATCGACCACATCAAGCGCCAGACCGGTAAGAAGATCGCCGCCGAAGAATTCAAGGCGGTGCGCACCGTGAACGACGTGGTTGAGGCGGTATACCGTCTGGTCCAGCCCGCCGCATGAGCCGGCTGATCGGCCTTGGCCTGTTGTTGGCGGGGCTGCTGTACCCCTTTGCGGTGTATTACGGCACCGAGCATTTTGCACCGTGGCAATTCGGCCTGTTGCTGGGCAGCCTGTGGCTGTTGCGCGCCCTGACCGCTGGGCGGCGCCCGGGCAGCCGCTGGATGGCGGTGACGGTGATCGTGTTCTGCGTGCTGCTGGCCTGGTTCGATAACCCGCAGTGGCTGCGTTGGTACCCCAGCCTGGTCAGCGCGTTCATGTTGGCGCTGTTCGGCCTGAGCCTGAAATACGGCCCGCCGATGGTCGAGCGCCTGGCACGCATGACTGACCCGCAACTGCCGCCGAAGGCAATCGTGTATACCCGCCAGGTCACCGTGGTGTGGAGTGCATTTTTTCTGTGTAACGGCTTGCTCGCCGCCGCGCTCACGCTGTGGGCGCCGCTGAGCTGGTGGACGTTGTACAACGGCTTGATCGCCTACGGGCTGATGGCGCTGTTGTTTGCCGTGGAATGGCTGGTACGACAAAGGGTTCGAGGCCGCGTATGAATGGGTTGAAACTTGAGCACTTGTTGCTTGAGCCGCTGCAACAGCGCTGGGTCACCACCGAGCCTGACATGAATCACGCCCAGCTGTGGGAAGCATCCCTGCGCCTGGCGGCCGGCTTGCAGGCGCGAGGCATCCAGCGCCTGGCCGTGTACCTGGAAGACGCGGGCGTCCTGGCGATTGCCTTGCTGGGCGCCTGGCGCGCCGGTGCCAGCGTACTGCTGCCGGCCGACCTGCAGCCCCAGACCCGCCATCGCTGGGATCCTGCCGTCGACGCCTGGTTGATCGAAGCCGCTGATCTCGAGGCGCTGTACCAGGCGCCACTGAGCCCTGCGGTTCTCGACCTGGACACCTGCCAACTGAGCCTGTGCACCTCCGGTTCCAGCGGCGAGCCCAAGCGCATCGACAAGTCCCTGCGCCAACTGGCCAATGAAGTCGAGGCGCTGGAAGCCCTGTGGGGGGCGGACCTCAAAGACGCCTGCATCATCGGCAGCGTCGCCACCCAGCACATCTACGGCTTGCTGTTTCGCGTGCTGTGGCCGCTGTGCGCAGGTCGCACCTTTGTGCGCAAGCAACTGGCGTTCCCCGAAGACATGCAGCGCGCCAGCCGCGAGCACCCACAATTTGCCTGGGTCGCCAGCCCGGCGCTGCTCAAACGCATGGGCGACAACCTCGACTGGCCGGCACTGAGCCAGGTTGCGCGGGTGTTTTCCTCCGGTGGCGCGCTGCCCGTTGAAGCCGCCGGCAGTCTGTATGACCGCTTGCAGCAATGGCCGACGGAAATTCTCGGCAGCTCGGAAACCGGCGGCATCGCCTGGCGCCAGGGCGCGCAACCCTGGCAGCCGTTTGCCGACGTGCAACTGAGCCAGGATGCCGACGGCGCGCTGCGCATCGCATCAAAATACCTCCCCGAAGGGCACATCGAACAGACCGCCGACGCTGCACGCATCCATGCCGATGGCCGCTTCGAATTGCTGGGCCGCCTGGACCGTATCGTCAAGCTGGAAGAAAAACGCATCTCCCTGCCGATGCTCGAACAGGCATTGATGACCCATCCCTGGGTCGCCGAAACCCGCTTGGGTGTAGTGCAGGAAAACCGCGCCTCCCTTGGCGCGCTGGTGGTGCTCAGCAGCGATGGCCTGCATGCCCTGCGCAACCAGGGCCGGCGCACGCTCACCCAAACCCTGCGCCAGCACCTGGGCCAACATTGCGAAGCCCTGGCCCTGCCCCGTCGCTGGCGGTTGCTGCGCCAATTGCCGCTCAACAGCCAGGGCAAGCTGCCCCAGGCCGATATCGAAGCACTTCTGCTGGCTCCCCGGCCAAAAGCCCCCGAAGTGCTGGAGCAGGTCGAAGCCGATGGCGAATGGACCGTGCAACTGAGCGTTCCGCCGGACCTGGCCTATTTCAGCGGGCACTTCCCGGTAACGCCCGTGCTGCCGGGCGTGGTGCAAGTGGAATGGGCATTCAACCTGGGCCAGCAACTGCTCGACTTGCCGAGCACCTTCGCCGGTATGGAAGTACTCAAGTTCCAGCAACTGGTGCGCCCGGGCGATCAGATTGAACTGCACCTGCGCTTTGACCGGGAACGCAGCAAGCTTTATTTCACCTACCGCAACGGCGTTGCCGCCTGTTCCAGCGGTCGCATACAGTTGGTGACTGCGAATGCATAACCCCTGCGCCCTGATTCCGGTGTACAACCACGAAACTGCCGTACCCGCCGTGGTCCGCAGCCTGCTGGGCAGCGGCTTGCCGTGCCTGCTGGTCGACGACGGCAGCAGCCCGGCCTGCGCAGCGGTGTTGGCGCAATTGGCCACCCTCGACAACGTCACCCTGTTGACCCTGCCCAGCAACCAGGGCAAGGGCGGCGCAGTGATGGCCGGCTTTCGCGAAGCGGCGCGCCGGGGCTACACCCACGCCCTGCAAGTGGACGCCGACGGCCAGCACGACCTGCGTGAAGTCGAGACCTTTATCGACACCTCGCGCCGGCACCCTGACGCCGTCATCTGCGGCTACCCCGAATACGACGACAGCGTGCCCAAAGGCCGTTTGTATGCGCGTTACCTGACCCACGTATGGGTGTGGATCAACACCCTGTCGTTGCAGATTCGCGACTCGATGTGCGGTTTTCGCGTGTACCCGCTGGCGCCAACCCTGGCCTTGATGGACTCGGCCTACATCGGCACGCACATGGATTTCGACTCGGACATCCTGGTGCGCCTGGCCTGGCGCAACCAACCGATGCGCTGGCTGCCGACCCAGGTGCACTACCCGGCCGACGGCCTGTCGCACTTTCGCTTGTTCCGCGACAACGTTCGCATCAGCGCCATGCACACGCGGCTGTTTTTCGGCATGTTGGTGCGTGCGCCGATGATCCTGTGGCGACGGTGGCAGGCATGAGCGACAGCACCAAGCACTGGGCCGACCGCGAGGAACGCGGCAGCTTCTGGCTGATGAAGCTCACGGCGCTCGCCGCAAAAATCCTGGGTCGTCGCCTGTTGAGCCCTTTGCTCTACAGCATCGTTTTCTACTTCTTTCTGTTTGGCCGCACGGCGCGCCACAGCGCCTGGCAATATCAACAGCGCCTGGCCCAATGGAGTGGGCGCGATGAACTGCTGCCCAGCCACCGGAAAGTCTTCGGCCAGTTCATGGCCTTCGCCGATTCCCTGCTCGACAAGCTCGACGTATGGAACGGCAAGCTGGGCCTGGAACAGATCGAAATCAACGACCCGGCGCAATTGCGCGGGCAACTGCGTAGCGAGCGCGGGCAGATGCTGGTGGGCGCGCACCTGGGCAACCTGGAAGTGTGCCGTGCACTGGCGGAGATCGGTGAACAGGTCACCATGAACGTGTTGGTGCACACCAAGCACGCCGAGCGTTTCAACCGCCTGTTGGGTGAAGCCGGGGCCAGCCATTTGCGCCTGATCCAGGTCAGCGAGCTGGACCCGGCCACCATGCTGCTGCTCAGCCAGCGCCTGGACGACGGCGAATGGCTGGCGATTGCCGGTGACCGCATACCGTTGCACGGTGGGCGCACGGTGCGCGTGGATTTCCTCGGCCACCCGGCTGCGTTCCCCCAAGGCCCGTGGCTGCTGGCCGGGCTGCTCAAATGCCCGGTGAACCTGCTGATGTGCCTCAAACACCAAGGCCGCTATCGCCTGACCATCGAGCCTTTCGCACCGTTGATCGAATGGAAGCGCAGCACCCGCGAGCAGGTGATTGCCGAGTGGACCGCCCGCTACGCCGCACGCCTGGGCCAGTTCTGCCTGCAAGCGCCCCAACAATGGTTCAACTTTTACCCTTTCTGGAAGACCGATGACGACGCATCTTGAGCCGGTAACCTTTGGCGAACGCCCCTTGCGCATCGAAGACGTGCTGGCCCTGGCCAACCGTCAGGCGCCCACGCAATTGCAGGGTGATGCTGCCTATCGTCAGCGCATCGCCAAGGGCGCGCAGTTTCTCGACTCGCTGCTGGACAAGGAAGGCGTGATCTACGGCGTGACCACCGGCTACGGCGACTCCTGCGTGGTGGCGGTGCCGCTGGAACACGTCGAAGCCTTGCCGCGTCACCTGTACACCTTTCACGGTTGCGGCCTGGGCAAGCTGCTCGACGCCCAAGCCACCCGCGGCGTGTTGGCGGCGCGTTTGCAGTCGCTGTGCCATGGCGTGTCGGGCGTACGCGTGGAACTGCTGGAACGCCTGCACGCCTTCCTCGAACACGATGTGCTGCCACTGATCCCGGAAGAAGGCTCGGTGGGCGCCAGCGGTGATCTGACGCCGCTGTCCTACGTGGCAGCGACCTTGTCCGGCGAACGTGAAGTGCTGTTTCGTGGCGAACGCCGCCCGGCGGTCGACGTGCACCGCGAACTGGGCTGGGAGCCTTTGGTGCTGCGCCCCAAGGAAGCCCTGGCCTTGATGAACGGCACCGCCGTGATGACTGGCCTGGCCTGCCTGGCTTTCGCCCGCGCCGACTACCTGCTGCACCTGGCGACGCGCATCACCGCGCTCAATGTGGTGGCGCTGCAAGGCAACCCGGAACACTTCGACGAGCGCCTGTTCGCCGCCAAGCCGCACCCTGGGCAGATGCAAGTGGCCGCGTGGCTGCGCAACGACCTGGCGATTGATGCGCCAACGGCGCCGCTGCATCGCTTGCAGGATCGCTACTCCTTGCGCTGCGCCCCTCATGTCCTCGGCGTGCTGGCCGACAGCCTGAACTGGCTGCGCTCATTTATCGAGATCGAGCTCAACAGCGCCAACGACAACCCAATCATCGACGCCGAAGCAGAACGCGTGCTGCACGGCGGGCACTTCTACGGCGGGCATATCGCCTTCGCCATGGACAGCCTCAAGACCCTGGTGGCCAACGTCGCCGACCTGCTCGACCGCCAGCTCGCGCTGCTGGTGGACGTGCGTTACAACCATGGCCTGCCAAGCAACCTCTCGGGCGCCCCCGCCGACCGCGCGATGATCAATCACGGTTTCAAGGCCGTGCAGATCGGCACCAGCGCCTGGACCGCCGAAGCATTGAAGAACACCATGCCGGCCAGTGTGTTCTCACGCTCCACCGAGTGCCACAACCAGGACAAGGTGAGCATGGGCACCATCGCTGCCCGCGATGCAATCCGCGTACTGGAGCTGACCGAACAAGTAGCCGCCGCCGCCCTGCTCGCCGCCAACCAGGGCGTGTGGCTGCGAGCCCAAGCAGAAGATGCCCGAGCGCTGCCACCGGCACTGGCCGCAATGCACGCAGAATTGGCCATGGACTTCCCGCCAGTCATCGAAGACCGTGCCCTGGAAGGCGAACTGCGCCTGTGCCTGCAACGCATCGCCGCGCAACACTGGAGGCTGCATGCGTAGCCCCGGCGTATTGCACTGCGACACGCAAATCCTCGTGCCGTTTTTCGATATCGACACCATGAACGTGGTGTGGCACGGGCACTACGTGAAGTACCTGGAAGTGGCGCGCTGTGCGCTGCTGGACAAGATCGGCCATAACTACACGGCGATGCTCGAGTCCGGCTACGCCTGGCCGGTGATCGACATGCAGCTACGCTATGTACGTGGCGCGACCTTCGGCCAGACGCTCAATGTGCGTGCCAGCCTGGTGGAGTGGGAGAACCGTTTGAAGGTCAACTACCTGATCACTGACCTGGCGAGCGGCGAGCGCTTGACCCGCGCCAGCACCGTGCAAGTGGCGGTGCAAATCGCCAACCGCGAGATGCAACTTGCCTCGCCCAAGATATTCACCGATGCCGTAGAAAGGGCCCTGAAATGCTGACCCCTGTGGGAGCGGGCTTGCCCGCGATGGTCGTTAACGATAACGCACGACGCCTGACACTACGCAGCGTCCTCAGGTTCTTCGCGGGCAAGCCCGCTCCCACAGGGATTGTGCTTATCCTGCTGTTGGGCGTTCCAGGCTTGGCCCAGGCGTTCGACTTGCAGCAGTTGAGCGATCAGCTTGCAAAACCCTCTGTCATCCACGGCAGCTTCACTCAGGAAAAACACCTGCGCGCCCTGCCCCAGCCGCTGGTCAGCAAAGGCACCTTCGTGCTCGCCAAGGACCACGGCCTGTTATGGCTGCTCAAGACCCCGCTGCAACAGGACTACCGCATCACAGGCCAAGGCATCGCCCGGCGTGACGCCAACGGCTGGCAACCGCTGCCGAACAAGAGCGCCGGGGCCGAACAGAATCGCCTGTTTCTCGCCGTACTCCAGGGCGACAGCAGCGGCTTGCAGCGTGACTTCGAACTGCAACTGCAAGGCCAGCCCCACAACTGGAAGCTCACGCTGACCCCGCGCTCATTGCTGCTCAAGCAAGTGTTCACCCGGATCAATATCGACGGCGGCGAACTGGTGCAAACCATCGAGCTGCTGGAAACCCAGGGCGACAGCACTGTATTGCGTATGCAGGACAGCACGGCCGACCAACCCTTGAGCGATGCGGAGCAACACGACTTTGCCCAGTGAGCGCCTGCTGCCGCGCCTGTTCCTGATCCTGCTGGTGGCCGTGCTGGCCCTGGCCGGCTGGCAGTGGCGCGATGGCGCGCCGTTGTCGGCCAACCTGATGGAACTGGTGCCGGGCAGTACGCCGGACGCCCTGGAACAGCAGGCCGAACAGCGTATGCAAGAACCGCTGAACCGCGAGATGCTGGTACTGGTGGGCCATGCCGACCGCCAGCAAGCACTGGCCGCGGCGCAGCAAATGGGCGAGCGTTGGCAGGCCAGCGGTCTGTTTGAACAGGTGCAATGGAACCTGCAAGCCGACTTGCCGGCGTTGCGCGAGCAACTGCTGCGCGGGCGTTTGTCGATGCTCTCGGCCAACGACCGTGAGCAACTGATCGAACGCCCCGACGCCTTTATCCAGCAACGGGTGCAAGCGCTGTTCGACCCGTTCACCGGCTTCAGCCTGGTGCCGAGCCAGGACGACTGGCTCGGCCTGACCGGGCGTATCCAGAACAGCCAGCCACAACACGGCGCGGTTCAGCTGGACATCGGCAGCGGCGCCTTGATCGCCGAAGCCGACGGCCAAAGCTGGGTGCTGGTGCGGGCACGCACCCACGGCAATGCCTTCGATATGAAATTGCCGTTGCAAGTGGCGGATTTACTCCAGGCCAGCCGCGAGCAGGCTGGTGAGCACGGCGCGCAATTGCTCGCCGCCAGCGGCTTGCTCTACGCGGCCAATGGGCAGCAGCAAGCCACGCGGGAAATCACCTGGGTCGGCGGTGGCGCAACCATCGGCATCCTGTTGTTGCTGTTGCTGGCTTTCCGACGCTGGAGGGTGTTGCTGGCATTTGTGCCGGTGCTGGTGGGCATGCTGTTTGGCGCAGTCGCTTGTGTGGCACTGTTTGGGCATATGCATGTGATGACCCTGGTGATGGGCTCCAGCCTGATCGGCGTGGCGGTGGATTACCCACTGCACTACCTGTCCAAAAGCTGGAGCCTGCAACCCTGGCGCAGTTGGCCGGCGTTGCGCCTGACCCTGCCGGGGCTGAGCCTGAGCCTGGCCACCAGTTGCATCGGCTACCTGGCGCTGGCCTGGACGCCGTTCCCGGCGCTGACGCAAATCGCGGTGTTCTCCGCCGCCGGGCTGGTGGGGGCTTATTTGTGTGCGGTGTGCCTGCTGCCTGCGCTGCTCAAGGGTGTGGAGCTGCGCCCGGCGCAATGGCCGCTGCGTGTCGCCCAGGCCCTATGGCAACTGCGTACTGCCTTGATCAAGCGCGTGCCCGGTTCAGTGCTGCTGGTGGCGGTGCTGGTGTTCTGCGCCGCCGGCCTGTGGCAGCTCAACAGCAAGAACGATATTCGCCAGTGGATCGGCGCGCCGCCGCAATTGCTCCAGGAGGCCCAGGCCGTAGCGCGCATCACCGGGTTCCAGCCCACCAGCCAGTTTTTCCTGGTGCGCGCAGATAATCAGCAACAGTTGCTGGAACGCCAAGCCGCCCTGGGCAAACGCCTGGATCAGTTGGTGAACATGGACAAGCTCCAGGGCTACCTGGCGCTCAGTCAACTGGTGAACCTGCCCGAGGAGCAGCAACAACTGCGCGATGCGCTGAACACTCTGGCGCAACACTGGCAACCGCTGCTGGACCTCGGCGTGCCCGTCAGTGCCCTGCAGGCTGAAGTCGCGCAGTTGCAGGCGCTGCCCACTCAAGACATTGACGCAGCGCTGCAAGGCCCGCTGGCCGAACCCTGGCGCACGCTCTGGCTCGGCCCGGTCGACGGCGGCGTGGCGGCCATGGTCAGCTTGCAAGGCTTGAACAACCCGGCGTTGCTGCGGGTGCAGGCGCTGGATTTGCCCGGCGTGCAACTAGTCGATCGCCTGGGCGACTTGAACCGCGTGTTTGCCGACACGCAAATCAGCGCAGCCGAATTGAAGTTGCTGTCGTGCGTGCTGATCGTGCTGTTGCTGATTGCGCCCTTCGGTTTTGGCGGCGCCTTGCGTATCGTCGCCCTGCCCCTGCTGGCCGCGCTGTGCAGCCTGGCCAGCCTCGGCTGGCTGGGCCAGCCGCTGACCTTGTTCAGCCTGTTTGGCCTGTTGCTGGTCACGGCCATCAGCGTTGACTACGCGATCTTGATGCGCGAGCAGATCGGCGGCCCGGCCGTCAGCCTCTTGGGAACACTGCTGGCGGCGTTGACAACCTGGTTGTCGTTCGGCCTGCTGGCGGTGTCGAGCACACCGGCCGTGAGTAATTTCGGTTTATCGGTCAGCCTGGGCCTGGCATTCAGCTTTATGCTGGCGCCCTGGGCAGCCCAGCAGAAACACACCTTATGAATGCGATTATCGCCCATGCGGCAAGGAGCCCTCGTGCCCACAGTTGAAATGGAACGTCGCCAGGTGGTGGTGATCGGTGCCGGGCCATCCGGTGCCATTGCGGCCGCGCTGCTAAAGCGCAAAGGGCATGATGTATTGATCATCGAACGCGAGCATTTCCCGCGTTTTTCGATTGGCGAAAGCCTGCTGTCGCACTGCATCGACTTCATCGAAGAAGCCGGGATGCTCGACGCTGTGCAAGCGGCGGGCTTCCTGGTAAAAACCGGCGCCGCGTTCGCCTGGGGCGAGCGCTACAGTGCGTTTGACTTTGGCGACACCTTCAGCAACGGCAAGCCCACCACCTTCCAGGTGCAGCGCGGCGAGTTCGACAAGTTGCTGGCCGATCAGGCGGCGCTGCAAGGTGTGGAAATCCGCTATGGCCAAAGCATTGTCGGTGTGGATTTCTCCGGCGAGTGCCGCTACCTGCATGTGCGCCGACAGAACGGCAGCGAGTACCACATCAAAGCCAAGTTCGTGCTCGACGCCAGCGGCTATGGCCGCGTACTGCCGCGCCTGCTGGACCTTGAGGCGCCCTCGAACTTCCCGCTGCGCCAGGCCGTGTTCACTCACATCGAAGACCGCATCGAACACCCAGGCTTTGATCGCAGCAAAATTCTGGTCACCACCCACCCGACCCAGCGCGACATCTGGTTCTGGACCATCCCGTTCAGCAACGGCCGTTGCTCGGTGGGCGTGGTCGCGGCCAAAGAGCATTTCGATGGCCGCGACAGCGACCTTGATGCCTGCCTGCGCAGCTTTGTCGATGAAACGCCAAGCCTGGCCGCCGTGCTGCAAAACGCCGTCTGGGACACCCCGGCACGCAGCATCGGCGGCTATTCGGCCAACGTCAAAAGCCTGCACGGCCCAGGCTTTGCGCTACTGGGCAATGCGGCGGAATTTCTCGACCCGGTGTTCTCGTCCGGCGTGACCATCGCCATGCGGTCGGCCAGCATGGCCGCCGCTGTGCTGCACCGTCAGCTCAACGGCGAGACCGTGGACTGGCAAAGCGAATTCGCCGAACCCTTGAAGCGCGGTGTCGATACCTTCCGCTGCTACGTCGAAGGCTGGTATGCCGGTACGTTCCAGGATGTGATTTTCCATCCTGGCAGCTCGCCGGAGATTCGCCGCATGATCAGTTCGATCCTGGCCGGTTACGCCTGGGATGAGCGCAACCCGTTTGTCAGCGAGCCTAAACGGCGATTGCGGATGTTGTCGGATATTTGTGCGAGTGAAGCGGTATGAGCAGTCCTGCCGTTGAAAAAAACTACCTGAGCAAAAATTATGTCGAGGAAACCAGGTTCGGCTTCTGGTTCCTGCGCAGCCACACCTGGCAGCATCACGTATTGCGCGTGGCGATCAACGACCTGCGCAGCCTGTTCAGCGAGCCGCTGCCGGTGGCCCCGGTGTTGCTGGACGCCGGTTGTGGTCAGGGTAAGTCCTTCCGGTTGCTGCAGCAGGTGTTTGCGCCTTCACGCCTGATCGGCCTGGATGCCGACCCCCACAGTCTGGAGCTGAGCCGTGAAGAGGCCGCGCGCCAGGGCCTGGCTGTCGAGCTGATCGGCAGTGACTGCGCCACCCTCGATGTACCGGACGCCAGCGTCGATATCGTGTTTTGCCACCAGACCTTTCACCATTTGGTCGAGCAACATCGCGCGCTCAAGGAGTTCTACCGGGTACTCAAACCGGGCGGCTATCTGCTGTTTGCCGAATCCACCGAAGCCTATATCGACACCTGGGTGATTCGCTGGTTGTTCCGCCACCCGATGCATGTGCAAAAAAGCGCCGAAGAGTACTTGGAGATGCTGCGCGAGCAAGGCTTTGAATTCGACTCGCAGAATGTCTCGTACCCCTACCTGTGGTGGAGCCGCTCCAGCGACTTCGGCCTGCTGGAGCGCTGGGGCCTGCGCAAGGCGCCGCCGGTGGGCCAGCGCGAGGAAACCCTGGTCAACTGCGTAGCGCGCAAACCTTTGGAGAACGCCGCCTCATGATGCGCCTGCTGTTAATGGGTTGCCTGTTGCTGCTCAGTGCCTGCGCCAGCCAGGCACCGCTGCCGGAAAAAATCCCGGCCCTGGCCTTGCCGATGCAACTGCATGTGCAGCGCCTGGCGGACGGGCAGCGCCAGGACTGGCTGCTGGTGATCCAGCGCGAAGGCCACGCGATTCGCTGGTCGATGATGGACCCCTTGGGCATTCCCCTGGCCCGGCAAAAACTGCTCGATGGGCAGTGGCAGGCCGACGGCTTGCTGCCACCCAATCCCCAGGCGCGGGAGCTGTTTGCCGCGCTGCTGTTTGCCCTGACCCAGGCCGGTGATGTGCCGGCGCTGTATCCGCACGCCCAGGCCATGGACCTGACGCGCACGCTGCCGGGCCATTGGCAAATCATCTATCAGTCTTCCGAGGTGTTCAGCGTGAACATGGCCGGCCAGCCGTTGAGTTATCGCATCACCCCGCTGGGTATCAGCCGATGACCGCTTACCTCAATGCCCTCGGTGTGATCTGCGCCCTTGGCCGAGGCCAGGCCGAAGTCAGCCGCAACCTGTTTGCCGGTGACTGCTCAGGCATGCGCGTCGAAAGCGGCTGGGTGCCGGAGCGCGTGGTGCCGGTGGCTGCCGTCCAGGGCGAACTGGTGCCTTTGCCGGTGGAACTGGCTCAACAAAGCAGTCGCAATAACCAGTTGTTGCTGGAAGCGGCGTTGCAGATTGAAGATGAGATCCGTCAGGCCATTCAAACCTATGGCCCAGGGCGAGTCGGCGTGGTGCTTGGCACCAGCACCTCGGGCATCGACGAAGCCAGCCGTGGCATTGCCCATTACCTGCGCGACAAGCAGTTCCCTGCCGACTACGACTACCAGCAACAGGAACTCAGCGCCCCGGCAAACTTCCTCGCCGACTGGCTGCAAGTGAGCGGCCCGGCCTATGTGATTTCCACCGCGTGCACCTCCAGCGCCCGTGCCTTGATGAGCGCCCAGCGCCTGCTGAACCTGGGGGTATGCGATGCGGTAATCTGTGGCGGCGTGGACAGCCTGTGCAAGCTGACCCTGAACGGATTTACCTCGCTGGAAGCGGTATCCAGCGAGCGCTGCAACCCGTTCTCGGTGAACCGCAACGGCATCAATATCGGTGAGGCGGCGGTACTGTTCCTGATGAGCCGCGAGCCGGCACCGATCGCCTTGCTGGGCAGCGGTGCCAGTTGCGACGCTCACCATATCTCCGCGCCGGAACCCAGCGGCAAGGGCGCGTTGCAAGCGATGCGCAAGGCCCTGGCCAACGCAAAGCTGGCTCCCGAGCAGATCGGCTACCTGAACCTGCACGGCACCGCCACTCAACACAACGACGCCATGGAAAGCCTGGCGGTCGCCAGCCTGTTCCCCGGCGGTGTGGCCTGTTCGTCGACCAAGCCCATGACCGGCCACACCCTTGGCGCCGCCGGAGCGCTGGAAGCGGCGTTCTGCTGGCTGAGCCTGGCTCACGGCCAGCTGCCGCCTCACGTGTGGGATGGCCACGCTGACCCGGCGCTGCCGCCCTTGCAATGGACGCACAGCGGGGACACCTTGAAAAAAACCTGCCTGATGAGCAACTCGTTTGCCTTCGGCGGTAATAACGTCAGCCTGATAATCGCAGAGGCCCCATGATCGATTGGCCACTTGCCGAGCTGCTACCCCACGCGGGCGACATGATCCTGATCGACCAGGTGCTGTCGTTCGATGATGAGCAGATCCGCACCCGCGTCACCGTCAAGCCCGACGGCCTGTTCAACCGCCCTGACGGTAGCCTGCCGGCCTGGGTCGGCCTGGAATTGATGGCGCAAAGCGTCGCCGCTTATGCCGGCTGCCATGCACGCCAGCAAGGCCGCGCGGTGGAACTGGGCTTCCTGTTGGGTACACGCAAGTTCGAGTGCAATGTCGAGTACTTCCCGGCAGGCGCCGAGCTGAATATCCACGGCCTGCGCTCCCTGGAAGACGACAACGGCATGGGTGTGTTCGAATGCCACCTCACCGGTAAGGGTATCCAGGCCAGTGCGCGCCTGAACGTATTTCGACCGCCCCAGGCGGCCAACTATTTAGATGAATCGAAGGACCCAACGTCATGACTGAATCCGTACTGGTCACCGGCTCAAGCCGTGGCATCGGCCGCGCCATTGCCCTGCGCCTGGCCCAGGCCGGCCATGACATCGTGCTGCATTGCCGCAGTGGCCGCGCCGAAGCCGACACCGTGCAGGTCGAGATCGAGGCCCTGGGTCGCAAGGCGCGGGTGCTGCAATTCGACGTGTCCGACCGCGCCAGTTGCAAGGCCATCCTTGAAGCCGACGTGGAGCAACATGGCGCCTACTACGGCGTGGTGCTCAATGCCGGCCTGACCCGCGACGGCGCCTTCCCTGCCCTGTCGGAAGACGACTGGGACGTGGTGATGCGCACCAATCTCGATGGTTTCTACAACGTGCTGCACCCAGTGATGATGCCGATGATTCGACGTCGCGCCGCCGGGCGTGTCGTGTGCATCACCTCGGTGTCCGGGTTGATCGGCAACCGCGGCCAGGTCAACTACAGTGCTTCAAAAGCCGGCCTGATCGGCGCAGCCAAGGCGCTGGCGATCGAACTGGGCAAACGCAAGATCACCGTCAACTGCGTGGCGCCGGGGTTGATCGACACGGCGATGCTGGATGAAAACGTCCCCGTCGAAGAGCTGATGAAAATGATCCCCGCGCAACGCATGGGCACCCCGGAAGAAGTCGCCGGCGCGGTGAATTTCCTGATGTCGGCCGAAGCGGGCTATATCACACGCCAGGTGCTGGCCGTGAACGGAGGCTTGTGCTGATGAAGCGCGTCGTCGTCACCGGCATGGCCGGCATGACCTCCCTGGGCAGCGATTGGGACACCATCGCCGCCAACTTTCGCGCCAACCGCAGCGGTATCCGGCGCATGGATGAATGGGACCGCTTTACCGAATTGAACACGCGCCTGGCCGGGCCGATTGATGATTTTGTGGTGCCTGCGCACTGGACCCGCAAGCAATTGCGCAGCATGGGGCGCGTCTCGCGCCTGGCGGTGTGGGCAGCGGAGCAGGCACTGCAGGATGCCGGCTTGCTCGGTGACCCGTCGATCAAGGACGGGCGCATGGGCGTGGCCTGTGGCTCGTCCACCGGCAGCACCGATGAGATCAAGGCGTTCGGCAATATGCTGCTCAATTCCGTGGCCGAGGGGCTAAACGCCAACTCCTATGTGCGGATGATGCCGCACACCACCGCGGCGAATATCAGCATTTTCTTTGGCCTCACCGGGCGCTTGATCCCCACGTCCAGCGCCTGCACCAGCGGTAGCCAGGGCATCGGCTATGCCTACGAGGCAATCAAGTTCGGGCGCCTGCCATTGATGCTCGCCGGCGGAGCCGAAGAACTGTGCCCCACCGAAGCCATGGTGTTCGATGCACTCTACGCCACCAGCCTGAAAAACGATGCGCCGCAAACCAGTCCGCGCCCCTACGACAGCGGCCGTGATGGCCTGGTGATTGGTGAAGGCGCCGGCATCCTGGTACTGGAAGAGTTGGAACACGCGTTGGCGCGGGGCGCGCATATTCACGCTGAGCTGGTTGGCTTTGGCAGCAATGCCGACGGCCAGCACACCACCCGCCCGGAACAGAAAACCATGCGCCGTGCCATGGAACTGGCACTGGAAGACGCTGGGCTTGCACCTTCTGCCATCGGCTATGTGAACGGCCACGGCACCGCCACCGACCAAGGTGACATCGCCGAAACCCTGGCCACCAGCAGCCTGTTCGGCAGCCGTATGCCGATCAGCTCGCAGAAGAGTTTCCTCGGCCACACCCTGGGTGCCTGCGGCGCGCTGGAGTCGTGGTTCAGCATCGAGATGATGAACCGCGACCACTACGTGCACACCTTCAACCTGGATTCGGTCGACCCGCAATGCGGCGAGCTCGATTACCTGCAAGGGGGCTTTCGCCAGATGCACAACGACTACGTGATGAACAACAATTTTGCCTTCGGCGGCGTCAACACCTCGCTGATCTTCCGCCGCTGGGCCTGACTTTTTAATCGATTGGAGAAAACGGAATGTCTTCCCTGCTACGCGCTACCCTGATCACCCTGGCCCTGTTGACCACTGCCGGCTGCACCAGCAAACCAGTGCTCAACACCCAGCACGAACTGCCGGCCACGACCCAGGTCAGCGAAGAAAAAATGAAACAGGTGATCGTCGCCGCCCTGCAAAAACGTGAGTGGACGGTACAACGCCTGAGCCCGCAGCTGGTGCAGGCCGAGATCACCGTGCGCGGCCAGTTCTATGCAGCAATCGATATCCGCTACACCCGCAACAGCTACGCCATCACCTACCGCGACAGCCGCGACCTGGGCTACAAGGACGGCAAGATCCATCGCAACTACAACCGCTGGGTGAGCATGCTGGACCGGGATATTCTGGCGGGGATACGCTCGGCCGGGATGCAGTAAGGCCAAATGTGGGAGGGGGCTTGCTCCCGATAGCAGTGTGTCAGTCTCAGTCTCTCTAACTGAACCACCGCTATCGGGAGCAAGCCCCCTCCCACATGAGATATGCCATGTTCTCAAGGGCGTTATTCAGATGCCCTGTGCGTCAACAACTCCACAAACCCCTTAGCCATCGGTGTTTGCACGCCCTTGCGCTGCACCAGCCACACCGCCGTCATCGCCTCCGGGTCGAGCAGTGTGCGGTAGACCACGCCATCAATGCGGATACGCTGGTAAGACGCCGGCAACACCGACACGCCCAACCCCGCCGCCACCAGGCCGATGATGGTCATCGCCTCCCCCGCTTCCTGGGCAAAATGCGGGCTGAACCCGGCGTCGCGGGCCAGGTTGAGCAGTTGGGCATACAGGCCGCTGCCGTAGGTGCGTGGGAAAAATACAAAGGGTTCCTGCGCCAACTGCGCCAGGTGCAGGCCGCGCTCGCTGCCTTCCACCAACGGATGGCCGGCGCTCAATACGGCAACCAGGGGCTCGCGCATCAACTCGACCACGCTCAGCGAATCAGGCAACGGCAAAGGCCGCATCAGCCCGACCTGGATCGACTCATCCACCAATGACTCGGCCACCTCCGTGCTGCTCATCTCCTGCAGATTGAGGTGCACTGCCGGGAAAGCCTGGCGAAACGCAAAGATCGCCTGGGGAATACTGGAATTGAACGGCGCGGAAGATGTGAAGCCGATCTTCAACTCCCCGAGCTCTCCTAATTGCGCTCTGCGCGCCACGTCTGCCGCCTTGTCGACCTGGGCCAACACCAGCCGCGCCTCTTGCAGGAACAGCCGCCCTGCCTCGCTCAGCTCGACCCGACGATTGGTACGCTCAAATAACCGCGCCCCCACCTCTTGCTCCAGTGCCTGGATCTGCTGGCTCAAGGGCGGTTGCGATATGCCCAGCACCTGCGCGGCGCGGCCAAAGTGCAGTTCTTCAGCGACGGCGATGAAGTACCGCAGGTGACGTAATTCCATGCACACCTCATTAGGTCGTAGAACCTATCAAACAGGTCGAACAATATATTGGAAAGAATCATTAGCCAGCTATATTCTTTTTCGTATTGTCAGTCCTGGCAGACTTTCCTCCCCGAGGTCCCCCGTGAATCCTGCTGTTGCTCCACTTGCCCAACACACCCCGCCCTCAGCCCTTGATGACGTGGTGGCGCAGCTCAATGACGAGTACATCGAAAAAGGCACGCCGATGTTCATGCGCACGGTGTTGGCGCTATTTTCCGGCGGGTTTGCCACCTTTGCCCTGTTGTATTGCGTACAGCCGATGATGCCGGCGCTGTCCCACGAGTTTTCCATCAATGCGGCGCAAAGCAGCCTGATTCTATCGGTGGCGACCGCGATGCTTGCCTGCGGCCTGCTGGTCACCGGGCCAATTTCCGACAGGCTGGGGCGCAAGCCGGTGATGGTCGCCGCGTTGTTCTGTGCGGCGCTGGCCACCATCGCCAGCGGTCTGATGCCGACCTGGGAGGGGATTCTGCTGATGCGTGCGCTGGTGGGCCTGTCCCTGAGCGGCCTGGCTGCCGTGGCGATGACCTACCTCAGCGAAGAGATTCATCCCCAGCACATAGGCCTGGCCATGGGCCTGTACATCGGCGGCAATGCGATTGGCGGCATGAGCGGGCGCCTGATCATCGGCGTGTTGATCGACTTCGTCAGCTGGCACACCGCAATGTTGATCATCGGCGCCCTGGCCCTGATCGCGGCCACTGTGTTCTGGAAGATCCTCCCACCATCGCGCAACTTCCGCGCCAGCAGCCTCAAGCCGCGCAGCCTGGTGGATGGCTTCGTCATGCATTTCAAGGATGCGGGCTTGCCGTGGCTGTTCCTGGAAGCCTTCCTGCTGATGGGCGCGTTCGTGACGATGTTCAACTACATCGGTTATCGCCTGCTGGCCTCACCCTATGAGCTGAGCCAGGCCGTGGTCGGCCTGCTGTCGCTGGTGTACCTCTCGGGCATCTACAGCTCGGCCAAGATCGGCTCTCTGGCCGACCGCCTTGGCCGCCGTCGGGTGCTGTGGGCCACCATCGTGCTGATGCTCGCCGGCATGGCCCTGACGCTGTTCACCCCGCTGTGGCTGGTGGTGCCGGGCATGTTGATCTTCACTTTCGGCTTCTTCGGCGCCCACTCGGTGGCCAGCAGCTGGATCGGCCGCCGGGCGGTGAAAGCCAAGGGGCAGGCGTCTTCGCTTTACCTGTTCTGCTATTACGTGGGATCGAGTATTGCCGGGACGGCAGGCGGGTTCTTCTGGCATTTTGCCGGGTGGAACGGGATTGGCGGATTCATTATCGCGCTACTGATCGGCGCGTTGCTGGTGGCGTTGAAGCTGGCGAAGTTGCCGCCGTTGGGGCAGGTCTGAAGGTTTCCGGCTTTTAATGTGGGAGGGGGCTTGCTCCCGATAGCGCTGGTTCAGTCAATAAATCTGTTGACTGACACTCTGCTATCGGGAGCAAGCCCCCTCCCACATTTTTGCTCTGTGCTTTATTCGTGGTATTGCGCCGAGAGTTCGTGGACTGCGCGTAGGAACGCACCCGCATGTTCCGGATTCACTTCCGGCGTGATGCCATGGCCGAGGTTGAACACATGGCCGGTGCCCTTGCCATAGCTGGCGAGGATGCGTCCGACTTCGGCACGGATCGCTTCCGGCTTGGCGTACAGCACAGTGGGGTCCATGTTGCCTTGCAGCGCAACCTGGTTTCCAACGCGACGGCGGGCTTCGCCGATATCGCAGGTCCAGTCCAGGCCCAATGCATCGGCGCCAGCATCGGCGATGCTTTCCAGCCACAGGCCGCCGCCCTTGGTGAACAGGATGACCGGAACCTTGCGACCTTCGTGTTCGCGGATCAGGCCGCTGACGATCTTGCGCATGTAGGCCAGGGAGAATTCCTGGTACGCCGCCGCCGACAGGTTGCCGCCCCAGGTATCGAAGATCTGCACCGCTTGCGCACCGGCCATGATCTGGCCGTTGAGGTAGGAGGTCACCGACTGCGCCAGCTTGTCCAGCAACAGGTGCATGGCTTGCGGGTTGTCGTAGAGCATGGCCTTGGTCTTGCGGAAGTCTTTCGACGAACCGCCTTCGACCATATAGGTGGCCAGCGTCCACGGGCTGCCAGAGAAGCCAATCAGCGGCACGCGACCGTTGAGCTCGCGGCGGATGGTGCTGACCGCGTCCATCACATAGCCGAGGTCTTTGTGCGGATCAGGGATCGGCAAGGCTTCGATATCGGCCAGGGTACTGACGACTTTCCTGAAGCGCGGGCCTTCGCCGGTCTCGAAGTACAGGCCCTGGCCCATGGCGTCGGGGATGGTGAGGATATCGGAGAAGAGAATGGCCGCATCCAGTTGTGGGTAGCGGTCCAGCGGCTGCATCGTGACTTCGCAGGCGAACGCAGGATTCATGCACAGGCTCATGAAGTCACCGGCGTGGGCGCGACTGGCGCGGTATTCCGGCAGGTAGCGACCGGCTTGACGCATCATCCACACGGGGGTGACGTCTACAGGTTGCTTGAGCAGGGCACGAAGGAAACGGTCGTTCTTGAGGGCAGTCATGTCGGCATCCGCAAAAAAAGTGCGGGCATTTTCTCAGAGCGCGACGCAAAAGGCACGGCAAGAGCGGAGCCTTTTGTCTATCGGGTCAATTTGTCGCAATGACTGGCAACACAAACCTCAATGTGAAATGAGGTTTGTGTGGGAGCTGGCTTGCCTGCGATAGCATCAACTGGGTCTGGCTGACAGACCGAGTTGCCTGCATCGCAGGCAAGCCAGCTCCCACATTTGATCGCATTTCAGACTGAAATTTGATCAGACCTGCAGGTAGTCCAGGATCCCTTCGGCGGCATTGCGGCCTTCGAAGATCGCCGTCACTACCAGGTCAGAGCCGCGCACCATATCGCCACCGGCGAAGATTTTCGGATTGCTGGTCTGGTGCTTGTACTGGCCTTGTTCCGGGGCTACCACGCGGCCCTGGCTGTCGGTCTGGATTTCGAACTGCTCGAACCAGGGCGCCGGGCTTGGACGGAAACCGAAAGCGATGACCACGGCGTCAGCCGGGATGATTTCTTCGGAACCCGGGATCGGCTCGGGGCTGCGACGGCCTCGGGCATCCGGTTCGCCGAGACGGGTCTCGACCACCTTCACGCCTTCGACGCGGTCTTCACCGACGATCGCAATCGGCTGGCGGTTGTAGAGGAATTTCACGCCTTCTTCCTTGGCGTTCTTCACCTCTTTGCGCGAGCCGGGCATGTTGGCTTCGTCGCGACGATACGCACAGGTGACCGACTTGGCGCCCTGGCGGATCGAGGTACGGTTGCAGTCCATCGCGGTGTCGCCACCGCCCAGCACCACGACCTTCTTGCCTTTCATGTCGACGAAATCTTCCGGCGACTTTTCAAAGCCCAGGTTGCGGTTGACGTTGGCGATCAGGAAGTCGAGCGCGTCATACACGCCCGGCAAGTCCTCACCGGCAAAGCCGCCCTTCATATAGGTGTAGGTGCCCATGCCCATGAACACCGCATCGTATTCGGCGAGCAGTTGCTCCATGGTGATGTCTTTGCCGATCTCGGTATTGAGGCGGAACTCGATACCCATGCCGGTGAACACTTCACGACGGTGACTCAGTACGGTTTTTTCCAGCTTGAACTCGGGAATACCGAAAGTCAGCAGACCACCGATCTCCGGGTTCTTGTCGAACACCACCGGGGTCACGCCACCACGCACCAACACGTCGGCACACCCCAGGCCCGCCGGGCCCGCGCCGATGATCGCGACGCGCTTGCCGGTCGGTTTGACCTTGGACATATCCGGGCGCCAGCCCATGGCGAACGCGGTGTCGGTGATGTACTTCTCCACCGAACCGATGGTCACTGCGCCGAAGCCGTCGTTGAGGGTGCAGGCACCTTCACATAGACGGTCTTGCGGGCACACCCGGCCGCAGACTTCCGGCAGGGTGTTGGTCTGGTGCGACAGCTCGGCGGCGGCGAGAATGTTGCCCTCGGCCACCAGTTTGAGCCAGTTGGGAATGAAGTTGTGCACCGGGCACTTCCATTCGCAATACGGGTTACCGCACCCCAGGCAGCGGTGGGCCTGATCGGCCGAGTGCTGGGGCTTGAAGGGTTCGTAGATTTCCACGAACTCTTTCTTGCGTTGACGCAACAGTTTCTTCTTCGGATCTTTGCGCCCGACATCGATGAACTGGAAGTCGTTATTCAGACGTTCAGCCATGTTAAAACCTCATCAAACTGTTCAGGCGCATATCACTGCGGGTTGGCACGGATGCTGGAAAGCAACGATTTCAGGTTGGCAGCCTTGGGCTTGACCAGCCAGAAACGACGCAGGTAATCATCGAGGTTTTCGGCGAGGTTGCGACCCCATTCACTGCCGGTCTCCTCGACATACTCGTCCAGCACGTGCTGCAAGTGGTTCCGGTAGGATTCCATGGCTTCACCGCTGATCCGCTGGATCTCGACCAACTCGTGGTTGACCTTGTCGACGAAGGTGTTGTCCTGGTCGAGCACGTAGGCGAAACCGCCGGTCATGCCCGAACCGAAGTTGTAACCGGTCTTGCCCAGTACCGCGACAAAGCCCCCGGTCATGTACTCGCAGCAGTGATCGCCAGTGCCTTCCACCACGGTGTGGGCACCGGAGTTACGCACGGCGAAGCGCTCACCGGCAGTACCCGCGGCAAACAGCTTGCCACCCGTGGCGCCGTACAAGCAGGTGTTGCCGATGATGGCACTGTCCTGGGTCTTGTACACGCTACCGGCTGGCGGGACGATAACCAGCTTGCCGCCGGTCATGCCTTTGCCCACGTAGTCGTTGGCATCGCCTTCCAGATACATGTGCAGGCCACCGGCGTTCCACACACCGAAACTCTGGCCCGCAGTGCCCTTGAAGCGGAAGGTGATCGGCGCTTTCGCCATGCCCTGGTTGCCGTGCTTGCGCGCGATTTCACCGGAGATGCGAGCACCGATGGAACGGTCGCAGTTGCAGATATCCAGGGCGAATTCGCCACCGCTGGCATCGCTGATCGAGGAGCCGGCCATTTCGACCATTTTCTCGGCCAGCAGGCCTTTGTCGAACGGCGGGTTGCGGTCCACTTGGCAGAATTGTGGCTTGTCTGCGGGGATGTGATCGCTGCCCAACAGCGGTGTCAGGTCCAAATGCTGTTGCTTGGCGGTCTGGCCTTCGAGGATGTCCAACAGGTCGGTGCGACCGATCAGCTCTTCCAGCGAACGCACGCCCAGCTTGGCCAGCCACTCACGGGTTTCTTCGGCGACGTAGGTGAAGAAATTCACCACCATGTCGACGGTGCCGATGTAGTGGTCCTTGCGCAGTTTTTCGTTCTGAGTCGCCACGCCAGTAGCGCAGTTGTTCAGGTGGCAGATACGCAGGTATTTGCAGCCCAGCGCGATCATGGGCGCAGTGCCGAAGCCGAAACTCTCGGCGCCGAGGATCGCGGCCTTGATCACGTCGAGGCCGGTTTTCAGACCACCGTCGGTCTGTACCCGCACCTTGCCGCGCAGGTCGTTGCCGCGCAGGGTCTGGTGGGTTTCGGCCAGGCCGAGCTCCCACGGCGCACCTGCGTACTTGATCGAGGTCAGCGGCGAAGCGCCGGTGCCGCCGTCGTAGCCGGAGATGGTGATCAGGTCGGCATAGGCCTTGGCGACGCCAGCGGCGATGGTGCCGACGCCCGCTTCTGCGACCAGTTTTACCGAGACCAGGGCCTGCGGGTTGACTTGTTTGAGGTCGAAAATCAGCTGCGACAAATCTTCAATCGAGTAGATGTCGTGGTGCGGCGGCGGCGAGATCAGGGTCACGCCCGGCACTGCATAACGCAGCTTGGCGATCAGGCCGTTGACCTTGCCGCCTGGCAATTGCCCGCCCTCACCCGGTTTGGCGCCTTGGGCAACCTTGATCTGCAGCACTTCGGCGTTGATCAGGTACTCCGGGGTCACACCGAAACGGCCGGTTGCCACCTGCTTGATTTTCGAGCTTTTGAGCGTGCCATAACGCGCCGGGTCTTCGCCGCCTTCGCCGGAGTTGGAACGCGCACCCAGGCGGTTCATGGCTTCGGCCAGGGCTTCGTGAGCCTCAGGCGACAAGGCGCCCAGGGAAATACCGGCGGAGTCGAAGCGCTTGAGGATCGATTCCAGTGGCTCGACTTCGGCGATATCCATCGGCGTGTCCAGGGTCTTCACCTTGAACAGATCGCGGATCATCGACACCGGGCGGTTATCCACCAGGCTCGTGTATTCCTTGAACTTGGCGTAGTCGCCCTGCTGCACGGCGGCTTGCAGGGTACTGACCACGTCCGGGTTGTAGGCGTGGTATTCGCCACCGTGCACGAACTTGAGCAGGCCGCCTTGCTGGATCGGCTTGCGCGCGCTCCAGGCTTCGGCTGCCAGGGCTTTCTGCTCGGCTTCGATATCGACGAAACGTGCGCCCTTGATACGGCTCGGCACGCCACGGAAGCTCAGCTCGCAGACTTCTTCGGACAGGCCGATGGCTTCGAACAATTGCGCACCGCGGTAGGAGGTGACGGTGGAGATGCCCATCTTCGACAGGATCTTCAGCAGGCCCTTGGTGATGCCCTTGCGGTAGTTCTTGAACACCTCGTAGAGGTCGCCCAACACTTCACCGGTACGGATCAGGTCGCCGAGTACTTCATACGCCAGGAACGGGTACACCGCCGAGGCGCCGAAGCCGATCAGCACCGCGAAGTGGTGCGGGTCACGGGCAGTGGCGGTTTCCACCAGAATGTTGGAGTCGCAGCGCAGGCCTTTTTCGGTCAGCCGGTGGTGCACCGCGCCGGTCGCCAGGGACGCGTGGATCGGCAACTTGCCCGGCGCGATATGGCGGTCGGTCAGTACGATCTGAGTGCGGCCGGCGCGCACAGCTTCTTCAGCCTGGTCGGCGACGTTGCGCACAGCGGCTTCAAGGCCGAGGCTCTCGTCGTAGTTCAGGTCGATGATCTGGCGGTCGAAGCCTGGACGCTCCAGGGTCATCAGCGAGCGCCACTTGGCCGGGGAAACGACCGGCGAGCTGAGGATCACACGGGAGGCGTGCTCAGGCGATTCCTGGAAGATATTGCGCTCGGCACCGAGGCACACTTCCAGGGACATCACGATGGCTTCGCGCAGCGGGTCGATCGGTGGGTTGGTCACCTGGGCGAACTGCTGGCGGAAGTAGTCGTACGGCGTGCGCACACGCTGGGACAGCACAGCCATCGGCGTATCGTCGCCCATGGAGCCTACGGCTTCGTAGCCTTGCTCGCCGAGCGGGCGCAGCACCTGATCACGTTCTTCGAACGTGACCTGATACATCTTCATGTATTGCTTGAGCTGGTCGATGTCGTAGAAAGCCGAACCGTGGTCATTGTCTTCCATGGTCGCCTGGATGCGCAGGGCGTTTTTGCGCAGCCATTGCTTGTACGGGTGACGCGACTTCAGACGGTTGTCGATGGCGTCGGTGTCGAGGATCTGTCCGGTTTCGGTGTCCACGGCCAGGATCTGGCCAGGACCGACACGGCCTTTGGCGATCACGTCTTCAGGCTTGTAGTCCCACACGCCGATTTCCGACGCCAGGGTGATAAAGCCGTTGGTGGTGGTGACCCAGCGCGCCGGGCGCAAGCCGTTACGGTCGAGCAGGCACACCGCGTAGCGGCCGTCGGTCATGACCACGCCGGCCGGGCCGTCCCACGGTTCCATGTGCATCGAGTTGTATTCGTAGAACGCCCGCAGGTCCGGGTCCATGGTCTCGACGTTCTGCCACGCAGGCGGAATGATCATGCGCACGCCACGGAACAGGTCGATGCCACCGGTGACCATCAGCTCAAGCATGTTGTCCATGCTGGAGGAGTCGGAACCCACGCGGTTGACCAGCGGGCCGAGCTCTTCGAGGTCCATCAAATCGTTGGCGAACTTGGTGCGACGGGCCACGGCCCAGTTGCGGTTGCCGGTGATGGTATTGATCTCGCCGTTGTGGGCGAGGAAGCGGAATGGCTGGGCCAGCGGCCATTTCGGCAGGGTGTTGGTGGAGAAGCGCTGGTGGAACACGCAGATCGCGGTTTGCAGGCGCTCGTCGCTCAGGTCTGGATAAAAGGCGGTGAGATCCGCCGGCATCATCAGGCCTTTATAAATGATGGTCTTGTGGGAAAAGCTGCAGATGTAATGGTCAGTGTCGGCGGCGTTGAGCACCGACGAACGACGACGGGACGTGAACAGCTTGATCGCCATGTCCTGGTCGCTCAGGCCGTCACCCGCGATGAACACTTGTTCGATCTGCGGCAGGCGCTCCAGGGCCAGGCGGCCGAGTACGCTGGTGTCGATTGGCACTTTGCGCCAGCCGACCAGTTGCAGGCCGGCAGCAACGATCTCGCGGTTCATGTTCTCGCGAGCGGCTTCGGCTTTTACCGGGTCCTGGTTGAAAAACACCATGCCCACGGCGTACTGCTTGGGCAGGTCGGCCGCAAAATGCTCTTTGGCGACAGCGCGCAGGAACTGGTCGGGCTTTTGAATCAGCAAGCCGCAACCGTCACCGGTCTTGCCGTCGGCGTTGATCCCACCGCGGTGGGTCATGCAGGTCAGGGCCTCGATGGCCGTTTGCAAAAGGGTATGACTGGGCTCGCCCTGCATGTGGGCTATCAGGCCGAAACCGCAGTTATCCTTGAATTCATCGGGTTGGTACAGACCTGCTTTCATAGACACTTTCTCACCAGGCTGCCTCTTATATCGAGGCAAATTTCTTTTCAATTCAACCGGTTACCTTCCACGCCGAACGTACGCCGGCTTAGCGGGGGCAAAAGGGAGGTCATTGTACACACCGACACAGACGCTCACAAATTTAGCGACGAAATGTCGCAAATCTATGTCGCATTTATGAAAGGTTTAAAGCGATATGCTGTGCTAGTCAAAACTTTTTTAATTCTGACCGCTACGACTCAAAAGCTACTGTGGCGCAGACACCACAAAGCGCGCGGTCCTTGCGGGGGACTGCACGCCTTGCGATTGTTTTTTGAGGTGCCGGGAGGGCGGCCTGGGTAAGGCCGCCGGATCTTCAGCGAGTTGCTGCCAGTTCTTGTTGAACGCTGGCAACAGTGCGAGGCCAAGGTTTACCAGCCTGAACCTTCGCTGGCAAGGCCTTGATGGCAGAATCGGCTGCGGCGCGGCTTGGGAAGCTGCCGTAGGTGATCACGTAGAGAGGCTTGCCGTTGAGCACTTTCTTGAAATAACGGTACTGGCCGCCCTGCTCCTTGACGAACGCCTGGGCGTTGGCCTCAGAGCTGGTGCCGAGGATCTGCACCACGAAATTGCCGGTAGGCTGGCTGCTGTACCAGCTGCTGCCAGCGGCGCCGGTCTTGGCCACGGTAGCGGCAGGTTTTTCAGCAGGCTTGGCCGCGGGTGCCGGTGCCGGCTTGGCAACTGGTGCTGCGGGCTTGGCTGTCGCTACTGTCGGCGCCGGGGTCGGCTTGGCAACTGGCGCAACCGGTGCGGCAGGCGCTACTGGGGTTGCTGGCGTGCCGGCCGGTACGCCCGCTGGTGGCGCGGTGGTGGTCACGGTCGGCGGCGTGGCGCTGGAGCCTTCCACCGGCACGCCGTCGTCGCCTTCGGAGATGCCACCGGCTTCTTCAGCCAGCGGGCCGCGCATTACAGGCTGGCCGACCATAGGCAGATTGGTTGGTTGGCCGGAGTTGGCGAATTCGACATTTGGCGTGGGCTTGCCCAGTGGCAACTGCGCCTGCTCAGTTGGCGCGCCGGTTGTTGTCGGTGCCTTGTTGCGACCCGGGATCAACCAGGCGGCGGCTACAGCGACCACGACAACGGCGGAAATAGCCAATACGTGCTTCTTAGGCATAGTGAACCCCATCTTTGGACGCTTGACCGCAGAGCGGCTGGCAATCATGGCTTCGATCATTGCATCGCGGGCAACCTGGTTGATGTTTCCAGGCCAGCCATCGGAGCTTTCGTGAATATCAGAGATCTGCGCAGCGGAGAAAAGTTCGATACCGGCCCCTGCACCCTCGAGGCGCTGAGCCAGGTATTCGCGGGTTTCTTCCTCTTCGTACGGCTGCAATTCGATGACGTGGAACAACTCTTGCTCACCGCTGATCTGCTCCAGATCGGCGATCAACGACGACTCGCCAAACAGGAACACATGCGGGCGGCCTTCCGGCGTGCCCGCGGCCAGCGCCAACAGCGCTTCCAGCGCGGATTCGTCAAGCTGCTCGGCGTCGTCGACCAGCAGGTAGACTTCCTGGCCGGTCAGGCCCAGTTGCACCACCTGTTTGAGAATCGCGTTCGGCTCG
Organism: Pseudomonas sp. W15Feb34; assembly: GCF_023127765.1. Lineage (NCBI taxonomy): Bacteria > Pseudomonadati > Pseudomonadota > Gammaproteobacteria > Pseudomonadales > Pseudomonadaceae > Pseudomonas > Pseudomonas sp. W15Feb34. The sequence continues at coordinate 105,966 of NZ_SPKN01000044.1, forward strand.
GCGTTGGATACGTCCAGGGCCTGTGCAACCTGGCGCAGTACGCCCGCTGCGTCACCGGCGCCACGGGCCGATACCACCACGCTCTGCACCGATTGCTTGTTGGTGCTGGCGACCAGCGCCTGGCGCAGCAAGGTCTTGCCACTGCCCAACGGTCCCGTGACCACCAGCAGCAACTGGCTGTAGCGCGCCAGATGATGCAGTTGCCCCAATACCGGCTTGCGCTGCGCAGGGAAGAATTTGAAACCAGGCACCCGTGGAGCAAAAGGGTCATGGCTCAAGTGATAATGGCCGAGGAACGCCTCGTCGGCATGCAAACTAGTCATCGGGATCTTATTAACCTTTAAGCTGGGCCAGGGCGCGGTAATCCGCTCCCAGCGTGGCCTGTAAAATCTCTTTCGGATAATCGTCGGTCACCACCGCCTCGCCCATGTGGCGCAGCAGTACCAGTCGCAGTCGACCGTCGATCACTTTCTTGTCTATTGCCATATGTTCGAGAAAATCTGCCTCGGTCATCTCTGTGGGAGGGATGACCGGTAAGCCGGCGCGCTGGAACAGGCGGATACCGCGATCACGCTCCTGGGCGGTGATCCAGCCCAGGCGTTGCGACATCTCCAACGCCATCACCGTGCCAGCCGCTACGGCTTCCCCATGCAGCCACACACCATAGCCCATGTGCGTTTCGATCGCATGGCCGAAGGTGTGGCCCAGGTTCAGGGTAGCGCGCACGCCGGACTCCCGTTCGTCGGCATTGACCACCAGCGCCTTGGCGGCGCAGGAGCGGGAAATCGCTTCGGTCAAGGCCACCTGGTCGAGTGCGCGCAAGGCATCTACATGTTCTTCAAGCCAGCTCAGGAAGGGCTCGTCACAGATCAGCCCGTACTTGATGACTTCCGCCAGGCCCGCCGACAACTCACGCGGTGGCAGTGTGTTGAGGGTAGCGGTGTCGATCAGCACGGCCTGTGGCTGGTAGAACGCACCGACCATGTTCTTGCCCAGCGGGTGATTGATACCCGTTTTGCCGCCCACCGAAGAATCGACCTGGGACAACAGGGTGGTCGGCACCTGGATAAAGTCCACGCCACGCTGGTAGCAGGCTGCAGCAAAACCGGCCATGTCGCCGATCACACCGCCGCCCAGGGCAACCACGGTGGTTCGACGGTCATGGCGCGCAGTCAGCAGGCCATCAAAGATCAGTTGCAGGGTTTCCCAGTTCTTGTGGGCTTCGCCGTCGGGCAACACCACGGAAATCACCGAATACGCCGCAAGGCTGCGGCTCAAACGCTCAAGATACAGGGGCGCAACCGTTTCGTTGGAGATGATCGCCACCTGCCGACCGGCAATATGCGGCGCGAGCAGTTCGGGCTGGTCCAACAGACCTTCGCCAATGTGGATCGGGTAGCTGCGCTCGCCTAGATCGACCTTAAGTGTCTGCATGTTTCCCCGCGTTGAAGATGTATTGACGACCGGCAATGTCGCAATCCGACATCACCTGATGGCTCTACGCCACACCTCACAAGGTTATGGCGCGCCGCCGAGAATAGCGCATTTCGGGCCAGGCTTTAACGGGGTGGCAACCGCTGCAGGCGCTCCAGAATATCGAGCACCACCATCCGAGGGGGTCGCTCATCGGTTTCCACCACCAGATCGGCGATTTCCCGATACAGCGGATCGCGCAGCGCCAGCAGGTCCCGCAGGGTTTTTTCCGGGTTGGCGGTGCGCAGCAACGGGCGATTGCGATCGCGGGCGGTGCGGCCCACCTGCTGCTCGACCGAGGCATGCAAATACACTACCCGACCACCGGCATACAGCGCTCGACGGTTTTCGTCGCGCATGACGGCGCCACCGCCGGTCGCCAATACCACGCCATCGCAGCCACACAGCTCGGCAATCATCGCCTGCTCGCGGTCACGAAAGCCCAGCTCGCCTTCTTTATCGAAGATCCATGGGATATTGGCACCCGTGCGCAATTCAATTTCCTTGTCGGAATCTTTGAACGGCAGGCGCAGCTCTTTGGCCAGCAAACGGCCGATGGTGCTCTTTCCAGCCCCCATCGGCCCTACAAGAATCAAATTTCGCACAGAATCAACGACTCACAGCAATCGCCTGGTTATTCATGATACGCGGAGTCAGGAATACCAGCAGCTCGGATTTTTTCTCCGCCAGCACATCGCGCCGGAAAAGGCGGCCAAGATACGGCACATCGCCCAAAAATGGCACTTTATCTACCACTTTGCTTTGGGTATTGGAGAAAACCCCACCGATGACGATGGTCTCGCCATCCCTGACCAGCACCTTGGCGTTGACCTCGTTTTTCTTGATCGGCGGTACATCATTGAGCCTGTTCAAGTAATCGGGCTCATCCTTGGTGACCTTGACCGCCATGATCACGTGGTCGTCGGGGGTGATTTGCGGCGTGACCTCCAGCGAAAGCGAAGCCTCCTTGAACGACACCGAGGTAGCGCCCTGGGAGGTGGACTCTTGATAGGGAATTTCGGTGCCCTTGAGGATGCGTGCCGTCTCCTTGTCGGACGTGACCACCTTGGGCTGCGAGACGATTTCGCCGTTGCCGGTTTTCTCCATGGCTGTCAGCTCAAGGTCCAGCAGTAGATTGTCGGTGATGTAGGCCACGCCCAGACCCGAGGTGCCGGTCAGCGAACCCAAGTCGACAAACGGGGAGCTGGGCGGGTTTTGCGGCGGTTCGGCGCCGTCTGCCACGGGCTTGGAAATACCTCCGACACTTCCCCTGCCATGACTGAGCCGCCCACCCCAGCGCACGCCCAGGCTTTTGTCGTAGTCGACATTGGCCTCGACAATTCGCGCCTCGATCATCACTTGGCGGACGGGAATATCCAGTTGCGCCACGATACGCCGCAGCTCTTCGAGCCGTTCGCCGGTCTGGTAGGCGATGATGTTGTTGGTGCGATCATCCACCGCCACCGAGCCGCGCTCATCCGTGGCGCCTTCAAAACCTGTGACCGACTGAAACAGCTTGGCCAGGTCCGCCGCCTTGGCATAGTTGACCTGCAGCAGCTCCCGACGCAGCGGTGCCAGTTCCGCCATCTGCTTGCGCGACTCCAGCGCCAGCAGTTCGCGAGCGGCCAACTCATCCGCAGGTGCCACCAGCAACACACCGGCTTTCACGCGCTTATCCAGACCTTTGGTTTGCAGCACCAGATCCAGCGCCTGATCCCAAGGCACATCCTTGAGCCGCAGGGTAATTGAGCCCTGCACTTCATCACTGGTCACCAGGTTGAGCCCGGCGACATCGGCGATTTGCTGCAAGACCGCCCGCAGGTCGATGTCCTGGAAATTCAGGTTCAGCCGGGTGCCTGTATAGCTGACCGACGCTGCACTGTCGGGCGGCGGCAGGTGGATCAGGTCCAGGCGATTGGGCACAGCAGCAGCCATCGGTGCCGTGAACGCTATCCATAGCGCCACACCGAAGGACGAGAAAGTCCTTTTCATTGTTTGATTCCGTTATGAGTTGACGTTCAACACAAGGGTTCGCGGGCGTTCGAGCCAGCCGCCCTGTTCATCGGGAAACCGTTCGACCAAGTGGATAGACCCCTCTTGAATGGCCGTGACCTGGCCATGATCCGGCCCCAGGTAATCACCAATCGTCAGCCGGTGCACCCTGGATCCGGCACGCAGCAGGGCAAAAGCCTGCGCCCCCAACGACAGCGTGCCGACCATTTTGAACTGATCGATGTTCATGCCTTCCAGCAGCCCCCGTGGCCGAGCGAGATCCGGCGCAAGGGCCGGTCGCCCCGGCACGCGAGTTACTTGCAAACCGGGCGGCTGAAACGGGTCGCGCACAAACGATGGGGTGTAGACCAATGGCTGGGCCGGGTCGAACGCTTCGCGGGCCTTGGCGCTTTGCGTGGTACGCCGATAGGTCTTTGCCAGCATGTTCAGACGCAGCAAGGCGCCGTCATGCCCCAGTGCAACATCCTGCACGGTGACGACGCGCGGTAACCCACCCAGGGCGCCGACGAATGCTGCCAAGTCGTGGTAGCCCCCGGTGACGCCGATTTGCATGGGTTGCTCGATATAGAGCTGACGAGGCTCTTCATCCAACACCGTGATGCCCTCGACCCATACTCCATTGGCAATCGCCAATCGGGCGATATCTTCAAGCAAGGCCGGCACCTCTGACTGGCCGGGCAATTGACGTAGAAGGCCTGTGACCTTGTCCTCCATTGCCCTGAACTGATCGGTGCGCGCCTCAAGGTTGGAGGCCAGTTCAGCTTTTTCCGCCAACTGCTGCTGTAGCGTTTGCTCCCGCGCCTCAAACCCATGCAATCGCTCACGTGACGAGCTCAGGTACGCAGCCTCTCCTATCAGCAGCACCAGGCCGGCCAGCCCACAGCCAAGCAGGACCTTGCCAGGCAAGGGCCATTTAGCAGCGTTGTAGAAGAGCGTGGGAAAATCGAGCCTGGGCAGGCTCATGGTTGCGCCTCGCTGGATTCCCCCTGGCGCACCATCAGTTGAAACTCACTTTCGCCGCGCGCTCCATCAGCCTGCACGCGCTGCAGACGGGTCGAACTGGAGCCCTGGGATGACTGCTTGAGCTGCTGCATCAACCGGGCAATGTCCTGGTTGCTTTCAGCCGTGCCGCGAATGCTGATGGTGTCACCGTTTGCGACCACCTCATGCAGATGGACACCTTCAGGCATTGCACGAGCCAATTGCTCGAACAGTCGGGCGCCGGAAGAGCGGGCGTCGTGCAGGTCCTGCACCACCTTCATGCGTTCGGCCAGTTGCTGGCTTCGTTCCTGCAGGTCGTCGATGGTCCTGATCCGCGAATCCTGGGTAGCCACCTCCTCACCCAAGCGGCTATTGCGGCTCACTTGCCGATCTATCGCCTGGTCAATCACCTGGTCAGCCAGCCACACGGCCGCCAGCGCCAGGCAGGCAAATGCCAGCAATAGCACCATGAAATACCTGCGCTTGCGCTCTGCCAGCGCCTGACGCCAAGGCAAAAGATTGATTCGTGTCATCCAGCGAAACTCCTCAGGGCCAACCCGCAAGCCACTCCCATCCCTTGGGCATCCACGGCCCATTGTGCACCATCGACTCGATGACCCGGCGTGAAGCTGGCAAAATCCTGACGGCAAGCGCGCTCCAATGCAAACCCTTCGACATCGACCACCCGCGGCACCAGCCCCGCCCGGGCTAAAACCGCCACTCGCGCCTGGACCTGCTCGCGCAGACAGGCCGCCAACATGACTTCAACCCACTGCGGCCCTTGGGCCGATGGGCCCTGGACCTGAAAGTCGATCGCCACCTCATCCAATGGATAAGGAATGAACTGGTCGGCTTCCATCTGGATCTTCCAGGCCATTTCTTCGTCGCGCAGGCCCGCATCCATCTCGATCAACCGCGTGATCACCGAAGGGCCCGCCACTGCCACAGCGGCGTGTCGAGCCGAAGTTCGCAGGCAGGATAACGCTTGTTGCAAAGCTCGCCCCACGCCCTCGACGTCCAGCAAGGCGCCATCGACGACCGCATGGGCGGGCAGCGCCTGGGTGGCATAGCCCTGGACACTGAAACCACCCGATGAACGGCTCAGCTCGATCAGCTTGATACCGCTGTCATTGATGTCGACACCCAAGACGATGTCGGCTTTTCGCCTGAAAAATCCCTTTCCCATAAAACTCCCCAAAACTTTCCCTGTCATACCGGCTGTCATCTCGCTTGATTGCTGCCAGGCACCCTGCATTCGGTCGGCTTGTTCGAGGCACGCGAATGACGCCCCAAGCTGAAAAATGCTTTAATGCCCAGCGTTTTTTCCCGCTTTTTTATCTGCTGCCCGGGTCGATCCATCGTTTGCCATGCATCCCCGACGCGTAACTCATTCTTTTCTCTGGAAATCCAAAAGCCTTGATTCGTCTGCTGAAGTTTTTCGGGTACTCCATTGTCGCGATCGTCTGCGGGCTGCTGCTCGTACTCAGCGGGGCCTACCTCTACCTTAGTCCGGGTTTGCCCTCCGTAGAGGCCCTCAGAAGTATCCAGTTGCAGATTCCTTTGCGGGTCTACAGCAGCGACGAAAAACTGATCGCGGAGTTCGGCGAAATGCGCCGCACACCGATCCGTTTCGCCGACATTCCACCCAATTTCATCAGTGCATTGCTGTCGGCAGAAGACGACAATTTTGCCAACCACTACGGCGTCGACCCCAGCAGCCTGGTGCGTGCGGCCACGCAGTTGGTAAAGAGCGGACACATTCAATCCGGCGGCAGCACCATCACCATGCAGGTGGCGAAGAACTTCTTCCTCACCAGCGAGCGCAGCTTTTCGCGTAAAGCTACCGAGATCCTGCTGGCGCTACAGATTGAACGCCAACTGACCAAGGACGAAATCCTCGAGCTGTACGTCAACAAGATCTACCTGGGCAACCGCGCCTACGGCATTGAGGCCGCCTCCCAGGTCTACTATGGCAAATCGATTCGTGACGCCAGCCTGGCGCAGATGGCCATGATCGCCGGCCTGCCCAAGGCGCCGTCGCGCTTCAACCCGCTGGCCAACCCGGCGCGCAGTAAAGAACGTCGCGACTGGATCCTGGGGCGCATGTACAAGCTGGGCAAGATCGATCAGGCCGCTTATGAAAGCGCCGTGGCCGAGCCGCTGAACGCCAGCTATCACGTGCCGACGCCGGAAGTGAATGCACCGTACATCGCCGAAATGGCCCGCGCCGAAATGGTTGGCCGTTATGGCAGCGATGCCTACACCGAAGGCTTTCGCGTGACCACGACGGTTCCGAGCAACTTGCAGGAAATCGCCAACCACTCCGTACACGAAGGCTTGATCACCTATGATCAACGTCACGGCTACCGCGGCCCCGAGTCGCGCCTGCCGGGCAAGACCCTGAGTGCCTGGACCACCGAACTGGGCAAACAGCGCTCGATCAGCGGCCTGGAGCCGGCCATCGTCACCGAGGTGACCAAAGACGGCATTCAAGTGCTGACCCGCGCCGGTGAAGCCCACGTGGCGTGGGACAGCATGAAATGGGCGCGCCCGTTCCTGAACACCAACAGCATGGGGCCGATGCCCAAGCAGCCGTCCGACGTGGCCAAGGTGGGTGATTTGATCCGCGTGCAACGCCAGCAGGATGACAGCCTCAAGTTCAGCCAGGTGCCGGTCGCCCAAGGCGCCCTGGTATCCCTCGATCCGCAGAACGGCGCAATCCGCGCACTGGTCGGCGGTTTCGCCTTTGAGCAGAGCAACTACAACCGTGCGATACAGGCCAAGCGCCAGCCGGGTTCAAGTTTCAAGCCATTCGTCTACAGCGCCGCACTGGACAACGGCTACACCGCCGCCAGCCTGGTCAACGACGCACCGATCGTGTTTGTCGATGAATACCTGGACAAGGTCTGGCGGCCGAAGAACGACACCAACACCTTCCTCGGCCCGATCCGCATTCGCGAGGCGTTGTACAAGTCTCGCAACCTGGTATCGATCCGCCTGCTGCAGGCCATGGGCGTAGGCAAGACCATCGACTACATGACGCGCTTCGGCTTCGCCAAGTCGGACTTGCCGCCCAACCTGTCCCTGGCGTTGGGTACCGCAACCCTTACGCCGATGGAAATCGCCACTGGCTGGAGCACCTTTGCCAACGGCGGCTACAAGATTGCGCCGTACCTGATCGACAAGATCGAAAGCCGCAATGGCGACACCCTGTTCACCGCCAACCCACCACGGGTGCCCGGTGATGTGGTCAATGGTGTGGCGGCAACCGATGGTCTCGCAGCACCGGGTAACGGCGGCATTACCATCGAGCCCACGCCAGGCACAGCGCCGGCCGCAAACGCTCCCGCAACGACCGAGCCGCAAGCGCCAGCGGTTGCCGAGCGCATCGTGGATGGCCGCACCACCTATATCCTCAACAGCATCCTGCAGGACGTGATCAAGAAGGGCACCGGCCGCCGCGCACTGGCCCTGGGCCGTGCGGATATCGCGGGTAAAACCGGTACCACCAACGAGTCCAAGGATGCCTGGTTCTCCGGCTACAACGGCGACTACGTGACCACGGTATGGACTGGCTACGACCAGCCGGAAAGCCTGGGCCGCCGTGAGTTTGGCGGCACCGTCGCCCTGCCGATCTGGATGAGCTACATGGGCGCCGCGCTCAAGGACAAGCCGCTGCACACCCAGCCTGAACCGGAAGGCATCCTGAGCCTGCGCATCGACCCGGTGAGTGGACGTGCGGCGTCGCCGAGTACGCCGAATGCGTACTTCGAGCTGTTCAAGAGCGAAGACACGCCGCCGTCAGTTAACGAGTTGGGCAATGGCGTGGTGCCGGGCAGCCCGCTACCGGCGGATGAAGGCGCGCCGATCGATTTGTTCTGACCCGATCCAAGACGCAACATAGATCCAAATGTGGGAGGGGGCTTGCTCCCTCCCACATTTGACCTCTATAGGCTTCAAGAGAATTGCCATAAAAAAAGCCCCGACTCATTCGAGCCGGGGCTTTTTGTTGGTGCGCTATAACGGCTTAGCCGTTGAACACATCATCCACGCTTTGCAGCGGGTAGTTCTTTGGATACGGCAGGGTTGCTACACCGGTCTCGATCGCGGCCTTGGCCACGGCATCGGAGATCAGGGTGATCAGGCGCTTATCCATTGGTTTTGGAATGATGTACTCACGACCGAATTCCAGCTTGGCACCACCGTAGGCGTCGCACACATCCTGAGGCACCGGCAGCTTGGCCAGTTCACGCAGGGCGTTGGCAGCCGCTACTTTCATTTCTTCGTTGATGCGCTTGGCGCGAACGTCCAGGGCACCACGGAAGATGAACGGGAAGCCCAGTACGTTGTTGACCTGGTTCGGGTAGTCGGAACGGCCGGTAGCCATGATCACGTCGCTACGGGTGGCGTGAGCCAGCTCAGGCGAGATTTCCGGATCCGGGTTGGAGCAGGCGAACACGATCGGGTTCGGCGCCATGGATTTCAGGCCTTCGGCGCTCAGCAGGTTCGGGCCGGACAGGCCGACAAACACGTCGGCACCGTCGAGGGCATCAGCCAGGGTGCGCTTGGAGGACGGGTGGGCGAACATCGCCTTGTACTGGTTCAGGTCGGTACGCTCGGACTGGATCACGCCCTTGCTGTCGACCATGTAGATGTTTTCCAGCTTGGCGCCCATGCTGATGATCAGCTTCATGCAGGAAATGGCCGCAGCACCGGCGCCCAGGCAGACGATCTTCGCCTCACCCAGGGTTTTGCCGGCGATTTCCAGGGCGTTGATCATGCCGGCCGCGGTAACGATCGCGGTGCCGTGCTGGTCATCGTGGAATACCGGGATGTCGCACTGTTCGATCAGGGCCTTTTCGATCTCGAAGCACTCAGGTGCCTTGATGTCTTCCAGGTTGATGCCACCGAAGGTGATGGAAATGCGCTTGACCGTGTCGATGAAAGCCTGCGGGCTCTCGGAATCGACTTCGATGTCGAAAACGTCGATGCCGGCAAAGCGCTTGAACAGCACGCCTTTACCTTCCATGACTGGCTTGGAAGCCAATGGGCCGAGGTTACCCAGGCCAAGGATCGCGGTGCCATCGGAAATCACTGCAACCAGGTTGCCCTTGCCGGTGTACTTGTACGCCAGTTCTGGGTCACGGGCGATTTCACGTACGGGCTCGGCAACACCAGGGCTGTAGGCCAGCGACAGGTCGCGAGCAGTGGCAGTGGCTTTGGTGAGCTCTACACTCAGCTTTCCTGGACGAGGATGGGCATGGTATTCGAGAGCGGCAGTTTTCAAATCAGACATATCGGCATTCCGCTTTTACTGTTGGTCGACGGACCGCCGAGGATACGCGTGTCGCAAAGTCCCTACAAGACTGGGCAGTCACGGGTGTCAAGGGCCCTGGGCTACGACTTTTGGCCAAGAGCCACGGGATACAAGGGCTCAACTGTTCACAATCGAAATAAAAAATGTCTACAATTTTTTATTCAAAGCGTCGATTTCAGCATGTCAGGATCGGTTATTGGCAGGAGCCAGCGTGATTGACCTCTTTTCAAACCCCCACGGCGGGAGCGATCCTGCACCCAGCCGCGCGCTTCAATAGTGCGACCTTGCAGACCATTGAGCATGGCCGGATCGAACTGACTGATCAGTTCGGGGGCAATACGTAATACCAGTGAACCCTGGATTTCAATCCAGATGCCACCGCGATTGCGCTCGATCTTGCTGACCCGGCCAGTTACCAGCGCAAACCCGGAGCGCTTGAGTTGTGCCACCGTTTGCACCGGCGATTGGCGCCACAGCCCCAGGCGCGCCTGGCGGGCGCTGTTTTCCGCCGCCTGCTGGCAGGTGGCGAGGTCTACATTCGGCGCCACCCCCACCTGGAAGCCCAAGCCCTCGGCGAGTAATTGCGCTTCCAGGTTCTCGCCATTGGCGCCGTAGAGGTGGGCCAGGGTGCGGCCGTAATGATCCTTGCCCTCGCGGCCAGGCACCAAACCGACACGCCCATCACTGGCCTGCACCAACGCTTGTAGACGCTGGCGGGCGGCGACGGCAAACGGCTCGTCAGTACGACCCTTCTTGCCGGTTTCCGGCGCATTGAGGCCGATCATCCGCACGCTGCGGCCATCCTTGAGGCGTACGGTGTCGCCGTCCACCACGCGCTGCACTTCTACCCGCGCCACGGAAGCGGGTGCCGGGCAGAATACCGCGGCCTGGGCGGTTGCCAGCCAAATCCCGGGCACAAAAAAGGCGCCCACAAGGGACGCCTTTTTCAACAGCTGGCAAAAGCCCATAAGGCTTTTGAGCCTTACTCTGCTGGAGTAGCAGCAGGCTTCTTGCCGAAAGCACCAAAGCGATCTGCGAAGCGCTGTACACGGCCGCCGGTGTCCAGAGTTTTCTGCTTACCGGTGTAGAACGGGTGGCACTCGTTGCATACGTCAGTACCCAGTGGCTTGCACAGGTTCGAACGAGTTTCGAACTTGTTGCCGCAGCTGCAGGTAACTTCGATGGTTTCGTACGCTGGATGGATATCGGCTTTCATGGCACTTCCTCGGGCTAGCGTGCCGCCACTCGACACTATTGTCGAATACCGCACGTAATTAGGCCGCGGATTCTACCAGACCTTTTTAAACGCGCAAGCGGCGCTACTGACCAAAAACCTCCTTTCATCAGAAAACCATGGCATACCCAAGCCCTCCCCGCTCTGCTAGGCTCGCGCCCCTGCACCACTGCCTGCCTTTATATGAGATGCCCCGCGTGCCCGACGCCATTTTGCGCCTAGCCCTGCCCTCCCCCCTGCGCCGCCTGTTCGATTACCGGGCCCCGGCTGGAGTGCTGCGGACGCAGTTGCAGCCGGGGATGCGCGTGCGTGTGCCGTTTGGGCGCAGGGAAATGATCGGCATTCTGGTGGAGGTCACGGACCACAGCGAGGTCCCGGCGGAAAAGCTCAAGCCGGCCCTGGCCATCCTCGACGCCACACCGCCACTGCCGCCGGCACTGTTCAAGCTGTGCCTGTGGACTGCGCAGTATTACCAGCACAGCTTGGGCGATACCTTGAGCTGGGCGCTGCCGGTGCTGCTGCGCCAGGGCGAACTGGCCGAAGCGCGCCAGGAGCGTTTCTGGTCGATGGTGCCCGGCGCGCGCCTCGACGACCCGCGCATCGCCCGCGCCCCGCGCCAGCGCGAAGCCCTGGCCACATTGGCCCAGCACCCCCATGGCGTGGCCCACCAGTTGTTGAGCAAGCTGATGCTGAGCAAGGACAGCCTCGACCTGCTGCTGGCCAAGGGACTGGTGCAGGTGGAAATCCGCAAGCACGCCCCAGACCCACGCCACGAACATTGGCTGGCCCAGCCGGAGCTGCCGCTGAACCCCGAGCAACGCGCTGCCTATGAGGCGATTCGCGCCGGTTTCGACAGCTTCCACGCCTTCCTTCTGGCTGGCGTCACCGGCAGCGGCAAGACCGAAGTGTATTTGCAACTGATCCGCGAAACCCTGCAGGCCGGCAAGCAGGCACTGGTGCTGATCCCGGAGATCAACCTGGGCCCACAGACCCTGGCGCGTTTCGAGCAGCGCTTCAACGCGCGCATCGCCCTGGTGCACTCAGCGGTCAATGACCGTGAGCGCCTGGAGTCGTGGCTGGCAGCGCGGGACGGCGAGGCAGACATCATTATCGGCACCCGTTCGGCGCTGTTCACCCCAATGAAAAACCCCGGGCTGATCATCATCGACGAGGAGCACGACGGCTCCTATAAACAGCAGGAAGGCCTGCGTTACCACGCCCGCGACCTGGCGCTGGTACGCGCACGTCAGGAAGACATCCCGATTGTGCTGGGTTCGGCCACGCCGTCCCTGGAAAGCCTGCATAACGCCTACACCGGCCGCTATGGCCTGCTACGCATGAACGAGCGCGCCGGCGGCGCCAAACAACCGCGCTTCCTGCGCCTGGACGTGAAAAGCCGCCCGCTGGACAGCGGTATTTCCGGTCCGATGCAACAGGCCATCGGCCAGACCCTCGCCGCGGGCCAGCAAGTATTGGTGTTTCTCAACCGTCGCGGCTTTGCCCCGACACTGCTGTGCCATGACTGCGGCTGGATGTCCGAGTGCGAGCGCTGCGATGCGCGCATGACCGTGCACCAGCGCCACGGCGAATTGCGTTGCCATCACTGCGGTCATGTAGAGCGGGTGCCACGCCATTGCCCGCAGTGCGGCAAGGTCGACCTGCGCCCGGTCGGGGCCGGCACCGAGCGCGCCGAAGAGCGTCTGGGCATTCTGTTCCCGGATTACCCGGTGCTACGGGTCGACCGCGACAGCACGTCGCGCAAAGATGCAATGAACCAGTTGTTTGCCACCATTCAGAAAGGTCAACCGTGCATTCTGATCGGCACGCAGATGCTCGCCAAAGGGCACCACTTCCCACGGGTGACCCTGGTGTCGATCCTGGATGCCGACGGCGGGTTGTTCTCCGGGGATTTCCGCGCCAGCGAACGCATGGCGCAGTTGATCGTGCAGGTGGCAGGGCGCGCCGGACGCGCCGAAGAGCCGGGCAAGGTGATTATCCAGACGCACCTGGCCGACCACCCGCTGCTGATTCAACTGACGGAACAAGGCTATTTTGCCTTCGCCGAGCAGGCCTTGAGTGAACGCCGCGCTGCCGGCTTGCCACCCTTTGCGCACTTGGCGTTGCTGCGTGCCGAAGCCCACAAACCCGGCCAGGCTGAAGGTTTCCTCGATCAAGCCTGCAGCGTGGCCGAACGTTTGCTCGGCGAGCTGGGCCTGAGCGGTATCGAGTTGCTCGGCCCCGTGCCTGCGCCCATGGAGCGGCGTGCCGGACGTTACCGGGCTCAGCTACTCTTGCAGGCAACCTCTCGCGCACCGCTGCATCGCCTGCTAAGTAGCTGGATGCTTGAGCTGGAGCAAATGCCTAGCGGCCGGCAAGTGCGATGGTCTCTGGATGTAGATCCGGTAGACCTGTATTGAATTTCCCTGTGGCGAGGGAGCTTGCTCCCTCGCCACAGGTTAATCGTCTATAGAGACCCGACGAAGGTTGGCAAGCCCGCCCTCGCCACGGATAATGCCCAGTTTTTCCACCTGCGCATCGCGCGCCGCCGCTTGCGGTCGAAAGAGAACACCATGAAAGACACCATTCGCCAGCTGATCCAACAAGCCCTCACCCAACTCGTCAACGAAGGTGTGTTGCCTGAAGGCCTGTCGCCGGCGATCCAGGTGGAGAACACCCGCGACAAGACCCACGGCGACTTCGCCAGCAACATCGCGATGATGCTGTCCAAGCCGGCCGGTATGAAACCCCGCGACCTGGCGGAAAAAATCATTGCCGCGCTGCCGGCTGACGCCAGTGTCACCAAGGCTGAAATCGCAGGCCCGGGCTTTATCAACTTCTTCCAGAACACCCAGGCCTTGGCTTCGCGCCTGGACGCAGCCCTGGCCGATGCCAAAATCGGCGCACACAAGGCTGGCGACACCCAACGCGTGGTCATCGACCTGTCGGCGCCGAACCTGGCCAAAGAGATGCATGTCGGTCACCTGCGCTCCACCATCATCGGCGACGGTGTGGCGCGGGTGCTGGAGTTCCTCGGCGACACCGTGATCCGCCAGAACCACGTCGGCGACTGGGGTACCCAGTTCGGTATGTTGATGGCCTACCTGCAGGAAAACCCGATCACCAGCAACGAGCTGGCCGACCTGGAGAACTTCTACCGCGCCGCCAAGAAGCGCTTCGACGAATCCGAAGAGTTTGCCGACCGCGCCCGTGGCCTGGTGGTCAAACTGCAAGCCGGCGACCAGGAATGCCTGGCGCTGTGGAACCGCTTCCGTGAGATTTCCCTGTCCCACTGCCAGGAAATCTACGAACTGCTCAACGTGAAACTGACCATGGCCGACGTGATGGGCGAAAGCGCCTACAACGACGACCTGATCAACGTGGTCAACGACCTCAAGGCCAAGGGCCTGCTGGTCGAGAGCAACGGCGCGCAGTGCGTGTTCCTCGAAGAATTCAAGACCGCCGACGGCGAGCCGCTGCCGGTGATCATCGTCAAGGCCGATGGCGGCTATCTCTACGCCACCACCGACCTGGCTGCCGTGCGCTATCGCAGCGGCGTGCTCAAGGCCGACCGTGCGCTGTACTTCGTCGACCAACGCCAGGCCCTTCACTTCCAGCAAGTGTTCGAAGTGGCCCGTCGTGCCGGCTTCGTCACCCACCCGATGCACATGGAACACATGGGTTTCGGCACCATGAACGGCGCCGATGGCCGCCCGTTCAAGACCCGTGACGGCGGTACCGTGAAGCTGATCGACCTGCTGACCGAAGCCCAGGAACGTGCCTACAACCTGGTGAAGGAGAAGAACCCGGAGCTGGCCGAGGCCGACCTGCGTAATATTGCCCGCGTGGTGGGCATTGGTGCGGTGAAATACGCCGACCTGTCCAAGCACCGCACCAGCGACTACAGCTTCAACTTCGACCTGATGCTCAACTTCGAAGGCAACACCGCGCCGTACCTGCTGTACGCCTACACCCGCGTGGCCGGCGTGTTCCGCAAGCTGGGCAAGGACTTCAGCGAAGTCGAAGGCCAGATCGTGCTGGACGCCGCCCATGAACAGGAACTGGCGGCCAAGCTCGCGCAGTTCGGTGAAGTGCTCAACAGCGTAGGCGACAAAGGCACGCCGCATATTCTGTGCACCTATTTGTATGAAGTGGCCGGGTTGTTCTCCAGCTTCTACGAGAACTGCCCTATCCTCACCGCCGACGACGAAGCCCAGAAACAAAGTCGCCTGCGCCTTGCCGCATTGGCTGGACGCACCCTCAAGCAAGGCCTGGAACTCTTGGGCCTGGAAACTCTGGAGCGTATGTAAGTTGGCTGCCAAGAAAAAACCTGCACCCAAACGCGGCGCCAGCCGTTATCAGGCCCCGGCGAAGCAGCCGATCCCGGGCTGGCTGTGGATGGCCATCGGCCTGACGGTCGGTGCCTTCGTTGTGTTTCTGATGAAGCTGGAGCCTGGCCAGGGCGATGACGTCAAGCGCGTCAAACAGGAGCAGCAGAAGGCCACGAAAATTGCCGAGGCCAACAAGACTGCGCCAAGCCCGACCGCACCGGTGAAGCCGAAATACGACTTCTACACGCTGCTGCCGGAATCGGAAGTGATCGTGCCGCCCGACGCCGTGCCGGAGAAAACCCTGCCGACCCCGCAAGTGCCGACCACGCCCGTAACCCCAGCGGAAGCGGCGAAAATCGATACGGCTCGCGCCCAGGCTGCACTGGCCGGCATCACTCCGCCGCCAGCACCGCCAGTGGCAGCGACCAAGGCCGCGCCTGTGACCAAGTTCTTCCTGCAAGCCGGCTCGTTCCCGAAACAGGCGGATGCCGATCGTGTGCGTGCACAGATCATTCTGTTGGGCCAATCGGTCTCGGTTGAGTCCGGCACGGTGAAGGACGCGACCTGGTATCGCGTATTGGTGGGGCCGTTCAGCAACCGTGAGCAACTGACCGTGGCGCAGAAACAATTGGCCGGGGCCGGGTTTAGCAATCTGTTGTTACAACAGCGCCAGAGCCGCTGATTTCGAAGACATAGCAGGGCTAATGTGGGAGGGGGCTTGCCCCCGATGGCGGTATATCAGTCAATATATTCAGCGACTGACACACCGCGATCGGGAGCAAGCCCCCTCCCACATTTGGTTTTGCGGTGTTCTTGAATAGGTGTCGGATCAATAAACACCACTCGTCCGCGCACCCGTCCTACGGTTGAAATCCCCCCCGCCACCCCCATATGAGTTCTCATCAGGGCATTTTCGCCCCGCTGCGTGGAGACTCTCCCCTTGACCACCATCGTTTCAGTACGTCGCCACGGCAAAGTCGTCATGGGCGGCGACGGCCAGGTTTCCCTGGGCAACACCGTGATGAAAGGCAACGCGAAAAAAGTGCGTCGCCTGTACCACGGCCAGGTACTTGCCGGTTTCGCAGGCGCTACCGCCGACGCCTTTACCCTCTTCGAACGTTTCGAAGGCCAGCTTGAGAAACATCAGGGCCACCTGGTGCGCGCCGCTGTGGAACTTGCCAAAGAATGGCGCACCGACCGTTCCCTCAGCCGCCTGGAGGCCATGCTCGCCGTCGCGAACAAAGACGCTTCCCTGATCATCACCGGTAACGGCGATGTGGTAGAGCCCGAGCATGGCCTGATCGCCATGGGTTCCGGCGGTGGCTATGCCCAAGCGGCAGCCAGTGCGCTGCTGAAGAAAACCGACCTGTCGGCCCGTGAAATCGTCGAGACCGCCCTGGGTATCGCCGGCGATATCTGCGTGTTCACCAACCACAACCAGACCATTGAGGAGCAGGACCTCGCCGAGTAAGCCGTAGGCTTATTCCCGCTTGAGGCCGCCAGACACTATGTCCATGACCCCCCGCGAAATCGTCCATGAACTCAATCGCCATATCATCGGCCAGGACGATGCCAAGCGCGCCGTTGCCATTGCGCTGCGTAACCGCTGGCGCCGGATGCAACTGCCCGAAGAACTGCGCGTTGAAGTAACCCCCAAGAACATCCTGATGATCGGCCCGACCGGTGTCGGTAAAACCGAAATCGCCCGGCGCCTGGCCAAATTGGCGAACGCCCCGTTCATCAAGGTCGAAGCGACCAAGTTCACCGAAGTCGGCTACGTGGGCCGTGATGTCGAGTCGATCATCCGTGACCTGGCCGATGCCGCCCTGAAGATGCTGCGCGAACAGGAAGTGACCAAGGTCAGCCACCGTGCCGAAGACGCAGCGGAAGAGCGCATCCTCGACGCCCTGCTGCCACCGGCCCGCATGGGTTTCAACGAAGACGCCGCACCGTCGTCGGATTCCAATACTCGCCAGCTGTTCCGCAAGCGCCTGCGTGAAGGCCAGCTGGATGACAAGGAAATCGAGATCGAAGTGGCTGAAGTGTCCGGCGTGGATATTTCTGCCCCGCCTGGCATGGAAGAAATGACCAGCCAGTTGCAGAACCTGTTCGCCAACATGGGCAAGGGCAAGAAGAAAAGCCGCAAGCTCAAGGTGAAAGAAGCGCTGAAGCTGGTGCGCGACGAAGAAGCCGGGCGCCTGGTCAATGAGGAAGAACTCAAGGCCAAGGCCCTGGAAGCGGTCGAGCAGCACGGCATCGTGTTTATCGATGAGATCGACAAAGTGGCCAAGCGTGGCAACTCCGGTGGCGTCGATGTATCCCGCGAAGGTGTGCAGCGTGACCTGTTGCCGCTGATCGAAGGCTGCACAGTCAACACCAAGCTGGGCATGGTCAAGACTGACCACATTCTGTTTATCGCTTCCGGTGCGTTCCACCTGAGCAAGCCAAGCGACCTGGTACCCGAGCTGCAAGGCCGCCTGCCGATTCGTGTGGAACTCAAGGCACTGACCCCTGGCGACTTCGAGCGCATCCTCAGCGAACCCCACGCCTCGCTCACCGAGCAGTACCGTGAGTTGCTGAAAACCGAGGGCCTGGGTATCGAGTTCCAGGCAGACGGTATCAAGCGTTTGGCGGAAATCGCCTGGCAGGTCAACGAGAAGACCGAGAACATCGGTGCCCGACGCCTGCATACCTTGCTTGAGCGCTTGCTTGAGGAAGTGTCGTTCAGTGCCGGCGACATGGCGGGTGCGCAGAATGGTGAAGCGATCAAGATCGATGCTGACTACGTCAACAGCCACTTGGGCGAATTGGCGCAGAACGAAGACTTGTCTCGTTATATCCTGTAAGCCTCACTCAATGTGGGAGTGGTTTGTGTGGGAGCTGGCTTGCCTGCGATAGCATCACCTCAGTGTTCCTGAAACACCGAGGTGCCTGCATCGCGGGCAAGCCCGGCTCCCACATTGGTCCCTCCCACATTTTGGGCCGGTTCCTTCAGGGTTATCTCCAATGTCGAAATTTCCTACCGCAGTAAACCTGCACAAAACCTCCAATACCCTTGGCCTGACTTACGGGCCGGATGAAACCTACCAACTGCCCGCCGAATTCCTGCGGGTTCACTCGCCTTCGGCCGAGGTTCAGGGCCACGGCAAGCCCATCCTGCAATTCGGCAAGCTCAATGTCAGGTTGACCCAGGTCGAACCGGCCGGCCAGTACGCACTGAAATTGACCTTCGATGACGGCCATGACAGCGGACTGTTCACTTGGGACTACCTCTATCAGTTGGCCGTACGTCAGGACGCGCTATGGGCCGACTACCTGGCCGAGCTCAAAGCGGCCGGAAAAACCCGCGACCCGAGTGAGTCGGTCGTGCGGCTGATGCTCTAGCACAGGCATCTTGGTCTTTAGAGCGCATTTTCTAATTTCATCTGCTTGAATGCCCTGTCGCGTGGCCAATGATCGGCCCGCTTGCGAAAAAAAATAAACTCGGGTAACCAATGGAGCTGGCAAGTTCCCTGCATTTGACGATGCGGTATCAACGGTCACCCGGGTCGCAGTACCAGGCTGGTGTCGTGTATCGAAATTGGGTGCGCAGCAATCGCCGGTACTCGTCTTTCGGACAATGGAGCGTCGTAGATGAGTAACAAGAATAACGATGACTTGAAACGCCAGGCCTCGGAAAACACCCTGGGGCTGAACCCGATCATCGCGTTACGCAAAAAGGATTTATTGGCCTCGGCCAAGATGGTGCTGACCCAAGCCATCAAGCAGCCGTTGCACAGCGTCAAGCACGTCGCCCACTTTGGCGTCGAGTTGAAGAATGTGATGTTCGGCAAATCCCAACTGGTACCTGAAGGCGATGACCGTCGCTTCAACGACCCGGCCTGGAGCCAGAACCCGCTGTACAAACGTTATTTGCAGACTTACCTGGCGTGGCGCAAGGAACTCCACGACTGGATCGACGACAGCAACCTGCCGGCACAAGACATCAGCCGTGGCCACTTCGTGATCAACCTGATGACCGAAGCCATGGCCCCCACCAACAGTGCGGCCAACCCGGCGGCGGTCAAGCGCTTCTTTGAAACCGGCGGCAAAAGCCTGCTCGACGGTTTGTCCCACCTGGCCAAGGACATGGTGCACAACGGCGGTATGCCGAGCCAGGTCAACATGGGCGCCTTTGAGGTCGGCAAGACCCTGGGCACCAGCGAAGGTGCGGTGGTGTTTCGCAACGATGTGCTGGAGCTGATCCAGTACAAGCCCATCACCGAGCAGGTACACGAGCGCCCACTGCTGGTGGTGCCGCCGCAGATCAACAAATTCTACGTATTCGACCTGTGCCCGGAAAAGAGCCTGGCGCGTTTCTGCCTGCGCAATGGGCAACAGACCTTTATCGTCAGTTGGCGCAACCCCACCAAGGCCCAGCGCGAGTGGGGGCTCTCTACTTATATCGAGGCGCTCAAGGAAGCGGTCGATGTGGTCACGGCAATTACCGGCAGCAAGGACGTGAATATGCTCGGCGCCTGCTCCGGTGGCATCACCTGCACCGCACTGCTGGGCCACTACGCGGCGCTGGGCGAGAAGAAGGTCAACGCCCTGACCCTGTTGGTGAGCGTGCTGGACACCACCCTGGACACCCAGGTGGCACTGTTTGTCGACGAGCAGACCCTGGAAGCAGCCAAGCGCCATTCCTATCAGGCCGGCGTGCTGGAAGGCCGCGACATGGCCAAGGTGTTTGCATGGATGCGCCCCAACGACCTGATCTGGAACTACTGGGTCAATAACTACCTGCTGGGCAACGAACCGCCGGTGTTCGACATCCTGTTCTGGAACAACGACACCACCCGCTTGCCGGCCGCTTTCCATGGCGACCTTATCGAACTGTTCAAGAACAACCCACTGGTACGCGCCAACGCCCTGGAAGTGTGCGGCACGCCCATCGACCTCAAGCAGGTCACTGCCGACATCTACTCCCTGGCCGGCACCAACGACCACATCACGCCGTGGCAGTCGTGCTACAAGTCGGCGCAGTTGTTTGGCGGCAAGGTCGAGTTCGTGCTGTCCAGCAGTGGGCACATCCAGAGCATCCTCAACCCGCCAGGCAACCCCAAGGCGCGCTACCAGACCAGCGAGGGCTTGTCGGGCAGTGCGTTGCAGTGGCAGGAGAACGCCACCAAGCACACCGATTCGTGGTGGCTGCACTGGCAGGCGTGGCAGGCGGAGCGGGCGGGGAAGTTGAAAAAAGCCCCGACAATATTAGGCAATAAAACCTATGCCGCCGCCGAAGCGGCGCCGGGTACCTATGTACATGAACGCTAGGCATTCTTGTGATTGAAATGAGATCAGATGTGGGAGCTGGCTTGCCTGCGATAGCGATGGGCCTGCTCACTAATCGCTGCCTGAAAAAATGCCATCGCAGGCAAGCCAGCTCCCACACTGACCGGGTTCCTACAGACCAATAGCACCACTTCACAGGGCTTGAGCATGGCGCAACCGTTCATCTTCCGTACCATCGACCTGGATGGCCAGACCATCCGCACGGCGGTACGCCCGGGCAAGCCGCACTTGACCCCGCTGCTGATCTTCAACGGCATCGGCGCCAACCTTGAGCTGGTGTTCCCGTTCGTCCAGGCCCTGGACCCGGACCTGGAAGTGATTGCGTTCGACGTGCCCGGCGTTGGCGGTTCCTCGACGCCGAAGCGGCCCTATCGCTTCCCCGGCCTGGCCAGGCTCACCGCGCGTATGCTCGATTACCTCGACTACGGCCAGGTGAACGCCGTGGGTGTGTCCTGGGGCGGGGCACTGGCGCAGCAGTTCGCCTATGACTACCCGGAACGTTGCAAGAAGCTGATCCTGGCGGCCACAGCTGCCGGGGCCTTTATGGTGCCGGGCAAACCCAAAGTGCTGTGGCTGATGGCCAGCCCCCGGCGTTATATCCAACCCTCCCATGTGGTGCGCATCGCGCCGATGATTTATGGCGGCTCGTTCCGCCGCGATTCGAACCTGGCCGCCGAACATGCGAGCAAAGTGCGCTCGGCTGGCAAGCTGGGTTACTACTGGCAATTGTTCGCCGGGCTGGGCTGGACCAGCATTCATTGGCTGCACAAAATCCGCCAGCCCACCCTGGTATTGGCCGGGGACGATGACCCGCTGATCCCGCTGGTCAACATGCGGATGCTCGCCTGGCGCATCCCCAATGCGCAGTTGCACATCATCGATGACGGGCACCTGTTCCTGATCACCCGGGCTGAAGCCGTGGCGCCGATCATCATGAAGTTTCTCGAAGAGGAGCGCTTGCGCGCAGTGATACATCCGCGACCGGCGGTGTGAAGGACCACACCACCGCGCAAGTTGCCAGGAACCGACTATGGTTCTGGATTGGCGTGCCTGCTTGATGTCTTGACGAAGGAGTGTTGGCTCATGCGAGAAAGACCCGTGACGAACCCGGCGCCCACCCCCGCTGCGTTCATCAACGCACAAAATGCGATCACCGGCCTGCGCGGCCGCGACCTGCTGTCAACCCTGCGCACCGTCGCCGCGCACGGGCTGCGCAACCCGGTGCACACCGCCCGCCACGCCCTGGCCCTGGGCGGCCAACTGGGCCGTGTGCTGCTGGGTGAGACCGTGCACGAGCCCAACCCCAGGGACAATCGCTTCAGCGACCCCACCTGGAAGCTCAACCCGCTGTACCGGCGCAGCTTGCAAGCCTATCTGAGCTGGCAGAAACAGACGCGGCAGTGGATCGATGACAGCACCCTCAGTGACGATGATCGCGCGCGTGCGCAGTTCGCCTTCGCCCTGCTCAACGACGCCGTCTCCCCTTCCAACACCCTGCTCAACCCGCTGGCGATCAAGGAGTTGCTCAACTCCGGCGGCAACAGCGTGGTGCGCGGCGTGAGTAACCTGTTCGAAGACCTGCTGCACAACAACGGTTTGCCCCGCCAGGTCAGCAAACACGCCTTCGAAGTCGGCAAGACG
This sequence comes from Pseudomonas sp. W15Feb34, assembly GCF_023127765.1. Lineage (NCBI taxonomy): Bacteria > Pseudomonadati > Pseudomonadota > Gammaproteobacteria > Pseudomonadales > Pseudomonadaceae > Pseudomonas > Pseudomonas sp. W15Feb34. The sequence goes on from NZ_SPKN01000044.1 coordinate 128,284, forward strand.
GTGGCGACCACGCCCGGTTCGATAGTGTTTCGCAACGAACTGCTGGAGCTGATCCAGTACAAGCCCATGAGCGAAAAACAGTACGCCAAGCCGCTGCTGGTGGTGCCGCCGCAAATCAACAAGTACTACATCTTCGACCTCAGCCCGGCCAACAGCTTTGTGCAATATGCCCTTAAAAATGGCCTGCAAACCTTCATGATCAGTTGGCGCAACCCGGACGTGCGGCATCGCGAATGGGGCCTGTCCACCTATGTGGCGGCGTTGGAGGAGGCACTGAATGTCTGCCGGGCCATCACCGGCGCCCGCGAGGTCAACCTGATGGGCGCCTGCGCCGGTGGCCTGACCATCGCCGCCCTGCAAGGCCACCTGCAAGCCAAGCGCCAGGTGCGGCGCATCTCCAGCGCCAGTTACCTGGTGAGCCTGCTCGACAGCCAGATCGACAGCCCCGCAACCTTGTTCGCTGACGAACAAACCCTGGAAGCCGCCAAGCGCCGCTCCTACCAGGAGGGCGTACTGGACGGCCGTGACATGGCCAAGGTGTTTGCCTGGATGCGCCCCAACGACCTGATCTGGAACTACTGGATCAACAATTACCTGCTGGGCAAGGAGCCGCCGGCCTTCGACATCCTGTACTGGAACAACGACAACACGCGCCTGCCCGCCGCCTTGCACGGCGACCTGCTGGACTTCTTCAAGCACAACCCCCTGAGCCATCCCGGCGGCCTGGAGGTGTGCGGCACGCCCATCGACTTGCGCAAGGTCACGGTGGACAGCTTCAGCGTGGCCGGGATCAACGACCACATCACACCGTGGGACGCGGTGTATCGCTCCACCCAACTGCTGGGCGGCGAGCGGCGCTTTGTGCTGTCCAACAGCGGGCATATCCAGAGCATCCTCAACCCGCCGGGCAACCCCAAGGCCAACTACGTCGAGAACCTCAAGCTGAGCAGTGACCCGCGTGCCTGGTACTACGACGCCCGGCATGTCGAAGGCAGCTGGTGGCCGCAGTGGCTGGAATGGGTACAACAACGCTCCGGGGTACAACGCGAAACGCTTACCGCCCTGGGCAACCAGAACTACCCACCGATGGAAGCAGCGCCAGGCACTTATGTGCGGGTGCGTTGAGCTCAACGATCACATTAAGAAGACTGGATGAAGACCCGCGACCGTATCCTTGAATGTGCCTTGCAGTTGTTCAACCACAAGGGCGAACCGAACGTATCGACCATGGAGGTGGCCAATGAAATGGGGATCAGCCCCGGCAACCTCTACTACCACTTCCACGGCAAGGAGCCGTTGGTGCTGGGGCTGTTCGAGCGCTTTCAATGCGAGTTGGCGCCATTGCTCGATCCTCCCGCCGATGCGCAACTGGAGGCCGAGGATTACTGGCTGTTCCTGCACCTGATTGTCGAGCGCATGGCCCACTACCGGTTCCTGTTCCAGGACCTGTCGAACCTGACCGGGCGCCTGCCGAAGCTGGCCAAGGGGATTCGCACCCTGCTCACGGCGCTCAAGCGCACCCTGGCCTCATTGTTAGCGCGGTTGAAAGCCGCGGGGCAACTGGTCAGTGACACCCAGGCGCTGGGACAGCTGGTGGAACAGATCACCCTAACCCTGCTGTTTTCCCTGGATTACCAACGGATTCTGGACCGTGAGGGTGAGGTGCGAGTGGTGGTGTACCAGATCATGATGCTGGTGGCCCCCCATCTGTTACCGACGGCGCGGAAGGCGACTGAGAAGTTCGCCTTGAAATATCTGGATGACACTGATTAAACATGTGGGAGCGGGCTTGCCCGCGATAGCGTTGGATCAGCCAATGCCTGTATGACTGACACTCCGCCATCGCGGGCAAGCCCGCTCCCACATTGGAAATGCAGCGTTTTTTAGGCTTGCATAAAAAAACGCCCGGTCTTCGCAGACCGGGCGTTTTTTTGTGTCCCGGAAAAATCAGGACTGACTGGATGGCGTCGGGGTGACCGGCGTTGCAGTCGGGGTAGCAGCCGTATGCGTCGGTGCGGACACCGAGTTGGCGGTAGAAGCGGCCGGTGCTGGCGCCGCTGCCGGCTTGGCCGCTGCGGCAGGCTTTGCTGCTGCCGGTTTTTTCGCTACCGCAGGCTTTTTGGCCGCTGCAGGTTTGGCCGCAGGCTTGGCTGCTGGTTTCGCAGCAGCGGGCTTGGCAGCAGGTTTGGCAGCAGCGGTTTTAGCCGCAGGTTTGGCAGCCGGTTTAGCCGCAGGTTTCGCGGCGGCTTTAGCGGCCACTGGCTTAGCGGCAGGCTTGGTGGCCGGTTTGGCGGCAGCGGTTTTAGCCGCGGGCTTGGCCGCAGGTTTCGCAGCGGCTTTGGCTGGTGCTTTGGCAGCGGGTTTTGCAGCCGGCTTGGCGGCGGCTTTAACCAGAGGCTTGGCGGCAGTTTTCGCGGCGGGTTTTGCAGCGGGTTTTGCAGCGGCTGTTTTAGCCGCAGGTTTGGCAGCCGGTTTTGCTGCAGGCTTGGCCGCGGCGGTCTTGGCAGGAGCCGCTTTGGCGCCGGTCAGTTTTTCAATTTGCTTGGTCAAGGTATCGACCTTGCTGTGCAGCGTCTTCAATTCAGCCTTGCTGGGTACGCCCAGTCGCGAAATTGCACTATTGAGGCGCTTGTCGAAGGTTTCTTCCAACTTGCCCCAAGTGTCAGAAATGCTCGACTTGGCAGAACCGGCAGTTGCCTTGGCCGCGTCCACTTTTTTACCGACTGTGCTCTTGGTCAACTTCTCGGCCTTCTCGCCGTCCTTGACCAGAGTCTCGAAGTATTTACCGCCGTCACTGCTAACCTTCGAGTACACGCCTAAACCAGCAAGCCAGATTTTGCGGGAATATTTTTCAACTTCCCCGACCCACGAGCTGCCTTCTTTCTGAGTAGTCTTTTTAACAGCCATCCCGATGTCTCCTTAGTGTTTACGCGCGACACGTTCGAGCAATGCCGTCAGCTCTTCGAGCTTAGCAGAGAGTGTCTCCACGTCATGTTTAGACGCAATGCCGATTCGATTCAAGGCACTTGCAACACGCGTGTCAAAAGCTTTTTCAACTTTATCCAGCTGAACTTCAACCAAGCCCCTGACGCCGGAGACGTTACTCTTTACTTGATCAATCTGACTGTTGGCGGCATCAAGTTGTTCAACTACAACTTTTTTACCTTTACTTTCAACGCGTTGGCCGCTCTTGACCAGTTCTTTGAAGTATTCGCCGCCCTCGCTGCCGACCTTTGCATAGGCACCAAGGCCCGCCAGCCAGATCTTGCGGGCATAGCTTTTAACCTCACTCAGGGGGGTGGTTTGAACGTCGATTTTTTTCTTCAAAATAACTTTGGCCATGGTGCACCTCACGCAAAAAGGGTGGAGGACGGCCCGCAGGAGTTGAGGGCTTGGGCACAAAGTAGGGGTTAAAATTAGAATCGGCACCCTAAGTCAGGCCAACGCCTTATCCAAGGCTTTTTCGATTTCGGACTTGATCGTGCCACTCATGGCCGACATCAACAGGCCGAGTTCTACCTCGATGCGCAGCGAGTCATCGGCCACCGCGACCGTGCCCTTAACCCCGGAACGTTTCAGCTTCAGGGTATCGCCGGCCCATGAAGACTCCACACCATATTTATCCTCGAGTTTGCGCGCCAATTGCTCAGCCTTGGCCCGCGCCTGTTCTTTCCCCAGGGTATGTTCACGCTCAACGGTAATACGGGCCATTGCAATGACTCCTCTTTATAACGACTCGGAACACCCGCCATGCGGCAAATGGCCTCGGTGAGCATCTATCTTACCTGCAGCCTTGCCAAGACAAAGCAGGCCTTGGGGATTATCATGTCCCGCATTCTCTTTTGGTGACAGCGATATGACTGATCAGCGCAAAGGCAGCGATGCCGAACCCACCACTCACTTCGGTTTCAAGAACGTCCCGGAAAGCCAGAAAGCGGAAAAAGTCGCTGAGGTGTTTCACTCCGTGGCGGCCAAGTACGACCTGATGAATGACGTGCTTTCCGGCGGCATGCACCGTCTGTGGAAGCGCTTCACCATCGAGTTGTCGGGCGTACGCACCGGCAACCGGGTACTGGATATCGCCGGCGGCACGGGCGACCTGGCCGCCAAGTTCTCCAAACTGGTCGGCCCCACCGGTCAGGTGGTTTTGGCCGATATCAACGGTTCGATGCTCAAGGTCGGCCGCGATCGCCTGCTCGACAAAGGTGTGGCCGGCAATATCGAGTTCGTCCAGGCCGACGCTGAGAAGCTGCCGTTCCCCGACAACCATTTCGACTGCGTGACCATCGCCTTCGGCCTGCGCAACGTCACTCACAAGGAGGACGCGATCCGCTCGATGCTGCGCGTCCTCAAGCCGGGTGGTCGCCTGCTGGTGCTGGAATTCTCCAAGCCGACCAACGCGCTGATGTCCAAGGTCTACGACACTTACTCGTTCGCCTTCATGCCGCTGATGGGCAAGTTGATCACCAATGACGCCGAGAGCTACCGCTACCTGGCCGAATCCATCCGCATGCACCCCGACCAGGAAACCCTGAAGTCAATGATGGTGGAGGCCGGTTTCGACCGCGTGACCTATCACAACATGACCTCCGGCATCGTTGCCTTGCACCGAGGTATCAAACCCTGATGCTGCTCGCAGGCCTTCTCGCAAGCGTCGAACATGGCCTCAACCGTGTTCTGCGCCTGGACAGCACCGCCCTGGCACGGCTCGCGCACTTGAACGGCAAAGTCATTGCCGTCGACTGCCGCAGCCCCGCTGTGCAGCTGTTTATCCTGCCCAGCGATGAAGGCTTGCTGCTCGCCACTCAATGGGCAGCCGACGCCGACTGCACCTTGCGTGCGCCGGCCTCCAGCCTGTTGCACCTGGCGCTGAGCCGCAACAAGACCGCCATCCTCCACAGCCCCGAGGTGGAGCTGGAAGGCGACAGTGCGGTGCTGATGGATCTGGCCGCCGTGCTGCAGGACCTGGAGCTGGATTGGGAATACGAACTCTCGCGCTGGATCGGCCCGGTCGCCACCCAGTTGCTCAGCGGGCACCTGCGCAGCCGCTCGCGCTGGTACCAGCAAGGGTTCGCCAGCCTGAACCAGAACCTCGCCGAATACCTGAGCGAAGAATCGCGCACCCTGGTCGGGCAACGGGAAGCGCAAGCGCGCTTTCGTGATCTCGACAAGGCCAAAATCGACCTGGAACGCCTCGAGGCCCGCTTCGAACGCCTGAGCCGCTCCCTTGATCCAAGCGATAACGCATGAAGCTGCTCGCCGTCCGCCGTTTGTTTCGTATCCAGCGCGTCGTAATCCGTTACCGCCTCGATGACCTGCTGTTTGCCCTGCCCCTGCCCTGGTTCCTGCTGGCGGTGCGTTATGTGCTGCCGTGGCGCTGGTTCCCGCGCAAACAGCTGGAGCTCAGCCGAGGCGCGTGCCTGCGCCTGGCGTTGCAGGATCTGGGGCCGATCTTTATCAAGTTCGGGCAGATCCTCTCCACCCGCCGCGACTTGCTGCCTGAAGACATCGCCGACGAACTGATGCTGTTGCAGGACCGTGTGCCGCCTTTCGATTCACAGCAGTCGATGGCGTTGATCGAAGAACAACTGGGCCAGAAGATCAGCGAGGTGTTCAGCCGCTTCGATGTCGAGCCCCTGGCCTCGGCCTCGGTCGCGCAGGTCCACGCCGCACAGCTCAAGACCGGCGAAGAGGTGGTGGTAAAAGTCATTCGCCCGGGCCTCAAGCCGATCATCGGCCAGGACCTGGCGTGGCTGTTTATCCTGGCTCGGGCGGCCGAACGTTTTTCTGCCGACGCGCGTCTGCTGCACCCGGTGGATGTGGTCGCCGACTACGAAAAAACCATCTACGACGAGCTCGACCTGCTGCGCGAAGCGGCCAACGCCAGCCAATTGCGACGCAACTTCGAAGGCTCGCAACTGCTGTACGTGCCACAAGTGTATTGGGACTGGTGCCGGCCGAAAGTGCTGGTGATGGAGCGCATCTACGGCGTGCAGGTCACCGACCTGGCCACCCTCGCCGACCAGCGCACCGACATGAAGATGCTCGCCGAACGCGGGGTGGAGATCTTCTTTACCCAAGTATTTCGCGACAGTTTCTTCCACGCCGACATGCACCCCGGCAACATCTTCGTCAGCACCGTCAATCCGTGGAGCCCGCAGTACATCGCGATCGACTGTGGCATCGTCGGCAGCCTGACCCCGGAAGACCAGGACTACCTGGCGCGCAACCTGTTTGCTTTCTTCAAGCGCGACTACCGCCGCGTGGCGCAGTTGCACATTGATTCAGGTTGGGTGCCGGCGGAAACCAAGCTCAACGAATTCGAAGCGGCGATCCGTACCGTATGCGAACCGATCTTTGAAAAACCGTTAAAAGATATTTCCTTCGGTCAGGTGCTGATGCGCCTGTTCCAGACTGCGCGGCGCTTCAATATGGAAGTACAACCGCAGTTGGTGCTGCTGCAAAAAACCCTGCTCAACATCGAAGGCCTGGGCCGCCAGTTGTATCCGGACCTCGATCTGTGGAACACCGCGCAACCGTTCCTGGAGCGCTGGATGCGTGAGCGGATGAGCCCGAAGACCATGTTGGGCAACCTGCACAGCCAGTTCGAACAACTGCCGCACCTGGCCAACATGACCCGCGATCTACTGGAGCGCATGTCCCAGCCCCACGCCAAAGACCCCGAGCCGCCTTGGCGCAAGCGCAAGGACGACTGGTTCCTGCGCCTGCTCGGCGCCGCGCACCTGGTGGGCGGTGTGATGCTGGTGATCGGCGGGCCGCTGAATCAACTGGGTCACTGGCCAGCCGGAATCATGGTGGCGGTGGGTGTTTATCTGATCGTGCGTCGATAGCCAATCCGGTTATACACTGTCGCAAATTGCCGGAGCCGAACATGAAAAACTGGCTGGACGAGATCAAGTGGGACAGTGACGGCCTGGTGCCGGCCATTGCCCAGGACTACAAGACCGGGCGCGTATTGATGATGGCCTGGATGAACCGTGAGGCGCTGAGCCTCACCGCCACTGAGCAGCGCGCCATCTACTGGTCACGTTCGCGTGGCAGACTGTGGCGCAAGGGCGAAGAATCCGGGCACGTGCAGGTTCTGCATGAAATGCGCCTGGACTGCGACGCTGACGTGGTGATCCTGATGGTCGATCAGATCGGCGACATCGCCTGCCATACCGGGCGCCACAGCTGTTTCTATCGCGTCTTCGAAGACGGCGAATGGAAGACAGTGGACCCAGTGCTTAAAGACCCGCACGCCATTTATTCGGCAGGACACTGAACATGAGCGATACCCTGAACCGTGTGGCCCAGGTGCTGGAAGACCGCAAAGGCGCGGATGCCGACAGCTCCTATGTCGCTAGCCTTTACCACAAGGGTCTGAACAAGATTCTGGAAAAACTCGGCGAAGAATCCGTCGAGACCATCATTGCGGCCAAGGACGCGCAAATCAGCGGTGATTACAGCGATGTAATCTATGAGACCGCCGACTTGTGGTTCCATAGCCTGGTCATGCTTGCCCAACTGGGGCAGCATCCACAGGCCGTGCTGGATGAACTGGACCGTCGCTTCGGCTTGTCCGGGCACGCCGAAAAGGCCTCGCGCCCGTCCGCCTGATTAACCAAGACTTGAGGATTTGCAGCATGGGCATTTTTGACTGGAAACACTGGATCGTCATTCTGGTGGTGGTTGTTCTGGTGTTCGGCACCAAAAAACTGAAAAACCTCGGCACCGACGTCGGCGAGTCGATCAAGGGCTTTCGTAAAGCCATGAACGACGACGAGAAACCCGCCGAGCCAAGCGCAAACCCGGTGCCACCGGCACAGCCTGTGCACCCGCAGGCCGCTCAGCCGATCACCGAGCGTCGTACCTTCGACGTGCAGGCTGAAAAAGTCCAAGAGCCGACCCGCAAAGACTCGTGAGCACTGACTAATGTTTGGTATCAGCTTCTCTGAACTGCTGCTCGTCGGCCTGGTAGCCCTGCTGGTACTGGGGCCGGAACGCCTGCCCGGTGCCGCACGCACCGCCGGCCTGTGGATCGGGCGCCTGAAACGCAGTTTCAACGCGATCAAACAGGAAGTTGAACGTGAAATCGGTGCCGACGAGATCCGCCGGCAATTGCACAACGAACATATCCTGTCGTTGGAGCAGGAGGCGCGCAAGATTCTTTCCCCGGTGCAGGAGCCGGCCAAGCCGGTCACTCCGGTGGCCGAGCAGAGCATCGCGCCGGTGTCCCCTGCCGAAGCCGTTCCCGCCCCGATAACGCCTGCGCCGACGCCCGTCGCGTCGCCCGCGCCCAATGACCCTACACTGCCGCCGCGAGCCCCATGAGCGCTGATAAACCGGAAAACGACCAGCACATGCCGCTGGTCTCGCACCTCACCGAGTTGCGTACCCGCCTGCTGCGTTGCGTAGCGGCCATCTTCATCATCTTTGCCGGGCTGTTTGCCTTCACCCAGCAGATCTACACTTTCGTTTCCACACCGTTGCGCCAGTACCTGCCTGTCGGTGCGACGATGATTGCCACCGACGTGTCGTCGCCGTTCCTGACGCCATTGAAGCTGACCATGATGGTTTCGCTGTTTCTGGCGATCCCGGTGATCCTGCATCAGATCTGGGGCTTTATTGCGCCGGGCCTGTACAAGCACGAGAAGCGCATCGCAGTGCCGTTGCTGGTGTCGAGCATCCTGCTGTTCTATACCGGCATGGCCTTCGCCTACTTCCTGGTGTTCCCGCTGATCTTCAAGTTCTTCGCCGCCGCCACCCCGGCCGGCGTGGAGATGATGACCGATATCACCAGCTACCTCGACTTCGTGATGACGCTGTTCTTCGCCTTTGGCGTGGCCTTCGAAATCCCGGTGGCGGTGGTGTTGCTGGTGTGGATCGGAGTGGTCGACGTCAAATATCTGAAGAAGATCCGCCCGTACGTGATCATCGGCTGCTTTGTGGTCGGCATGATCCTCACGCCGCCGGACATCTTCTCCCAGACCTTGCTGGCCGTGCCGATGTGGATGCTGTTCGAAGTGGGCATCCTGTTCAGCGGCTTGATCAGCAAGCGCGGCGAACACCCGGACGACCAGCCTGCCGACGACGACCAGCCGCCAGCGACCCAGCCGTGAACCTGCTGCTGCTGGAAGACGCCGACTTCATCGCGGCCGACCGCGTGGTGCTGCGTGATCGGCGCCTGGTGCATATGCAGGAAGTCCACCGCGCCGCCGTAGGCGACAACCTGCGTGTGGGCCGCATTGGTGGGCTGATGGGCAATGCCCAACTGCTGCGCCTGGACGCAGGCGAAGCCGAGCTGCAAGTCAGCTTCGACCAACCGCCGCCGCCAAAGCTGCCCCTGACACTGCTGCTGGCCCTGCCCCGCCCGAAGATGCTGCGCCGGGTGCTGCAAACCGTGGCGGCCATGGGCGTGCCCAAGGTCGTGCTGGTCAACAGCTACCGCGTGGAAAAAAGCTTCTGGCAGACCCCATTCCTGGAACCTGCAGCGGTTCGCGAGCAACTGATCCTCGGTCTGGAACAGGCGCGGGACACGGTGCTGCCCGAGATCATTATCGAAAAGCGCTTCAAACCGTTTGTCGAAGATCGCCTGCCGGCCATGGTTGAAGGCACCCTGGGCCTGATCGGCCATCCCGGCGATTACCCGGCCTGCCCCCGTGGGCTGGATGAGCCGGTGACGCTGGCGATTGGCCCAGAAGGTGGTTGGATTCCCTATGAGGTGGACCTGCTGACCAAGGCCGGTCTACAGCCGGTGCAGCTAGGTGCGCGCATCCTGCGGGTTGAAACCGCCGTGACGGCCCTGCTCGCCCGACTGTTCTGATATCAAATCCAAAAACACTACAGCCCAGATGTGGGAGGGGGCTTGCCCGCGATAGCGGTGTATCAATCACTGAATGTGGTGGCTGACACTCTGCCATCGGGGGCAAGCCCCCTCTCACATTGGATCTGTGGCGCTACAGAATCCTATGCCCATGCCGATAGCCTCTGAATAAGTCCAAGCCTTGTTCCAGGGGAGTTCGCAGCATGTATCGTTGGTTAGCCGAGAAACTGGGGAATGTAAGCGTCAACCGCAAGCTGAGCGTCGGCTTTGGCCTGGTGTTGATCCTGACGCTGTTGATCACCTTTACCGGCTGGACCGGCCTGGGCGACGTAATCAATCGCGGCGATAAGCTGGGTTTTATCTCCAGCCTCAATGGCCTGACCAAAGACCTGCGCCTGGCGCGCCTGGACTTTGATATGCGCCGCGGCGAACAAGGCACTGACGCGGTCACCGGCCTGATTACTCAGTTGGACAATGGCCTTGAAACCGCCGCGCAGTTAATCGAACAGCCCAATGACAAGGCCCTCGTCGAACAACAACAGGAAGCGTTGAGCCAATACAAAAAAGCCTTCGCGGCCATGGTCCAGGCGGGTCTCAAGCGTGAGGGCGCGCGCAGCAAGCTCGGCGACACCGCCGACAATGCCGTGGCCAAAACCAACGAGATTGAAAAAAGCCTCCTGCAAGGCGACAGCGTCACCCAGTTCAACAGCGTGGTTGACCTGAGCAAGCTGATCCAGCAAGCGCGCTTCCAGGTACGCGGCTACACCTACAGCGGCAAAGTCGAGGCCGAGCAACCGGCCCTTGATGCCATCGACAATGCCCTGAAAAAAATCACCGAACTGCAAAGCCAACTTCCAGCGCCCTACCAGGCCAACCTGCAAGAGGCTGGTGTCTCACTGCAAGCCTATCGCGCCGCCGTCAGCCAATATCGCGACTCCCAAGTGGCCAGTGCCGCCGCACTTAAAATCATGAGCGCCCAGGGCGATATTCTGCTGGGCCATAGCGAGAAACTCACCACGTCGCAAACCGCAGTGCGCGACCACGATGTGGCCCAGGCCAAATATCTGTTGCTGCTCGCCACCGTACTGGCGATGGTCTTCGGCCTGTTCGCAGCCTGGGCCATCACCCGCCAGATCGTCATCCCGCTAAACCAGACCCTCAAGGTCGCCGAGCGCGTGGCCTCCGGCGACCTGAGCCACAACCTGGACTCTGGCCGCCAGGACGAACTGGGCCAGTTGCAACGCGCCATGCAGAGCATGACCGTGGGCCTGCGCGCGTTGATCGGTGGTATCAGCGAGGGCGTCACCCAGATCGCCAGCGCGGCCGAGCAGTTGTCGGCCGTGACTGAACAGACCAGCGCGGGGGTCAACAGCCAAAAGGTCGAGACCGATCAGGTCGCCACCGCCATGAACGAAATGGCCGCCACCGTGCAGGAAGTTGCACGCAATGCCGAGCAAGCCTCGGAAGCTGCTGTAGCCGCAGACCAACAGGCCCGTGAAGGTGACAAGGTGGTCGGCGAAGCCATCGCCCAGATCGAACGCCTGGCGACCGAAGTCGGCAACTCCACCCTCGCCATGGGCGACCTGAAGCGCGAAAGCGACAAGATCGGCAGCGTGCTTGACGTGATCAAATCCGTCGCCCAGCAAACCAACCTGCTGGCGCTGAATGCGGCCATTGAAGCGGCGCGTGCCGGGGAGGCCGGGCGTGGCTTCGCGGTGGTGGCCGATGAAGTGCGCAGCCTGGCCCAGCGCACACAGAAGTCCACCGAAGAGATTGAAGAGCTGATCGTCGGCCTGCAAAACGGTACCCAGCAGGTGGCCTCCATCATGGACAACAGCCGTGGGCTGACCGACAGCAGCGTTGAACTGACGCGTCGCGCCGGCAGCGCATTGGCGAATATCACCCGCACGGTTTCAACCATCCAGGCGATGAACTCACAAATCGCCACCGCCGCCGAGCAACAGAGCGCCGTAGCCGAAGAGATCAACCGCAGCGTGTTGAATGTGCGTGACGTATCCGAACAGACGTCCTCGGCCAGCGAAGAAACCGCTGCGTCGAGTGCAGAACTGGCGCGCCTGGGCATTCATCTGCAAGCATTGGTCGGCCGCTTCAGGGTCTGACACGCTCACACCAGGGAGTGGCCCGTGCGGGGTCCTCCCTGCAACTTGTGAAATTTCCTACACGTCTTTCAGGTCAATTCTTACGCGCCCCTTGCCGAAAAGATTTAGCGTTCCCACTCCTCCTGACCTGCGTCAGTCGGACTGCGAGACGCTTTCTCTTTGCTGATGGAGGTGCATCATGTTTCGACCACTGACCCGCGTATTGGGCAATACCAGCGTCACCCTCAAGCTTATCCTTGGCTTCGGCCTGGTGCTGGCACTGTGCATGGCTGTCGCCCTGACGGGATGGCAGGCACTGAACGACTCGCTCTTTCGTGCACAAACCTTGACCACCCTTTCTCGATTGGCCGTGGCCGGTGAAGAGCTACGCGCCGAACGGATTGTGTACCGCACCCTCAATGAACCGACGAACTTCGACAAGATCGGCCGGCACATGGAAAAAATCGACGGTTACCTGGTCGAGTTGGCGGATCGCCTGAAAATCCAGGCACATCTGCAGCAAGTCCAAGACTCCAGTCGCCTCAGCGCGCGCTTCAAGACCGCACTGGGCGGGCTACCCACCTTGATGCAACAACGTGAGCAAGCGCAGAAGGGGCTCACCAGCAGTTCTGTGGCGGCCAGCGACACCCTTGGACAATTTTCCAGTGACTTGCCCGACCAGAACGATGAGAAAGCCTTGGATAGCGTGGAAAACCTGCGCCTGGCGTTGGAAAAAGCCGAAGACCGCGCCAAGGCACCGGCATGGGCCGCAGACACACTGCAGATTTACACCCAAGGCGTGGACGACGCGCTCAAGGCCCTCGACGGTGCTCAGTCTGCCGTGACGGCTTTACCGGTCGACAGCACCGCTCTGAATAGCGCCCTGCTCGACTATCGCGCCCAACTCAACCGCGTCAAGGACGCGCAGGTCACTGTTGAAAACACCCAGAATCAACTGGAGCAGTGGCTGGACCAGTTACTCTCGCAAAGCGACCGCCTGAGCGAGGAACAGACCCTGCAACGCGATAAAGAAGCAGACTTGGCTCGCCTGATGTTGCTCTACGTGACAGGCGCAGCGCTGCTGCTCGGGGCCCTCGCCGCCTGGCTGATCGCCGGCCAGATCGTGCGGCCGTTGCGCCAGGCGCTGCTGACAGCCAACCGCATCGCCGAGGGCGACCTGAGCCACGATATCACTACCTCGCGGCGCGACGAACTGGGCCAATTGCAACGCAGCATCGGCCAGATGACGCTCAACCTGCGCGCCCTGATCGGCGGTATCAACGACAGCGCCCGCCAGATCGCAAGCGCCGCCGAGCAACTGTCCGCCGTCACCGAGCAAACCCGCGCCGGGGTCAATGGCCAGAAACTGGAAACCGAGCAAGTCGCCGCCGCCATGAACGAAATGCTCGCGACCTCCCAAGAGGTCGCTCGTCATGCAGAGCAAGCCTCGATTGCCGCCACTGAGGCTGATCAACAAGCGGGGGTGGGCGACCAGGTGGTGGCAGAAGCGATTACCCATATCGAACATCTGGCCGAGCAGATGAACCGCTCGAGCCTGGCGATGCAAGGCTTGCAACAGGAAAGCCAGAAGATCGGCAGCGTGCTGGAGGTGATCAAATCGGTGTCCGAGCAAACCAACCTGCTGGCCCTTAACGCCGCTATCGAAGCGGCACGCGCGGGTGAAGCCGGTCGCGGTTTCGCTGTAGTGGCCGACGAAGTACGCACCCTGGCCCAGCGCACCCAGCAATCAGCCGAGGAAATCGAGGTATTGATCGAGGGTTTGCAGCGTGGCACGCAACACACCGCCGATATCCTGGACAACAGCCTCAGCCTGACCGACAACAGCGTGGAGCTGACGCGCCGCGCAGGCGCAGCCCTTGCCAACATCACCCGTACGGTATCGGTGATTCAGGAGATGAACCCACAGATTGCCGCAGCAGCCGAGGAGCAAAGCGCGGTGGCCGAAGAGATCAACCGCAGCGTACTGAAGGTCAAGGATGCGTCGGAACAAACCTCGACCGCCAGTGAGCAGACGGCGGCGGCCAGCATCGAGCTGGCGCGCCTGGGCACAGACCTGGCGCGCTCGGTAGGCCGGTTCAAGGTCTGAGCAGTTACAACACCTGGCGCAGGAAGGCTTGAGCCCGCGGGTCCTGGGGGGCTGCAAAGAAGGCTGCGGGCGCGGCATCTTCGAGCAGTTTGCCATGGTCGAAGAACAGCACCCGGTCCGCCACTTCGCGAGCAAAGCCCATCTCGTGGGTCACGCAGACCATGGTCATGCCTTCCAGGGCCAGGGTCTTCATGACGTCGAGGACTTCGCCAACCATTTCCGGGTCGAGCGCCGAGGTGGGCTCGTCAAACAGCATCACCTTGGGCTCCATGGCCAGCGCTCGGGCAATCGCGACCCGCTGCTGTTGGCCGCCAGACAGGCGCGATGGAAACTCATGGGCCTTCTGCGCGATACCCACCTTTTCCAACAGAGCCAGGGCCTTGGCCTCGCGCTCTTGCTTGCCGCGCTTGCGCACGACCTTTTGCGCCAGGCACAGGTTTTCCAGCACGGTCATGTGGGGGAACAGGTTGAAATGCTGAAACACCATGCCGACTTCACGGCGATAGGCGTTCACATCGGTTTTAGGATCGGCCAATTGCAGGCCATCAATGCTCACCGAGCCCGAGTCGAACTCCTCCAACCCATTGAGGCAGCGCAGGAAGGTGGACTTGCCGGAACCGGACGGGCCAATGACAACCAGCACTTCGCCCTTGGCCACCTGGGTGGTGACGTGATCAACCGCGCGTACTACATGCCCACGGGTGTCGAAGACTTTTACCAGATCGCGCACTTCAATCACTTTGGGCGAGCCTCCGCTCAAGCCGGCTGGCCATTTTCGACAGCGGCAGGTTGATCAGCAGGTACAGGCCTGCCACACAGAACAGGATCTCGAATGGCGAAAACGAGGTGGTGATCACTTCGCGGCCACTCTTGAGCAATTCGGTAATCGCGATCACCGACACCAGGGACGTGTCCTTGACCAGGCTGATAAATTGCCCGGCCAGGGGTGGCAGCACGCGCTTGAAGGCTTGCGGCAACACCACATGGCGCATCGACTGGCTGGCGCTCAAGCCCAAGGAACGCGCCGCTTCATCCTGGCCACGGGTGATAGACTGCACGCCGGCGCGGACGATTTCGGCCACGTAGGCGCCGGTGAACAACGACAGCGCGGCGATCCCGGCAAACTCCCGGGAGAGGTTGAGCACCGTGCCGATGAAGAAATAGAAAATGAAAATCTGCACCAGCAGCGGCGTACCGCGCACCAGTTCGACGTAGATCGTCGACAAATCCCGCAGGGTCGGGTTTTTGGAGAGCCGGCACAAACCGGTCGCCAAACCTATCGCCAAGCCCAGGATGCCGGACACCACCGACAGCCACAGCGTGGTCCACAAGCCCCACATCAGCGGCCCCAACGCCCACTGGCGGGTCACGCCGACCACATCGCCCTCAGCCACATCATCACCGCGCGCCACTTGCAGGCTGTTGTCGGCAACCGTGAGCTTTTGCTCGGCCCCCGCGTCGTTGCGCAGGGTGACTTCGGCCACATCGCCTTTGCGCACCAACTCGACCACGGTGGAAATATCCGCGGCGCGCTGGGAGGTTTCGGCTTGATAGGCAAAGTATTGCGGCACGCGGTTCCAGCGCCACTCGTAGGACATCAACGAGGTGGCGTAGTACAAGGCGCCAGCCAGGCCGACCAGCACGACCACCGTCAGCAGGTGCCAGGGCCATTGGGCTTTTTTCTGTTTCATTTCACTTTCCGGATATGTGTTGCCTGATAGGCCGCCATCGAGGGCAAGCCAGCTCCCACATTTGATGTGTAAATACAGTCAAATGTGGGAGCTGGCTTGCCTGCGATGCAGGCAACTCGGTGTCAGGCCTTATTCCATGTCCTTGAGCCACTCGGAGCTCTTGAACCACTTGTCATGGATACGATCGTAGGTGCCGTCGTTACGGATCTGGTGCAGGAAGTTATTGATGAAGTTGATGCTGTCGTAATCGCCTTTCTTCAAACCGAAGGCCAGGGGTTCAAAGGTGAAGGGTTCTTCCAGGAACACCAGCTTGCCGTTGCCGACTTTCTTCTCGGCTACTACGTTATACGGTGCGTCATAGACGAAGGCGTCAGCCTTGCCGTTGACCACATCCAGCACGCCTTCCTGCTCGTTGTCGTAGCCGTGGTACTTGGCCTTGGAAATCAGCTTTTTGGCGACCATCTCACCGGTGGTGCCGAGCTTGGAGGTCAGACGGTATTTCTCATCGTTCAGGTCTTTGTAGGACTTGATGGTGCCTTCCAGGTCCTTGCGGATCAGCAGGGTCTGGCCGACCACAATGAAGGGTTCGCTGAAGTTCAGGCGCAGGTTGCGCTCCTGGGTCAGGGTCATGCCGCTGCCGATCATGTCGAACTTGCCGGTCAGGAAGGCCGGGATGATGCCGTCATAACCGGTGGACACCAGCTCCAGCTTGACCCCCATGGACTTGGCCATGGCCTTGAGGATGTCGACTTCGAAGCCGATGATTTCACCGCGCTTGTCAGTCATTTCGAACGGCATGTAGGTCGGGTCCATGCCGACTTTCAACGTGCCGCGCTTGACCGCATCGTCGATGGCACCGGCCTGGGCCGCAGTGGCAGCGACCATCGCGGTGACGCCGAGCATCAGCATCGAAAGATACTTTTTCATCTTCAAGACCCCTGAACGATTCTTATAAGGTCGGCGCACAAAAGGGCTGCGCCATTTCGGGATGCGATCCTAACCCACTCGTTGTCCGTCACAAAGGTTTCAGCGGTAAATGTTATCGGCGTATGTCGTAAAAGTCCTACGGCGGCGCAGTCAAGCGCAGGGGTAGACGCGTCTACGCGGCCCCTCGACAATTGATTGATGTGTAAGTAGTTATGACCATCACTCAATCTCTGCCATCCAGGCCGTGTCCCTGAACCACTTGTCATGCAGGTGATCGTAGGAGCCATCCTGAGCGATCTGGTTGAGAAAGTGATTGATCCAGTTGAGGCTGTCGTAATCACCCTTTTTCAAACCAAACGCCAGGGGCTCAAAGGTGAAGGGTTGTTCCAGTGTCAACAAGGCGCTGTTCTGCGGCCGGCTCATCGCGATCAGGTTGTAGGGCGCATCATGGATAAACGCATCGAACTTGCCTTCCACGACCTGCCGCACACCGTCTTCCGGGGTCGTCACCGTGCTCAGTTGAGCAGCCCCCAGAAAACGCTGGGCTGCTGCCTCTCCGGTCGTGCCCTGGATAGTCACCACCCGGTAGCTGGCGTCGTCCAGTTCTTCGATGCTGGAAACGATGCCGGCCAGGCGGGGGTGCAGCAGCACGGTCTGACCCACCACAATGAAAGAGTCGCTGAAGTTGAGCTTCAGGTTGCGCTCTTGGGTGACGGTCATGCCACTGCCAATCAGGTCGAATTTCTTCGCCATCAACCCCGGTACCAAATCCGTATAGGGCACCGCAATCAGCTCAAGTTCCACGCCCAGTGCACGGCTCATGGCGCGGAGCAAGTCAATTTCAAAACCGACGATGCGCCCCTGCTTATCGAGCATCTCGAAGGGCACGTAATTGGGCGTGGTCCCCACCTTCAACACGCCGCGACGAACAGCATCGTCCAGGGCGCCCGCACTCAGCAGACCCGCGTAAGCCCATAGGAAAACGCTAACCAGCAATACCGAACAATACCTTTTGATCATGAATGCCCCCGTGGCGAGTCAAATTTTGGGGGGCGATGCTAACCCAGCGACAGGCACGACAATACGCCTCGATCAAAGGTCTTTTGTTTCGAAATAACAAGGAGTTAGGGATAAAAGGAAGCGACTGTAAACGCTGTAGGACCAGCGTCTGCAGCGCCCCCGAGGCGAGCCCTCGGGGGCGTCTGAATCAGGCCGGTTGGGCCTGCGGCGACTGCGGTTGCAGAGGCAGCAATGGCGCGTGCGGATCTGCCTTGATCGAAGCACGCCAGGCACCGAGCCACTCGGCATGACCTTCGTTCCAGACCTGCTCATGCAGGCGAGCCAGGGCTACCGGGTCGCTGAGCAGGGCCAGGCGTTCGCTGTTGTTGAGGCCGGCAGGGCCGACTTTCAACGCATGGCGAACGCGCTCCATGCGCAGATACTCGATCGGCTCGGCCTCACGGTGACGCGAGGTCGCCAAGGCACAGGCCAGGGCGTTCTGCTGCGGGTCGACCACCGAACGCACGAAACCGTCATTGAGGGCGTGCCA
This sequence comes from Pseudomonas sp. W15Feb34, assembly GCF_023127765.1. NCBI lineage: Bacteria > Pseudomonadati > Pseudomonadota > Gammaproteobacteria > Pseudomonadales > Pseudomonadaceae > Pseudomonas > Pseudomonas sp. W15Feb34. The sequence goes on from NZ_SPKN01000044.1 coordinate 146,483, forward strand.
ACGGTTTTCGTGGGTGTACTTCTCGGTCGACAGCAGCGCTTGCGGCGGATTGTACTCCTCGGGGATCAGGAACAGGCTCTCGTCACGGGACTTGAGGCCCAGCTTGACCCGGCTGGAAATCACCGACACCGGAATCGACAGCATCAGCGAGCCGACAATCGGCACCAGCCACCACAGGAAACTTGGGTTCAACCACACCACCAACAGCGCCCACAGGAAGCCGAGGATAGTTTGCGGGCCGTGACGCTTGACCGCTTCACTCCAAGGCGTGGAGTCGTCGTCACGCTGCGGCGAGTTCCAGGTGGCAGCCCAACCGAGGAAAGCGGCGAGGACGAAACGGGTGTGGAAAATCATCCGCACCGGCGCCAGCAGCATGGAGAACAGCATCTCCAGCAGCATCGACAAGGTCACCTTGAACTTGCCGCCGAACTCCTTGGCACCCTTGGCCCAGATCAGGATGATGCTGAGCAGCTTGGGCAGGAACAACAGCACGATGGTGGTGGAGAACAGCGCCACCGCCTTGTCCGGGTGCCATTGTGGCCATAGTGGGTACAACTGGCGCGGCGCCATGAAGTACTGCGGCTCCATCAGGGTGTTCACCGCCAGCAACGCCGTGGACAACACCAGGAAGAAGAACCACAACGGCGCCGACAGGTAGGACATCACGCCGGTCAGGAACACCGCACGGTGCACCGGGTGCATGCCTTTAACCAGGAACAGGCGGAAGTTCATCAGGTTACCGTGGCACCAGCGACGGTCACGCTTGAGTTCGTCCAGCAGGTTCGGCGGCAGTTCTTCGTAACTGCCCGGCAAGTCGTAGGCAATCCACACGCCCCAGCCGGCACGGCGCATCAGCGCGGCTTCAACGAAGTCGTGGGAAAGGATTGCACCGGCGAATGCGCCCTTACCTGGCAACGGCGCCAGGGCGCAGTGTTCGATAAACGGTTTCATGCGGATAATGGCGTTGTGACCCCAATAGTGGGATTCACCCAACTGCCAGAAGTGCAGGCCGGCGGTAAACAATGGGCCGTATACGCGGGTAGCGAACTGCTGCATACGCGCATACAGGGTGTCCATGCCCGACGCCCGCGGCGCGGTCTGGATAATCCCCGCATCCGGCGTGGCTTCCATCAGGCGTACCAGGCTGGTCAGGCATTCGCCGCTCATCACGGAGTCAGCGTCGAGAACGACCATGTATTTGTAGTCGCCACCCCAGCGACGGCAGAAGTCGTCGAGGTTGCCGCTCTTGCGCTTTACACGACGGCGGCGGCGGCGATAGAAGATCTTGCCAAAGCCGCCAGCTTCGCGGCACACGTCGAGCCAGGCTTGCTGTTCGGCGATGCAGATGTCGGCGTCGTTACTGTCGCTGAGCACAAAGAAATCGAAGCGATCCAGGTCACCGGTGGCGGCTACCGATTCGAACGTGGCACGCAAACCTGCGAATACCCGCGGCACGTCTTCGTTGCAGATCGGCATTACCAGTGCGGTGCGCGCATCCTTCGGAATTGGCTCGTTACCGGCACTTTTACCGGAGATGCGGTATTTATCGTGACCGGTCAGCAGCTCCAGGAAGCCCATGAGTGCGGTCCAGAAACCGGCCGAGACCCAGCAGAACAGAATCCCGAACATGATCAGGATGCTGGTTTGCAGCGCGTAAGGCATTACCTGAGTGGCGGTTTGCAGCAGGGTCTGGTTGCGGATTTCATCGAAGTCGACCAGCGACCAGCCCTGGTACGGCATGATGCCTTTCATGTACCAGCCGGCGACAATGGTCTGGCCCAGCATCAACACCAGCAGGATATAGCGACGGATCGAACCCACGGTACGCCAGCGGGCAGCGGGCAGTACGCGCTCATCCTTGGGTGGCTTGGGCGGGTTGGTGCGACCCGTCATCCGGCGCCAGCCGCGCACCAGGATGTTGGTGCGCCAAGGCTCGGGCACCACTTTGGTCCGGCGGATCGGCGGCGTGGCTTTAAGGCACACGCGACCGCTGGCGTCGAGCGCCAGCATCTCGGCGTCTTGCAGCTCTTCGGCGCTGTTGAGGGTCAAGCGACGGCCGACCGAAGCCTGGGCGGCCTCAGTCGGCGCGTCGAAAGTCGACGACGACAAGCGTTCGTGCAATTCGCTGAACGAGTTGCAGCCCGCCAGCTCGGCGCGCTGCTCAGCGGTCAACGGGAGGTGCGCCAGATACTCGCTCAGAGTCTCTGGCCGGACATTTGAATTACTCATCGGCAGGCAACTGATAGCTCCAGGTTTCGGTCAGGACTTGTTCGGTCTTGGCCGGCTCCGGTGTGGCTGGGGCAGCTTCTGGCTGCGGGTCTTGCTTGTCTTTTGCGTCTTTCCTGGCCTGTTTCTCGTGCTGCTTGGCCAGGACTTTGTCAGCCTTCAACACGTGATTGGAAACCGGCTCAGGCGCTGGTTGCACCACATCCTGCACCAGTGCCGCACGCATTTCGGTCGGTTTGCCTGCGTCCTTGATCTTCATACGCAGTGTCAGGCGCCAGCCTTTGGTGTGTTCGTTGTAGCGCACACTGTTTTCAACCAGTTCGGCGTTGTCGCCCACGCTCACCTGGCTGCGCACCGGGGCGTCCGGTAGCAGTTTCTTCAGGGCCGGGCCCTCGAAGTCCACCAGGTAGGCCACGCTGCCATCGGGCTGACGGATCAGGTTGGATTGCTTCACATCACCGGTAGAACGCAGGGTCTGCTTGACCCAGGCGCTGTCCGGCGAATGGAATGCAGCGTCGTCCAGGGTCCAGTGCAGACGGTAGGCGATGTCCAGCGGCTTGCCGACTTCCGGCAGTTCGGCCGGGCTCCAGAACGCCACGATGTTGTCGTTGGTTTCATCGGCTGTCGGGATCTCTACCAGGTCAACGGAGCCTTTGCCCCAATCGCCTTCAGGTTCGATCCAGGCGCTTGGGCGCTTGTCGTAGTTGTCGTCCAGGTCTTCGTAGTGGCTGAAGTTGCGGCCACGTTGCAGCAGGCCGAAGCCACGCGGGTTCTCGACGCTGAAGTTGCTGACCGACAGGTGTTTAGGGTTGTTCAACGGGCGCCAGATCCACTCGCCATTGCCGGCGTGGATCGACAGGCCGCTGGAATCGTGGAGCTCGCGACGGTAGTTAAGCACCTTGGAAGGCTGGTTGGCGCCGAACAGGAACATCGAGGTCAACGGGGCAACCCCCAGCTTGCTGACCTTGTCGCGCAGGAACATCTGGGATTTCACATCGACCACGGTGTCAGTGCCGGGGCGCAGGATCAGGCGATAGGCACCGGTAGCGCGCGGCGAGTCCAGCAGGGCGAAGATCACCAGGTGCTTGTCGCCCGGCTTTGGTCGCTCGATCCAGAACTCGGTGAACCGTGGGAACTCTTCACCGGACGGCAGCGCGGTATCGATAGCCATGCCACGGGCAGACAGGCCATACACCTGGTCCTTGCCGACGACGCGGAAATAGCTCGCGCCGAGCATGGTCATGATTTCGTCTTGCTTGTCGGCCTTGTTGATCGGGAAAAGCACACGGAAACCGGCATAGCCCAGCTGTTCGGTGGCTTTGGGATCAAATTTCACGTCACCGAAATCGAAGCGAGTCGGGTCGTACTTGATTTCATGCACGCTGTCGGCGGTGACTTCATTGATTTTCACCGGCGTATCGAAATGCATACCCTGGTGATAGAAGGACAGCTTGAACGGGGTGTTCTGATCGGCCCACTCGGCTTTTTCGTTGCGGAAACGAATCTTCTGGTAGTCAGCGAATTTCATTTCGCGGAATTCGTTCGGCAGATTGCTGCGCGGAGCTTCGTATTTCTGCCCGGCCAGCTCTTTTGCCTTGGCCGACACATCATCCAGACTGAATGCCCACAGTTGACCCGCGCCGAACAGGCAAAACAGGGCAGAGCCCGTTACCAGTGCGTTTCGTAACCGTTTGGCAGACAATTTTGGTGCATTACAGGGACTAACAATCACGAGCAACCCTCGCCGAAAACAGATCAAAAAACCAACGGCCAGCTATCTATATGCCAGGTTGGCGAGCAATGTTCCGACTCCCCCAAGGCAAAATGATTCCCCAAAGGCTATCGGACAAGGCTCTACCTAAGTCAAAAATGGACCAAACAACGCTGATCCCCGTAGCGCGCGATTATCTAGTAGCCCGCGAGACAACGCATCAGGGACAGCGAAGTATTTGTAGCGAAAACCTGCGTTTTTAGGCATTAAAGTCGTTTTTCATACATTCATGTCTGTAAGAGAAAGGTCACAGGGCCATCATTGACCAAATGCACCTGCATATCAGCGCCAAAACGCCCTGACGCCACCTTGCCATGCAATTGTTGCGCTTGTAACAACAAGTGCTCAAAAAGCGCCGCTCCCAAGGCCGGAGGGGCAGCGGTGGAGAAGCTTGGCCGCAGCCCGCTCTTCGTGTCCGCCGCCAGGGTGAACTGCGACACCAGCAGCAACCCGCCGCCGATATCCTTGAGCGAGAGGTTCATCTTGCCCTCGGCGTCACTGAACACCCGGTAGTTAAGCAGCTTGTGCAGCAGTTTGTCGGCGCTCTCGGGCGTATCTGTAGGTTCGACGGCGACCAGCACCAGCAAACCTTGGTCAATCGCCCCCACGACCTCACCGGCTACTTCGACGCGGGCGCCACGCACCCGCTGCAACAGGCCCTTCATGCTTCTTCAGGCGGCAGATCAAGCAGGCGCCGTGCCATCTCGCCGGTGGCGCGCACCAGCGCGTCGGTGATGCCCGGCTCAGACGCGGCATGGCCAGCCTCGCGAATCACCTGCAATTCACTGTTGGGCCAGGCCTGATGCAGCTCCCAGGCGTTATCCAGCGGGCAGATCATGTCGTAGCGACCATGGATGATGATGCCCGGCAGATGGGCGATCTTGTGCATATCGCGAATCAGCTGGTTGGGCTCCAGGAAGGAGTTGTTGGTGAAGTAATGGCACTCGATACGCGCAATGGACAGCGCGCGTTGCGGTTCGGAAAAACGCTCCACATGCTGCGGGCTCGGGCACAGGCCGAGCATGCGCCCTTCCCAACCCGACCAGGCTTTGGCCGCATGCATCTGGGCGATCTGGTCGTTGCCGGTGAGGCGCTTGTGGTAGGCGGCAATCATGTCGTGGCGTTCTTCCACCGGGATTGGCGCCAGGTAGTCCTGCCAGTAGTCCGGGAAAAGACGGCTCGCGCCCTCTTGGTAGAACCAGTGAATATCCTGCGGGCGGGCCAGGAAGATGCCGCGCACAATCAGGCCAAGCACACGCTCTGGATGGGTTTGTGCGTAGGCCAGGGCCAGGGTTGAACCCCAGGAGCCGCCGAACAGCACCCATTTGTCGATGCCCAGGTGCTCGCGGATGCGCTCAAGGTCGGCGACCAGATCCCAGGTGGTGTTGTTCTCAAGGTTGGCGCGGGGGGTGGAGCGCCCGCAGCCACGCTGGTCGAAGGTGACGATGTGGTAGAGGTTCGGATCGAAATAGCAGCGGCTCTGGGCGTCGCAACCGGCACCTGGCCCCCCGTGGATGAACACGACGGGCAAGCCCTCGGGAGAGCCACTTTCATCGACATACAGCGTGTGGGTGTCATCGACTGCCAGATCATGCCGGGCGTAGGGTTTGATCTGCGGGTACCAAGTCTGCATTGCGCGCTCCGTAGGGTGTCGGGTTCATCCCTGGGGGGACGTCTATTATTTTGCCGTCTCGCATCATAAACCCGAATTGTGCAATGAGCATGTCATTGAGCGCTTAGACCTGTGTCAGCCCTTCGCTGCTCAGGTAATGCAGCACGTTATCGTCGAGTTGCTGCAATTGCGTCACTGCCCTTTCCTACAAATCAGCGAGCAAGACATCTCACTACTGCGGAAAACTCTTAATTGCGACTGGATTCGACATCGCCAAGCTCAGAGCTCGCCAACTTTGAATAGAGAATCCCATGTCGATCAGCAGACTTCCCCCGCAAGGAAGTGCCACATATCAACAAGTTGAACAGTTCAGGCGTCGTGATGATCGTGGCGGGCACATCGAAATCAACGGCCTGAAGTCCAAGACCGCAGAGGAAGCCACTGCGCGACTGATAAGCCCGAATCCGATCTGGAAGGATAAGAACGGCGATGGCGTCATCACCATCACCTATTCATTTACCCCCGGCTCCGATAAACCTGAAGGGCAACATGACAGTTACCAAGGCGTGACTGATGTGTCCGAAGCAAACAAAGCCAAAACCCGCGAGGCACTCAAGCTCTGGGAAGATGTGACAAACGTGAAATTTGTAGAAGGGCCGAGAAATGAACAAAGCGAAGGTCATATCAACTTCGGCAACTTCAAAACCAGACTGAATCACAAAGGTCAGTACACCCCTTTCAACCCCCACGCCTTGCCGCCGACGAAAGACAGGCTAACGGCGCATGTCTGGACCACAGAAAAAGAAAGTGCAGGCCCGAGCGGCATGACGACTCTGATCCATGAAGTCGGCCACACGCTTGGCTTGAAGCATCCAGGAGGCAACTACGGAACAAAATATGAACAGCAAAAACTCGGTTATGTGGAAGATTCCCGTTCCCACACCATTATGAGCAAATACCAGCATGGCTCGGTTGCGAAGTCCCCCCTACAGGATGACATCACCGCCATACAGACCCGGTACGGTGTGAACCACAATACTCGCAAAGAGGACACCGTCTACGGCTTCAACTCCAACGCCAACCGAAACTTCCTCAAGCTCAAGTCCGACAAGGATGAGCTCAGAGGTACCCTTTGGGATAGCGGCGGCAACGACACACTGGATTTATCCGGCTATCAGAAAAACCAAAAGATCAACCTGACGCCTGGCACCTTCACCAATGCCAATGGTCGCGATCGAAACCTCTCTATTGCCCGGGGCGTCATCATCGAAAACGCGATTGGTGGCAAAGGCAATGACCTGATAATCGGTAACGACGCCGACAACATACTCAAGGGTGGTGATGGCGACGACATTATTGATGGTGGCAGAGGCGCGGATAAACTGTGGGGCGGAAAAGGTGCCGACACCTATGTTTATGGTAGTTGGACTGAATCGAACAGCGTGGATGGAACCGACGAAATCATGGATTTTGAAAGCGGCAAGGACAAGGTCGATGTGTCGGGCATACGCAGTAAAATCGGAGACGCCCCATTGCGATTTGTCGATGGCAAATCGGCGCAGATGCAAAAAGGCGACGCCTCCATATCCTACGACCCACACAAGAACATCAGCACACTGCGGGTCTTCGATGGCCAAGGTCAGCCACTGGAGGTGAAGGTGCACGGCGACCTGAAACAAAGCGATATTGTCCAGTGACGGTCAAACGCGCGTGCAACTCTTAGCAACACCGCCCGCCTCCTCAGCGCTGCTGTCGATTCCTGGCCGAGCCACCGATCACAGCGGTCATCCACAGGCCGGCAACGATCAGCAGGCGCGACTGGCTTGCGGTGGCGATTTCAGCCGTACTGCTTTTTCCCCCAGGCCAAACAACCTTGCAACAACTGCTTCAATACCTCCCGCGTCGGCTCAGCCAAATCCGCCCGATACCGAAACGGCTCAACCTCTTCCATATACGTGCATTGCCCCAACTCCAACTGCACCGCATGAACATCCTGCGCGGGATTGCCGTAGTGACGGGTGATATGCCCGCCCTTGAAGCGCCCGTTCAACACATGGCTGTACTGCGGATGCCCGGCGCAGATGGCTTCCAGTTGGCTGGCCAACTCGGGATCACAGGCAGCGCCGTTGAAGGTGCCGAGGTTGAAGTCCGGCAGCTTGCCGTCGAACAGGTGCGGGATCACCGAGCGGATCGAGTGCGCATCGAACAGCAACGCGTAGCCGAATTCGGCCTTGAGCCGTGCCAGTTCCTCCTGCAGCGTGCGGTGATATGGGCCCCAAATTTTCTGCAAGTAACTGGCGCGCTCGGTCTCGTTCGGCTCCAGCCCCTCGCGGAACAAGGGCACACCATCGAACAGCGTCTCCGGGTACAGGCCAGTGGTAGCGCCGGCATAGAGCGGCTTGTTGTCGGAAGGCCGGTTCAAGTCGATGACAAACCGCGAGTACTCCGCCGCCAGGGTGCTGGCGCCCAGTTCTTCGGCAAAGTCATACAGCAGCGGAATATGCCAGTCGGTGTCCGGCAGGCTTTGCGCTTGGGGAATCAACCCGGCCTCGACCGCAGGCGTCAGGCGCACGCCGGCGTGGGGCATGCTGATCAGCAGCGGTACGCGGCCTTGTTTGAATGTCAGAACCTTATCCACAACACCACTCCTTACACAGTGACGTCGGCGCCGTGGCGCACAACGCGTTTATCCAGCTGGCCGCCCAGCCAGTAGGCCAGGTCAGCGGGGCGATCAATCTGCCAGGCGACAAAGTCAGCGACCTTGCCCGCTTCCAGGGAGCCATGGGTGTCGCCCATGCCCAACGCGGTGGCGGCGTGTTGCGTGGCACCGGCCAAGGCTTCTTCGGGAGTCATGCGGAACAGGGTGCAGGCCATGTTCAGCATCAGACGCACCGACAACGCAGGGGAAGTGCCGGGGTTGAGGTCGCTGGCGATGGCGATCTTCACGCCGTGCTTGCGCAGGGCCTCCATGGGCGGCAACTGGGTTTCGCGCAGGAAGTAAAAAGCGCCCGGCAGCAACACGGCGACCGTGCCGGCAGCGGCCATGGCGATGGCATCTTCTTCAGTCATGAACTCAAGATGGTCGGCCGACAACGCGTGATAGCGCGCCGCCAGGCTGGAACCGTGCAGCGATGAGAGTTGCTCGGCGTGCAGCTTTACCGGCAAGCCAAGCTGGTGGGCAACCTTGAACACGCGCTCGACCTGTTCGGGGGAAAACGCCAGGTATTCACAGAAGGCATCCACCGCATCCACCAGGCCCTCTGCGGCCAGCGCCGGCAGCATCTCATTGCAGATGTGCTCAATGTAGTCATCGGCGCGGTCCTTGTACTCCGGCGGCAGCGCGTGAGCGGCCAGGCACGTGGCGCGCACGCTGACCGGCAGCGCTTCACCCAGGCGCCGGGCCACGCGCAGCATCTTGCGCTCGTTGGGCAGATCCAGGCCGTAGCCGGACTTGATCTCCACGGTAGTCACGCCGTCACGCAAAAGGCTGCGCAGACGTTTTTCAGCGCTCAGGAACAATTGATCTTCCGTGGCTGCACGCGTGGCACGCACGGTACTGGCAATCCCGCCGCCCTTGGCCGCGATCTCGGCGTAGCTGACGCCTTCGAGGCGCTGCTCGAATTCGCCGCTGCGATTGCCACCAAACACGGTATGGGTGTGGCAGTCGATCAGCCCGGGGGTGACCCACGCGCCTTGCAGGTCATGCACCTGGGCGTAATCGGCCGTAGGTGCCTGGCTGCGCGGGCCGATCCACTCGATCAGCGAGCCCGCTGTCACCATGGCGGCATCCTCGATAATCGAGTATTTGCCTTGGGCCATGGTTGCGACGTGGCAGTGTTGCCAAAGGGTTTTCATCAACGCCTCCCTAAGTTATCGATGAGACAAAGCCTGTTCGTAATGGACCTTGGCCGCTTGCCCGGCAGCGGGCTTGACCCACAGCAGGTACGCGACGATCAGCAGCACGATCCACACAGCGCCGACCATCAAGGCCGCCTGGGTGTCCGGGAAGTAACCGAGCACACCAAACACAAACAGCATGAACACAATGGCCGCTGCCGGCGCATAGGGCCAGAACGGCACCGGGAATTTCAGTTCGGCGACCTGCTCCCTGGTCATTGAGCGACGCATGGCGACCTGGGTAAACAGGATCATCAGCCAGACCCACACGGTGGCAAAGGTGGCGATCGAAGCGATCAGCAGGAAGACGTTTTCCGGGATCAGGTAGTTGAGCACCACGCCGCCGAGCAACGCGGCGCCCATCACCACCACGGTCATCCACGGCACGCCTTGTTTGGACAGCTGCGCAAAGCCCTTGGGCGCCTGCCCTTGCTGGGCCAGGCCGTACATCATGCGACCGGCGCCGAAGATGTCACTGTTGATGGCCGAGACCGCCGCCGAGATCACCACGATATTGAGAATGGTCGCCGCCGAGCCTATCCCCAGGTTACTGAAGATCTGCACGAACGGGCTGCCCTGGCTGCCAATTTGCGGCCACGGGTAGATCGCCATCAGCACGAACAGGGTCAGCACGTAGAACAACAGGATACGCAGCGGTACCGCGTTGATCGCCTTGGGGATCACTCGCTGCGGGTCCTTGGCTTCACCGGCAGTGATGCCGATGATTTCGATACCGCCGAACGCAAACATCACCACCGCAAACGAGGCGATCAAGCCACCAATGCCGTTGGGCATGAAGCCGCCGTGCGCCCACAGGTTGCTCAGGCCGCTAGCCTGGGTTTCACCCGCCGAGTGAATGCCGAACAGCATGATGCCGAAACCGCCGAGGATCATCGCCACGATGGCACCGACCTTGAGCAACGACAGCCAGAACTCCATTTCGCCAAAGACCTTGACGTTGCACAGGTTCAGGCCGCCGATCAAAAACACGATGCCCAGCACCCAGACCCAACGGGCCACCTCGGGAAACCAGAAGCCCATGTAGATACCGAACGCGGTGACGTCGGCCAGGCAGACGATGATCATTTCAAAGGCGTAGGTCCAGCCGAGGATAAACCCCGCCATGGGCCCCAGGTAAGTGCTGGCGTAGTGGCCGAACGAGCCGGACACCGGGTTGTGCACGGCCATTTCACCGAGGGCGCGCATCACCATGAACACGGCGGCGCCGCCGATGAGGTAAGCCAGCAGCACGGCGGGGCCGGCCATCTGGATAGCGGAGGCAGAACCATAGAACAGCCCGGTGCCGATCGCGGAACCGAGTGCCATGAAGCGAATATGTCGGGCGTTGAGCCCGCGTTTCAAACCTTTTTCTGGCTGGTGCATTTCTCTTCCCTATTATTCTTATCCCGAGAAAATCTGAATCTGGCGAAAATCAATGTGGGAGCTGGCTTGCCTGCGATGGCGGACTTCCAGCCAGCCCATCTGGCGCAGACACACCGCTATCGCAGGCAAGCCAGCTCCCACATTGGGTACCGGGGTGCTTAAAGGCTCGGCAGCAACTTGGCCGGTACCAGCTCATTCAGGCAGCGGGTGGCGAGCAGTTCGCTGGCGGCGTTGATGTCTGGGGCGAAGAAGCGATCCTTGTCATAGAACGCCACCTTATCGCGCAGGATGCCGCGGGCTTTTTCAAGTTTCGGCGAGGTCTTCAGGCCGTCGCGCAAATCCAGGCCCTGGCACGCTGCCAGCCATTCCACCGCGAGGATGCCACGGGTGTTCTCGGCCATTTCCCACAGACGCTTGCCCGCAGCCGGGGCCATGGACACGTGGTCTTCCTGGTTCGCCGAGGTCGGCAGGCTGTCGACGCTATGGGGATGGGCCAGCGCCTTGTTCTCGCTGGCGAGCGCAGCAGCCGTCACCTGGGCAATCATGAAGCCGGAGTTCACCCCGCCATTGCCCACCAAAAACGGTGGCAGTTGCGACATGTGCTTGTCCATCATCAACGAGATGCGTCGCTCGCTCAGGGAGCCGATTTCGGCAATCGCCAGGGCCATGTTATCGGCGGCCATGGCCACCGGTTCGGCGTGGAAGTTGCCACCGGAAATCACATCGCCTTCGGCGGCAAATACCAGTGGGTTATCCGACACCGCGTTGGCTTCCACCACCAGCACTTCGGCAGCCTGGCGGAACTGGGTCAGGCAGGCGCCCATGACCTGTGGCTGGCAACGCAGGGAGTAAGGGTCTTGCACTTTGTCGCAGTTCTGGTGCGACTGCGAGACCTGGCTGCTTTCGCCCAGCAGGTCACGATAGGCCGCAGCCGCATCGACCTGCCCACGCTGGCCACGCGCCGCATGAATACGCGCATCGAACGGCGAGCGCGAACCCAGTACGGCTTCTACGGTGAGGCCGCCGCAGGCAAGGGCGCCGGCGAACAGGTCTTCACCTTCGAACAGGCCGCGCAATGCATAAGCGGTGGACACCTGGGTACCGTTGAGCAGGGCCAGGCCCTCTTTGGCGGCCAGGGTCAGCGGTGTGAGGCCAGCCACTTTCAGCGCTGCGGTCGCGTCCAGCCATTCGCCTTTGTAGCGCGCCTTGCCTTCGCCGAGCAGCACCAGGGACATATGCGCCAATGGCGCCAGGTCACCGGATGCACCGACCGAACCCTTGAGCGGAATGTGCGGGTACACCTGGGCGTTGATCAGCGCAATCAGCGCGTCGATCACCTGGCGACGGATCCCGGAGAAACCACGGCTCAGGCTGTTGACCTTGAGCACCATGACCAGCCGCACCAGCGCATCGCTGATCGGCTCACCGACGCCGGCAGCATGGGACAGCACCAGTGAACGCTGGAGGTTTTCCAGGTCTTCGCTGGCGATACGGGTCGAGGCCAGCAGGCCAAAACCGGTGTTGATGCCATAGGCGGTGCGGTTCTCGGCGAGGATCTGCTCCACGCAGGCAACGCTGGCTTCGATCTGGGCCGAGGCGCTGTCATCCAGGCTGAGGGTTACCGGCTGCTGGTAGATGGCACGCAGTTGGGCGAGGCTCAGTTGGCCTGGAATCAGGTTTAGCGCAGTCACATTCGTTCTCCTTGTGAATTATTCTTAAGTGTTCAGTGCAAATTCGGTAACGCAGTGTCTTTAAGCAACTGGGCAGCGGCGGCAATATCCGGCGCCAGCCAGCGGTCCTGCTCGTAAGCGGGGACCACTTCGCGCAGCAAGCGCCAGGCGTGGTCGGTACCGGCGCCCAAGCGCTGGTCCTTGAGGAACTCGAACGCCTGGGCCGCCAGCAAGTATTCGATGGCAAGAATCTGGGTGACGTTGGCCAATACCTGGTGCAGCTTGAGCGCGGCGTTGGTGCCCATGCTCAGGTGGTCTTCCTGCAGGCCCGAGGTGACGAAGTTGTCGAGCACCGCCGGTTGCGCCAACTGGCGGTTTTGCCCGCACAAGGACGCGGCGACGTACTGCACGATCATCATCCCGGAGTTGACCCCGGGGTTGCTGACCAGAAAGGCCGGCAAGCCGCTGACGTGCGGATTGATCAGGCGATCCAGGCGGCGCTCGGCCACCGAGCCGATTTCGGCCATGGCGATGGCGAGCATGTCGGCCGCCAGCGCCACGGACTGGCCGTGGGGGTTGGCCTGGGACACCACGCGGTAGCTGACCGGCGTGCCGAGCACCAAAGGGTTGTCGGTGGCGCTGTTGAGTTCGGTCTCGATCTGGCGCGTGGCGTGCTCCACCTGATCGCGGGCCGCGCCGTGGATCTGCGGGATCGAGCGAATGCTCAAGGCGTCCTGGGTGCGGATACCTTTGCTGCTGGCGATCACCTCACTGCCGTCGAGCAACGCACGCAGGTTGCTGCCCACTTGCTGCATACCCGGGTGCGGCTTGAGGGCGATGATTTCTTCGTCGAAGGCATCGATCTGGCCGCGCTGGGCTTCGAAACTCATGGCGCCGATCACGTCGGCCCATTGCAACAGGTGGTGCGCGTCGGCCAGGGCCAGGCAACTCAGGCCGGTCATGCACGGCGTGCCGTTGACCAGGCATAGGCCATCCTTGGCACCGAGTACCACGGGCTGCAAGCCTTCAGCCTGCAACGCGTATTGCGCCGTGACGATCCGGCCGCGGTAACTCACATTGCCGATGCCGAGCAAGGCCACACCGACATGGGCCATGTGGGTCAAATACCCCACCGAACCCTGGGATGGCACTTGCGGCGTGATGCCGTGATTGAGCAGCGCCAGCAACGCGTGCACCACCTGCGGGTGCAGGCCGGATTTACCGTGGCTGTAGTTGATGATTGCCGCGCACATGATCGCGCGGGCCTGCTCGTCGCTGAGCACCGGGCCGACGCCGCAGGCATGGCTGAGCAGCGTATTGCGCGACAGTTGGCTCAGTTGCCCGCCCTCAAGCGACACATTGCACAACGCGCCCAGGCCGGTGTTCACGCCATAGGCGCGCTCGCCGCTGGCGACGATGCGCTGCACGATGGCCTGGGCATTGTCGATGCGCGCCCAGGCGTGGCCCGAGAGTTCGAGCACTGCGCCGTGGCGAGCAACGGCGGCGACGTCCTGCCAGCGCATCGGGGCGTCGGCGATGATGATTTTGGTTGCCTGGGACATCGTTGACCTCTTCATATTCTCTAAACCTTTGGCGGCCTCATCGCGGGCAAGCCCGGCTCCCACATTTGAACTGTGTGAACCCAATCAAATGTGGGAGCTGGCTTGCCTGCGATGGCGTCCGTCAGACCACCGCCGCCCGCCGCTGAACAAACCGATCCACATACTCGTCCGCCGGCGAATGCAAAATCTCCCGCGGCGTGCCGACCTGGATCAACTTGCCGTCCTTGAGGATCGCAATGCGGTTACCAATGCGCACGGCTTCGTCGAGGTCATGGGTGATAAACACGATGGTCTTGTGCAGGGTCTTTTGCAGCTCGAGCAACTGGTCCTGCATTTCTGCGCGGATCAGCGGGTCGAGGGCGCTGAAGGCTTCGTCCATCAGGATGATGTCGGTGTCTGCGGCCAAGGCGCGGGCCAGGCCCACACGCTGGCGCATACCGCCGGAAAGCTGGTGTGGGTATTTGCTTTCGTAGCCCTTGAGCCCCACGGTTTCGATCCAGTGCAGGGCGCGCTCAGCGCATACCTGCTTGGTTTCACCGCGCACTTTGAGGCCGTAGGCGACGTTGTCGAGCACGCTCTTGTGGGGCAACAGGCCGAAGCTCTGGAACACCATGCTGATCTTGTGGCGACGGAATTGGCGCAGGGCTTCCATGTCCAGTTGCAGGATGTCTTCGCCGTCCACCAGGATCGCGCCGCTGGTGGGATCGATCAGGCGGTTGAAGTGGCGCACCAGGGTGGACTTGCCGGAACCTGACAGGCCCATGATCACGAAGATCTCACCCGTGCCGATGCTCAAGGACAGATCGTTCACGCCGACCACGCAACCGGTCTCGGCCAGTACCTGATCCTTGGTCTTGCCCTGGCCGACCATCGCCAGGGCGTCCTTGGAACGGGCGCCGAAGATCTTGAAGACGTTCTTTACTTCGATTTTGCTGACAGTCGTCATTTGCTCGCCTCATGCCGTGGGCGGCCATAAGCCTGGGTAATGCGGTCGATGACCACTGCGAGAATCACGATCGCCAGCCCGGCTTCCAGGCCACGGCCGACGTTGAGGGTCTGGATGCCGACGAGCACGTCTTCACCCAAGCCGCGGGCGCCGATCATCGAGGCGATTACCACCATCGACAGCGCCATCATGGTGGTCTGGTTGATCCCGGCCATGATGCTCGGCAGCGCCAGCGGCAGTTGCACGCCGAACAGTTGCTGCCAGCGGTTGGCGCCAAAGGCGTTGATGGCTTCCATGACCTCGCCATCGACCTGGCGAATGCCCAGGTCCGTCAGGCGAATCAGCGGCGGCGCGGCGTAGATCACCGTGGCGAAAATCGCCGGCACCTTGCCCAGGCCGAACAACATCAGCACCGGGATCAGGTACACGAAGCTGGGCATGGTCTGCATGATGTCCAGCAACGGCATCAGCACCGAACGCAGGCGATTGCTGCGCGCCGACAGGATGCCCAGGGGAATGCCGATCAGCACCGAGATCACCGTGGCGACCATCATCAGTGCCAGGGTTTGCATCAGCTTGTCCCACAGGCCAACCGCGCCCACCAGGAACAGCAAACCGACGATCACCGCTGTGGTCACCAGCTTGCGCGTGGCGTGCCAGGCGATGCCCCCGACAATGGCCAGCATCAGCCACCAGGGCGCCATGCGGAGCAGGCCTTCCAGGTTGACGATGGCCCATAGCAGGGTGTCGGAGATGTGCCGGAACACATCGCCGTAGTTGGTGACCAGCGAGTCCACCCAACCGTTGACCCAGTCGGCGATGGAAAACGTAAAACTCTCAGGAAACATATCGTGCTCTCGATCCAGTGGGTTGTGGCCAGCCGCCCGGCCACCCCTGAGGGTAGCCGTGCACACTTGACCTACAAGGCCGCTTCGATTTTCTTGGCTGCGTCGTCGCTCACCCAGGCGTGCCAGACTTCAGGATGTTCCTTGAGGAAAATTTTCGCCAGTTTCGGCGACTCGATTCGCTCCTTGGCCATGCGGCCGAGGTTCTGGTTGAGCAGGTCGATGGGCAGGTTGACCTTTTCCAGCACGGCCACCAGTTCTGGCGCTTGTTCGTGGAAGGTCTTGGACAGGCCGACCTTGATGCTTACGCTCTTATCCACGCCGGGCTTTTCTTCCAGCTTGACCAGGTCGACCTGGCCCATCAGCGGTGTCGGTGACCAGTAGTAGAACAGGATCGGTTCGCCGCGCTTGTAGCTCGACAGCACCGCCGCATCCAGCGCCGGGCCGGTGCCTGGGCGGAAGTTGGTGTAGGTGCTTTCCAGGCCGTAGCTCTTGAGCATTTCGCTGTTGTCCAGCTCACAGGTCCAGCCGGCCGGGCAGTTGTAGAAACGGCCCTTGGAGGGCTCTTCCTGGTCCTTGAACACCGAGGCGTATTTGGCCAGGTCGGAGATGTTTTTCAGGTCCGGGGCCTTGGCTTCCAGCTTGCGCTTGGCGTCGCCCTCGATCACATAACGCGGCACGTACCAGCCTTCCACCGCGCCGACCACCGGGGCACCTACGCCGACGACTTTGCCGGCCTTTTCGGCCTTGTTCCAGACCTCGCTGCGGCCCACCCACTCTTCGGCGAACACCTGAATATCGTTGCTGCTCAAGGCGTTTTCCATGGTGATGGAATTGCCTGGCAGGCTGTCGGTTTTGCAGTCGTAGCCTTTTTCCAGCACGGTTTGCAGGATGTCGGTGAGCAACATGCCGCTTTCCCAATTCAGGCCGGCGAATTTCACCGGTTTGCCGGATTCGCACCAGCCGGCCGCCTGGGCGCCGGCACTCGCCAGCAAGCCCGCAGAGAGCAACGTAGTCAGCAGGGTCTTATGCATTTTCATTGTTGTGACGCTCCCAATCATGAAATGGATTACGGCAGTCAAAAGGCGTCCTGCCTTGTCCACGTCCCATCAGGCTTGTGCAGCCAGCCCGTCTGTTGTGGGTAAAGCGCCCTGCTCTTTTGGCAGGATCAGGTGATCGGGTACCGTGCCGTGCCATTTTTTCGCACACACGTAATAGAGGGCCGCGGGCAGCACCAGGCCGATGATCCAGGAAATATCCACGTCACCCAGCGCGGCCACCAAAGGGCCGGTGTAGAACTTGGTCGAGATGAACGGCAACTGCACCAGCACGCCGAAGACATAGACACTGATACCCAAGAGGTTCCAGCGGCCATAGCGACCGTTCGGGTCGGCCAGTGCCGGCACGTCATAGCGCTCGCGGGTGATGCAGTAGTAATCCACCAGGTTGATCGCGCTCCAGGGCGTGAAAAACGCCAGCAGGAACAGGATGAACGACTTGAATGCACCGAGAAACGAGTGCTGGCCGAGCAAGGCGATCAGGGTTGCCGTACCGACGATGGCGAGCACGAACACCAGGCGTTGCAGACGCGTAACCTCCAGGCGGCCACGGAAACCGCTGATAATGGTCGCGATGCACATGAAGCTGCCGTAGGAGTTGAGCGTGGAGATGGTGACCTTGCCGAACGCGATGCTGAAGTACAGCAGTGCAGCGGTGGCCCCCGTGCCGCTCAAGCCAACGATGTAGGCCACTTCATGCCCGGCAAATTGGCCGTTGGACATGGCCGCGGCGAACACGCCGAGCACCATTGCCACCTGCGCGCCGATGACCGAACCCGCGCCGGCGGCGAGAAAGGTTTTCACTGACGACGTGTTGCTCGGCAGATAACGCGAATAGTCCGCCACGTAGGGGCCGAAAGCGATCTGCCAGGAGGCCGCAAGCGACACGGCCAACAGAAAGCTGCTCCAGCTGAAGTGGCGGATTTGCAGGAGCGCGCCAACGTCGGTCTGGCTCATCAGGCGACTGAACAGATATACAAAGGCAATCACACCGATGATGCTGGCGACACGGCCGATGAAGTGGATCACCCGGTAACCCAGTACGGTGACCAGCACGATGACACTGGCGAAAATCAGAATACCTACGCTGTCGCTGACTCCGAACAATTGGCCCAGCGCCTGACCCGACAGCACGGTGCCGGTCGCGGTGAAACCCACGTACATCAAGCACACCAGCACGATCGGGATAGCCGCGCCATACACGCCGAACTGCACCCGGCTGGAGATCATCTGCGGCAAGCCGAGCTTGGGGCCTTGCGCCGCGTGCAGCGCCATGACGCCGCCGCCGATCAGTTGACCGATGAGCAGGCCGATCAACGACCAGAACACATCACCACCCAGCACCACGGCCAGGGCCCCGGTGACAATCGCGGTGATCTGCAGGTTGGCACCCATCCATAGGGTGAACTGGCTCAATAGACGACCGTGTCTTTCCGCTTCCGGGATGTAGTCGATCGAGCGCCTTTCGATCAACGGGGTAGTGTCGTTTGCAGCCATGTGGTTCAACCTCTGATGGATTGTCTTGGGGTTGCCGCCGATCCAATGTGGGAGGGGGCTTGCCCCCGATTGCGGTGTCTCAGCCAACAGATCAGATGACTGACCCGCCGCTATCGGGGGCAAGCCCCCTCCCACATGGGTCACTTGATCATCGGCAGGTTGAGGCCCTGCTCTTTGGCGCAATCGATAGCAATCTGATAACCGGCATCGGCATGACGCATCACCCCGGTCGCCGGGTCGTTATGCAGCACCCGCGCAATCCGCTCGGCCGCTTCATCGGTACCGTCGCAGACGATCACCATGCCTGAGTGCTGAGAGAAGCCCATGCCCACGCCACCACCGTGGTGCAGCGAGACCCAGGTCGCGCCGCTGGCGGTGTTGAGCAAGGCGTTGAGCAGTGGCCAGTCGGACACGGCATCGGAACCGTCCTGCATGGCCTCGGTTTCGCGGTTCGGGCTGGATACGGAACCGGAGTCCAGGTGGTCACGACCGATCACCACAGGGGCGGACAGCTCGCCGCTGCGTACCATTTCGTTGAAGGCCAGGCCGAGCTTGGCGCGCTGGCCCAGGCCGACCCAGCAGATACGTGCCGGCAGGCCCTGGAAGCTGATGCGCTCGCGGGCCATGTCCAGCCAGTTGTGCAGGTGGGCGTCGTCCGGGATCAACTCTTTGACTTTGGCGTCGGTCTTGTAGATGTCTTGCGGGTCGCCAGACAGCGCCGCCCAGCGGAACGGGCCAATGCCACGGCAGAACAGCGGGCGAATGTAGGCCGGTACGAAACCCGGGAAGTCGAAGGCATTTTCCACGCCCTCTTCCTGGGCCATCTGGCGGATGTTATTGCCGTAGTCGAAGGTTGGGATGCCTTGCTTCTGGAATTCCAGCATGGCCTTGACGTGCACGGCCATGGACTGCTTGGCGGCCTTGATCACGGCAGCCGGCTCGGTTTTGGCGCGGGCGCGGTATTCGTCCCAGGTCCAGCCGGCCGGCAGGTAGCCGTTGAGCGGGTCGTGGGCGCTGGTCTGGTCGGTGACCATGTCCGGGCGCACGCCACGCTTGACCAGCTCTGGCAGAATTTCGGCGGCGTTGCCCAGCAGGGCGATGGAAATGGCCTTGCCTTCCTTGGTGTACTTGGCGATGCGCGCCAGGGCGTCATCGAGGTCGGTGGCTTGTTCGTCGACATAGCGGCTGGCCAGGCGGAAGTCGATGCTGACCTGTTGGCACTCGATATTCAGCGAGCAGGCGCCGGCCAGGGTCGCGGCCAACGGTTGCGCGCCGCCCATGCCGCCGAGGCCAGCGGTGAGGACCCAACGGCCCTGAAGGTTTGAATCGTAGTGCTGACGGCCAGCTTCGACGAACGTTTCATAGGTGCCCTGGACGATGCCTTGGCTACCGATGTAGATCCAGCTGCCGGCGGTCATCTGGCCGTACATGGCCAGGCCCTTGGCATCCAGTTCGTTGAAGTGCTCCCAACTGGCCCAGTGCGGTACCAGGTTGGAGTTGGCGATCAGTACGCGCGGGGCGTTGCTGTGGGTCTTGAACACGCCGACCGGCTTGCCGGACTGCACCAGCAGGGTTTCGTCATCGTTCAAATGGGTGAGGCTCTCGACAATCTGGTCGTAACATTCCCAGTTGCGCGCCGCACGGCCAATACCGCCGTAAACCACGAGTTCCTTGGGGTTCTCGGCCACTTGTGGGTCGAGGTTGTTCATCAACATGCGCAGCGGCGCTTCAGTCAGCCAGCTTTTGGCGGTGAGCTTGTTACCGCGGGCGGCGCGGATTTCGACGTCACGGTATTTTGTAGACTTGGTCACTGCTAGGACTCCTCGGCGATCGATGCGCGAACATGGATGGTGCGAAGGAAGCTCTTACGCACACATCTTTACTTGTATGTACAAGCATATGCAATCGAGCGGCCAACTTTCTGGGTGAGCCCTGCAGATTTTTTTCGAAGATGAGCAAAAGCCTTGAAAATAAAGGCCTGGAAGCTTGATGAAATTTCTTACGGAGATGTTTTGCGGCCAGGAGGATGGGGCACGTCGGCGCAGCTTTGCGTCACGCTGGGGCATTCGGTAACAAATTGGTGCGCGGGCTGGAAACAGATTTTGTGAACAATGCAAAAACAAATGTGGGAGCTGGCTTGCCTGCGATAGCAGTGTGTCAGTCAGCACATCCTAGGCTGATACACCGCTATCGCAGGCAAGCCAGCTCCCACAGTTTTTAACCGAGTGCGGTCAATTCGATTACGCAGCTGCGGCCGCTGACCGAGATATCCAGCAAGCCAGTGTTACCGTCCACTTGCAGGCAATCGTGATGGCCGAGCTTCTCGCCCAACACCTTCACCTCATCCGCCACGCTGAACACCAACACCGTCTGCGCCGTGCTGAAAAACTGCTGCACACCGTCCACCCACTGCAACCGTGCATGGTAACGCTCGGGCGAGTAGATCAGGTTGAAGTCGCGGATCGGCCCAGTGATCAAGCGGCAGGAAACCTGGCTTTCACCCTGGAACGCGAACGGCTGCAACGGTAACAAGCCGCGCTGCTCCTCGCCGTCCACGGTCAACACCATGCCCGCGCCCTTGATCACCGTGATCACGCGCTGGTAACCGGCGAAGGTGGAAAAACCACCCGACTCGGCGATATCGGCAATCGACACACGCCAGCCAAATCCATCCAGGCCGATGCCGGCGTCGCGGCTGATTTCTTCGGTGCTGCCGCCACCGTTTTTCCACGGCATGCGCACGTAGTCGGCGGCGCGCCAGACCTTCACTGTACTCATTTGCTGAAACGTCCTTCCAGGCTGTGACGGGAACCGGGGTGGATCAATCGCGCAGCGGTTACCGGCTGGCGACCCGACCAGGTGCGACGGCGAATCAACAGGCACGGCTCGCTCGGCTCGATCTGCAACAGCTTGCACTCGGCTGCGTCGGCAAGGATCGCTTCGACCACATGCTCACCCTCGGTCAACGGCGCGACCTGGTTCAGATAGGCATAGGGGGTTTGCTGGGTGAAGTCCTGCTGCAAATATTGCGGCGCAACCAGGGCGTTGACGAAACGATCTTCGATTTGCACGGGAATATCGTTCTCGTAATGCACGATCAACGAGTGGAACACTCGCCCACCTTCACGCATTTCCAGGGCGACGGCGCGTTCGGAACCCGCGGCCTCTTCGCCCAGGGTGATGACCTGGCACGTGTGCCGATGCCCGCGGGAAGCGATTTCATCGGCAATGTTGTGCACTTCAAACAGCGCCGACTGGCTCTTCGGCTCGGCCACGAACGTACCCACGCCTTGCATGCGCACCAGCAGACCTTCGGCGGTAAGCTCACGCAGGGCGCGGTTAATGGTCATGCGGCTGAAACCCAGCTGGCTGACCAGTTCGCTTTCCGACGGCACGCGGTAATGGGGCGGCCAGTTGCCGTTGAGGATCTGCTGGCTGATCATCTGTTTGACGCGGGCATACAAGGGCGCCGGACTTTCGTCCATGTGGGCAGCCAGCGAAGACTTGGCAGGCGGAGTCGGCACGAGGAATCCTTGCAGGGGAAAAAGATGCATAGATTGCCGGAGTTTACCGAGCAGGCAAACGTCTGTATATGTATATACAAATAAACACACGACCGGGGTGCCTTGATCATGTCCGCTTTCTTTGCCGAACGCGCGCTGCTGCCTAATGGATGGGCCAACGATGTACGTCTTGAAGTCAGCGCCGATGGCCTGCTGACCCATGTTGAGCCCAATGCCAGTGCAGACGCTGCCGAACGGCTCAGAGGCCCAGTATTGGCGGGCATGCCAAACCTGCATTCCCATGCCTTCCAGCGCGCAATGGCAGGTCTGGCCGAAGTGGCCGGCAACCCCAATGACAGTTTCTGGACTTGGCGCGACCTGATGTACCGCATGGTCGGCAAGATCAACCCCGAGCAGTTACAGGTCATCGCCCGCCAGCTGTATATCGAAATGCTCAAGGCTGGGTACACCTCGGTGGCCGAGTTTCATTATGTGCATCACGATACCAACGGCCAGCCTTATGCCGACCGTACGGAACTGTCACGCCAGATCAGCCTGGCAGCCGCCAGCAGCGGGATCGGCCTGACCTTGCTGCCGGTGCTCTATACCCACGCAGGTTTCGGTGGCCAGGCGCCGAATGAGGGGCAGCGCCGGTTTATCAATAGCACCGAGCACTACCTGGACCTGCAAGCGCGTTTGCAGCCGATCCTGGCGGCACAACCTGCGCAGCAACTGGGCCTGTGTTTCCACTCCCTGCGTGCGGTCACCCCCGAACAGATCCAGCAAGTGCTGGCGGCCAGTGACAAGACCTGCCCGGTGCATATCCATATCGCCGAGCAGCAAAAAGAAGTCGACGATTGCCTGGCCTGGAGCGGCAAGCGCCCGCTGCAATGGCTGTATGACAACGTTGAAGTGGACGAGCGCTGGTGCCTGGTGCACGCCACTCATGCCGATGCTGACGAAGTGACGCGCATGGCCAACAGCCGAGCGATTGCCGGTTTGTGCCTGACCACCGAAGCCAACCTGGGCGATGGGATTTTCCCGGCGGTGGATTTCCTTGCCCAGGGCGGACGCATGGGTATCGGCTCCGACAGCCATGTTTCACTGAGCGTGGTGGAGGAATTACGTTGGCTGGAATACGGCCAGCGTCTTCGCGATCAACGGCGTAATCGCCTGTATCGCAGTGATCAGCCAATGGTTGGCCGCACGCTGTTCGATGCTGCGCTGGATGGTGGCGCACAGGCGCTTGGCCAGCCGATCGGGCGGCTGGAAGTCGGCAAGCGGGCGGATTGGATTGTGCTGGACGGTAGCGACCCGTACCTGGCGACCGCCAGTGAGGATGGGATTCTCAATCGCTGGCTCTTCGCTGGTGGCGATCGGCAGGTGCGCGATGTGCTGGTCAATGGCAAGTGGGTGGTGCGGGATGGGCATCATGCCGGTGAAGAGGAAAGCAACCGGGCATTCACCCAGGTCTTGAAGGCTTTGTTGGGCTAACGGCCAACACCTAACAAATGTGGGAGGGGGCTTGCTCCCGATAGCGGTGTGTCAGTATCAGATGTACTGGCTGACACACTGCATCGGGAGCAAGCCCCCTCCCACATTTGATTACTGCGAACTCTTGGCCATTTGTTTATCTGAAGTACGCCAGATCAACCGCGTAGTGTCATACCCCTGCTGTCGCGCCCTGCTCAACAGGTCTTCACGCGTCTCGGCACTCACCGTCGGCGTGCGCGACAGGATCCACATATAGCGCCGGCTCGGGCTGCCGACGATGGCGGTCTTGTAGTCATCGCTGACATACAGCACCCAGTAATCGCCCTTGGCAACGCCCGGCAACAGTGACGTAAACCAGTTATTGAATTCCACCCAGAGCTTGTCGGTTTTGCCAGGCACCTGCGGCGTGGCCGTGCCTTTGGCTTCTTGCCACTTCCATTCAGGCGTCAGGCAGCGGTTGAACACCGACATGTCGCCATCCGGCAGCAAGGTGTAACGCGCCTCGGACTGCGCGCAGTTGCGCTGGAAGTACATCGGCAATCGGGCCAACTCATACCAGGTGCCCTGGTAACGCTTGAGGTTGACGTTGGTTGCCGTCTTGGGTTGCAGATCATCGCCAGAATGGCTGGCGCAGCCCGCCAAAAACAGGCTGGCGCAAAGGAACAAAACAAAACGCATCATTCTTCTTCTCCCGCAGGCTCGCGCCCCGGTTTACTTCAGGCCTTGCCCGGAAAACATCAGAACTTTGTCACCGGCGTACTGCACGCTGATAAAGCTGTTTTTATCGCCCCAGGTGCAGCTGGACATGCCCAGCGCACCGGAACAATCGGTCGGCTTACCCAGCAACGACTCCACCTCGGCCTTGGCCATGCCAGCCGACAGTTTCTGGTAGTTTTCTTGAGTGACCTTGCTGCAAGCGGCTAACAGCACGCAAAAAGTCAGCAGGGCGAGACGGCGTAAAGACATGGAAAAGCTCCTGGAGAGACAAAGCAGCTGGGGTATCTGCCAGAAGCTTAGAAGGGAAAAGGGGTGTCTGGTTCCCGACGAGCGAAAACAAAAAAGCCCCGAAAACGCTGAAACGTTTCGGGGCTTCTTCAAGGGTGAACGGCCTCACAACACAGTGGATAACTTATCGCCGTGTATTACTTCTTGTGGTAGCTGGTCACACGCTCAACTTCTTCCTTGGAACCCAGGAACACCGCCACACGCTGGTGCAAACCCTCAGGCTGGATGTCGAGGATGCGCTGGTGGCCATCGGTGGACGCACCGCCTGCCTGCTCAACCAGGAACGACATCGGGTTGGCTTCGTACATCAGGCGCAGTTTGCCCGGCTTGGACGGCTCGCGGCTGTCTCGTGGGTACATGAACAGGCCACCACGGGTCAGGATGCGGTGCACATCGGCAACCATCGCAGCGACCCAGCGCATATTGAAGTTCTTCTTCAACGGGCCTTCTTCGCCTTCCATCAACTCGTTGACGTAGCGTTTCACCGGTTCTTCCCAGTGACGCTGGTTAGACATGTTGATGGCGAATTCCTGGGTAGAAGCAGGAATCGAAATGTCTTCGTGGGTCAGCACGAAGCTGCCCATTTCGCGGTCCAGGGTGAAGCCTTTGACGCCATCACCCAGGGTCAGCACCAGCATGGTCTGTGGACCGTAGATGGCATAACCGGCAGCGACCTGCTCGGTGCCCGGCTGCAGGAAGGCCTTTTCGTTCAGGGCTTCGTTCTGGCTCAGGTATTCATTCGGGCAACGCAGTACCGAGAAGATGGTGCCGACCGGTGCATTGATGTCGATGTTGGACGAACCGTCCAGTGGGTCGAATACCAGCAGGTAAGCGCCTTTCGGGTACTTGCCAGGGATCTGGTAGGCATTGTCCATTTCTTCGGACGCCATGCCGGCCAGGTGACCGCCCCATTCGTTGGCTTCGAGCAGGATTTCATTGGAGAGTACGTCGAGCTTCTTCTGCACTTCACCTTGGACGTTTTCAGTGCCCATGCTGCCCAGGACGCCGCCCAGTGCGCCTTTGGAAACGGCGTGGCTGATTTCCTTGCAAGCACGCGCCACCACTTCGATAAGGAAGCGCAGATCGGCAGGCGTGTTGTTGCTGCGGGTCTGCTCGATCAAATAGCGACTCAGGGTAACGCGGGACATGGAAGGCTCCGGAAAATGGGGGGCTGAAAACCCGCGCAGTTTAACGCGAGTCGAGGGTTATTTCCTCTAATCAGAGGATTTAACGCCAATAGAGTTCACGACCTGGCGCCACGACCCTCTCCAACATCGCAGAACCCATGTGGGAAGGGGCTTGCCACCTCCCACATTTTTTAACCGCAGTGGTCAGTCGAGGGCTTTCCAGATCTCGGTGGCGTACTCGCGGATGGTCCGGTCCGAGCTGAACCAGCCCATGCGCGCGGTATTGAGCACCGCCGAGCGCCACCATTCCTTGGAGTCGTGCCAGTGGGCTTCGACCCGCGCCTGGGCATCCCAGTAGGAGTCAAAGTCGGCACACACCAGGAAACGGTCGTAGTCGATCAGCCCATCGATCAGGCCCACATAGCGCCCCGGATCATCCGGCGAGAACACCCCGCCACGGATCGCTTGCAACACGTCGTTCAAGCGATGGGACGCGGCGATGTCCGGCCCGGCGTTGAACTCACCGGCGTGCTTGCGGGCTTCCACCTGCTGGGCACTGAGGCCGAAGATAAACATGTGCTCGGCACCGACCCGCTCGTGCATCTCCACGTTGGCGCCGTCCATGGTGCCGATGGTCAGCGCGCCGTTGAGGCCGAACTTCATGTTGCTGGTACCCGATGCTTCAAAGCCGGCAGTGGAAATCTGCTCCGACAAGTCCGCCGCCGGAATGATGCTCTCCGCCAGGCTGACGTTGTAGTTGGGCAGGAACACCACTTTGAGCAGACCGCGCACGGTCGGGTCGTTGTTGACGGTGCGGGCGATGTCGTTGGTCAACTTGATGATCAGCTTGGCCTGGTGGTAGCTGGCTGCAGCCTTGCCGGCGAAGATTTTCACCCGTGGCACCCAGTCGGTGCCCGGCTCGGCGCGGATCGCCTGGTACAGCGCCACGGTGTGCAGCAGGTTGAGCAGTTGGCGCTTGTACTCATGAATGCGCTTGACCTGCACATCGAACATCGCCGCCGGGTTGATCGCGATACCCAGGCGCTCATGGATGATCTGGGCCAGTGCACGCTTGCTGTGCAGGCGCTGTTCAGCGAAGGACTTGCGGAAAGCCTGCTTCTCGGCGAACGGCTCCAATTCGATCAAACGCTGCTCGGGCTGGTCGAGAATATCCGGCCCCAGGGCTTCCACCAGCATATCGGTCAGCTTGGGGTTGGCCTGGTACAACCAGCGGCGGAAGGTGATGCCGTTGGTTTTGTTGTTGATGCGCTCGGGATACAGCTTGTGCAGCTCGGAGAACACCGTGCTGCGCATCAACTGGGTATGCAGGCCCGATACACCGTTGACGCTATGGGAGCCGAGGAATGCCAGGTTGCCCATGCGCACGCGGCGGCCGTTGTCCTCTTCGATCAGCGAGACGGCGCGCAGTACGTCGAAGTCGTGGATGCCCTTGGCGCGCAGCGAGTCGATGTGTTGGGCGTTGATCAGGTAGATGATCTGCATGTGCCGGGGCAACATGCGCTCCATCAGACCTACGGGCCAGGTTTCCAGCGCTTCGGGCAGCAAGGTGTGGTTGGTGTACGACAGGGTTTCGACGGTGACATCCCACGCGGCTTCCCACGGCACGTCATGCAGGTCGACCAGTTGGCGCATCAGCTCGGCCACGGCGATGGACGGATGGGTGTCGTTGAGCTGGATCGCGGCGTGTTCGCCCAGGCTCAGCACCGAACCGTGCATGTTCTTGTGGCGGCGCAGCAAATCCTGCAAAGACGCCGAAACGAAGAAGTACTCCTGGCGCAGGCGCAGTTCCTGCCCCGCTTCGGTGCTGTCGGCCGGGTAAAGCACGCGAGAGATGCTTTCGGCACGGGCTACTTCGGCGACGGCGCCCAAGTGGTCACCGGCATTGAAGCGCTCCAGGTGCAAGTCTTCCACTGCCCGTGCACGCCAAAGGCGCAGGGTGTTGACGCTGGCGCCACGCCAGCCGACTACCGGGGTGTCATAGGCAACAGCCCTGACAGTTTCGTTGGGCGACCACACCTGGATCATCTTGCCGGAGGCGTCCGCCAGGGTTTCGACGCTGCCGCCAAAGCCGATCGGGTAAATCACTTCGGCGCGTTCGAACTCCCAAGGGTTACCAAAATCCAGCCAGCGTTCGGTCTGCTCCTGCTGCCAGCCATCAACGATGGCCTGGCGGAACAAGCCGTGCTCATAGCGAATGCCATAGCCATGCCCGGCAATCCCCAAGGTCGACATGCTTTCCATAAAGCACGCCGCCAGACGGCCCAGGCCACCATTGCCGAGCGCCGCGTCGGGCTCAAGCAGGCGGATGCGCTCCAGATCGACGCCCAACTCCGACAGCGCTTCACGGGCGATCTCCAACACGCCCAGATTGCTCAGGCTGTCGTACAACAGACGGCCAATGAGAAATTCCAGCGAGAGGTAATAAACGCGCTTCTGGCCTTTGCGATAAATACGCCGCGTGTGGTCCATCCAGTGATCGACCATCTGGTCGCGGGCGGCCAGGGCAATGGCTTCGAACCAGTCATGGTCAAAGGCGTGATCCGGGTCTTTGCCCACCGCGTAGGTGAGTTTGGTCAAGACAGCATCGCGGAATGCGGCTACCTCTGCTTCTCGTGCAAGCGGTTCCTGAGACATCGGTGCGACCTCGGGCGAGATTGAAGGAGTTGCTAGAGCCTAGTCGGTCTGACAGACGGTAGACGTGCTGGTTCGGCAGTTTTTTAACTCATTCACCATTGGCTGAATTTGATGCAGGGGTCGTGCCCGATCAGGCCGCGGCGAAGCCTTTGAGCTGAAACCTGCAAAATATTGTTCAAAAAACCACCAATCCCGGTATGATCCCGCGCCCGTATACCGCCCCACCCTGGAACCCTGATGAAGCCTCAACTGATCGCCGCCGCGGAACTCGACCGTCTCGAAACGTGGCAGAAATATTCCGCCCACATGTGCGGCGGCTGCGTGTCCAGCTGTTGCACCCTGCCGGTTGAGGTGAAGATCAAGGACCTGATCCGCATTGGCATCGTCGACGAGTTCGAGCGCGGCGACCCGCCGAAGAACATCGCCAAGCGTTTGCAGAAAGAAGGCATCGTCGAGCGCTACAACAATAAATCCGAGATTTTTACCCTGCAGCGCATGAGCAACAACGACTGCCTGTATCTGGATCGTAAGACGCGCTTCTGCACTATTTATGACAAGCGCCCGGATACTTGCCGCAACCACCCGAAAATCGGGCCGCGGCCGGGGTATTGCGCTTACAAGCCCAAGGAAGTGGTACGCGAGACCAACTTCAAGACTCTCGATAAATTCTGACTCGGGTTTTGTAGTGTTCTGAAGGGCCTCATCGGGGGCAAGCCCCCTCCCACATTTTGATTTGGGAACACATTCAAATGTGGGAGCTGGCTTGCCTGCGATGGGGCCAGTAAAGACGACACACAAACTGCGGGCACAAAAAAACGCCCCCGGCCTTTCGACCGGGGGCGTTTTTCATTCAGCCTGAGTTAACTCAGTTCTTGGCTTTCTTGGCAGCGCGGGTACGCTCGCCTTCGTCCAGGATCTTCTTACGCAGGCGGATCGACTTAGGCGTGACTTCGCACAGCTCGTCGTCCTGGATGAATTCCAGGGCCTGTTCCAGGGTGAAGCGAACAGGTGGAACCAGAGCGATGGTTTCGTCTTTGCCCGAAGCACGCATGTTGTCGAGCTTCTTGCCTTTGGTTGGGTTGACGCCCATGTCGTTGTCACGGCTGTTCAGACCAACGATCTGGCCGTTGTAGATCTCTTGACCGTGTTCAACGAACAGCTTGCCACGCGCCTGGAGGGTTTCCAGGGAGTAGGTCAGCGCCTTGCCGGTTTCTACCGATACCAGAACACCGTTCTGACGGCCGGACATGTCGCCGGACTTCATGGTGTCGTAGCGATCGAAGATCGAGGTCAGGATGCCAGCACCGTTGGTCAGGGTCAGGAACTGGTTACGGAAACCGATCAGACCACGCGCAGGGATGTTGTATTCCAGACGTACACGGCCTTTGCCATCCGGCACCATGTTGGTCAGGTCGCCCTTACGCAGACCCATCTCTTCCATGACCTTGCCCTGGGATTCCTCAGGGGTGTCGATGGTGACGTTTTCGAACGGTTCCTGCTTCACGCCGTCAACAGTACGGATGATCACTTCCGGACGACCAACACCCATTTCGAAACCTTCGCGACGCATGGTTTCGATCAGTACCGAGAGGTGCAGCTCACCACGGCCGGAGACCTTGAACTTGTCAGCCGAGTCGCCTTCTTCAACGCGCAGAGCAACGTTGTACAGCAGCTCCTTGTCCAGACGCTCCTTGATGTTACGGGAGGTCACGAACTTGCCTTCTTTACCGCAGAACGGCGAGTCGTTTACCTGGAAGGTCATGGAAACGGTTGGCTCGTCAACGGTCAGAGGCTTCATCGCCTCAACGTTGTCCGGCTGGCACAGGGTGTCGGAGATGAACAGCGAGTCCATGCCGCTTACGCATACGATGTCGCCAGCGAAAGCTTCTTCAACGTCGATACGGTGCAGACCGTGGTGACCCATCAGCTTCAGGATACGACCGTTACGCTTCTTGCCGTCGGCGCCGATAGCGACAACCGGGGTGTTCGGCTTGACGCTACCACGAGCGATACGGCCAACGCCGATAACACCCAGGAAGCTGTTGTAGTCCAGTGCCGAGATTTGCATCTGGAACGGGCCGTCACGGTCAACTTTCGGCGCGGGTACGTTGTCGACGATCGACTGGTACAGCGGGGTCATGTCTTCAGCCATGTCGGTGTGGTCAAGACCAGCAATACCGTTCAGGGCCGAGGCGTAGATGACCTGGAAGTCCAGCTGTTCTTCGGTGGCACCCAGGTTGTCGAACAGGTCGAAGATCTGGTCCAGAACCCAGTCCGGACGCGCGCCTGGACGGTCAACCTTGTTGATGCACACGATCGGACGCAGGCCGGCTTCGAAGGCCTTCTTGGTCACGAAACGGGTTTGCGGCATAGGGCCGTCTTGAGCGTCAACCAGCAGCAGAACGGAGTCAACCATCGACATTACGCGTTCTACTTCGCCGCCGAAGTCGGCGTGGCCCGGGGTGTCCACGATGTTGATGTGGTAGCCGTTCCAGTTGATGGCGGTGTTTTTTGCCAGGATGGTAATACCGCGCTCTTTTTCCTGGTCGTTGGAGTCCATCACGCGCTCGTCGTTGAGCTCGTTGCGCTCCAGGGTGCCGGATTGACGCAGGAGTTTGTCTACCAGGGTGGTTTTACCATGGTCAACGTGAGCAATGATGGCGATGTTACGTAGATTTTCGATCACTTGTGTATCTCGATCAGAGGATTCGGTGTGCTGACAGGTCGTGGCAGCGATTAACAGTAGAGTCAGGCCTTGCCGTTACAGCTTGACGGCAGAGTCGGGGGGCCGGTGACGCAGGCCACAGGCAAACAGCCCCGGGCTCTTAGCTCGGTCGATAAACGCGCACATTGGCATGCCCCTCACTGAGCAAATGGTGGGCATGCAGGCGACTCATCACGCCTTTGTCGCAATACAACAGGTACTGACGGCTGTTATCCAGTTCCTTGAAACGCGCGTTCAGTGCGTAGAACGGCAGCGTTTGCACGTCGATGCCGGCGATTTCCAGCGGCTCATCCTCAGCGGCATCCGGGTGACGGATGTCGATGACGATCTGGCCGGCCAGGGCTTCGCTGACTTCTTCGATTTTTACATCCTGGCCCAACTCGTCGATCACCCGATCGATTGGGACCAGCTTGGCGTTCTCGAGCGCACGCTCCAGAATCGCCATGTCGAATTCTTTCTCTTCATGCTCCACGCGGTGACGCTTGGCGTGGGTCTTGGGGTTCACCGAGATGACCCCACAGTACTCGGGCATGTGCTTGGCAAAGTCGGCGGTGCCGATTTGCTCTGCCAGGTCGATGATGTCCTGCTTGTGGCTGGCGATCAGCGGGCGCAACACCAGCTTCTCGGTGACGCAGTCGATGATCGACAGGTTTGGCAGCGTCTGGCTGGACACCTGGGAAATCGCCTCGCCGGTCACCAGCGCGTCGATCTGCAATTGATCGGCGATTCGGGACGCGGCGCGCAACATCATACGCTTCAATACCACGCCCATATGACTGTTATCGACTTTGCCGAGAATTTCGCCCAGCACTTCCTCGAACGGCACGCTTACAAATAGCACGCGCTGGGAGCTGCCGTACTTCTTCCAGATAAAGTGCGCAACTTCCATCACGCCCAATTCATGGGCACGCCCGCCCAGGTTAAAGAAGCAGAAGTGGCTCATCAGGCCGCGACGCATGATCTGGTAGGCCGCCACCGTGGAATCGAAACCGCCGGACATCAATACCAGGGTCTGCTCCAGGGCGCCCAGCGGGTAGCCGCCGATGCTGTTGTGCTGGCTGTGGATCACAAACAACCGTTGGTCGCGAATTTCCATGCGCACTTCAATTTGCGGCGCTTTAAGGGAAATTCCAGCGGCGCCGCACTCGCGACGCAGCTTGCTGCCGACGTATTTCTCTACATCCATGGAGCTGAAGGTGTGCTTGCCGGCACGCTTGCAGCGCACCGAAAAAATCTTCCCTTCAAGTGCACTGCCGTAGTGCTGCTTGCACTTTTCGGTGATGTCGTCGAAGTCGCCCAGCGGGTACTCATCCACCTGCAGGAAATGCGCGATGCCCGGCATGCAGCTCAGGCGCTCGGTCATGTCCTTCAAGGCTTTGGCGTCGGTAATGCGGGTTTCCAGCTCGAGGTTGTCCCACACACCGTTCACCACCACAGCCGGGTCCAGGTCACGGAGCACGGCACGGATGTTCTTGGCCAACTGACGGATGAAACGCGTCCGTACCGGTCGGCTTTTGATGGTGATCTCGGGGAAGACTTTAACGATTAATTTCATGGAAACAGCGCGCGCCGGGCCTGCTGAAAAAGGGGGGCGCGGATTATAGCGGAAATCGCTCAAGGTTTAACCAGTTAATATGCATCGAACGTGCAACGCACCAAAACGGGTCATTTACACAAATAAACGCTACATTGCAGTGCGCTATTTCTCGCGCTTTGGCCTATTGCACCGCTATAGGGGCCATTTTGAGGCAAAAAGACCATGTTGGCGCACTGGCATGTAATTTGCTCTCTTGTGAGGCAGGTTGCCTTGGCGGAGTATCCGCGCCGGCATCACCCACATTTTAAGGGCTAACTCCACTACCCAAGCCCGAAGCCACCCGGAGGACACCATGTCGAAGTCGGTTCAACTCATCAAAGATCATGACGTTAAATGGATTGATCTGCGCTTCACGGACACAAAAGGCACTCAGCACCACGTGACCATGCCGGCTCGCGACGCGCTGGATGATGCTTTCTTCGAAGAAGGCAAAATGTTCGACGGTTCCTCCATCGCCGGCTGGAAAGGCATTGAAGCTTCCGACATGATCCTGATGCCGGACGACAGCACTGCCGTGCTGGACCCGTTCACCGAAGAGCCGACCCTGATCCTGGTCTGCGACGTGATCGAGCCGTCGACCATGCAAGGCTACGACCGCGACCCACGTGCGATCGCCAAGCGTGCCGAGGAATACCTGAAGTCCACCGGTATTGGTGACACTGTATTCGTGGGCCCGGAGCCAGAGTTCTTCATCTTCGACCAAGTGAAGTTCAAGTCCGACATCTCCGGCTCCATGTTCAAGATCTACTCCGAACAAGGTTCGTGGATGTCCGACCAGGACGTGGAAGGCGGCAACCATGGCCACCGTCCAGGCATCAAAGGCGGCTACTTCCCGGTTCCACCGTTCGACCACGACCACGAAATCCGTACCTCCATGTGCAACGCCATGGAAGACATGGGCCTGGTCATCGAAGTGCATCACCACGAAGTGGCGACTGCCGGCCAGAACGAAATCGGTGTGAAGTTCAACACCCTGGTGGCCAAGGCTGACGAAGTTCAGACCCTGAAGTACTGCGTACACAACACTGCCGTCGCTTACGGCCGTACCGCTACCTTCATGCCCAAGCCTCTGTACGGCGATAACGGTTCGGGTATGCACGTTCACCTGTCCATCGCCAAAGAAGGCAAGAACACCTTCGCAGGTGAAGGTTATGCCGGCCTGTCCGACACCGCCCTGTACTTCATCGGCGGCATCATCAAGCACGGTAAGGCCCTGAACGGCTTCACCAACCCGTCGACCAACTCCTACAAGCGTCTGGTCCCAGGTTTCGAAGCTCCGGTAATGCTGGCCTACTCGGCGCGTAACCGCTCTGCCTCGATCCGTATTCCTTACGTGTCCAGCCCGCGCGCTCGCCGTATCGAAGCTCGCTTCCCGGACCCGGCAGCCAACCCATACCTGGCCTTCGCTGCACTGGTCATGGCCGGCCTGGACGGTATCCAGAACAAGATCCACCCTGGCGACGCCGCCGACAAGAACTTGTACGACCTGCCGCCTGAAGAGGCCAAAGAGATCCCACAAGTGTGCGGCAGCCTGAAAGAAGCCCTGGAAGAGCTGGACAAGGGCCGTGCGTTCCTGACCAAAGGCGGCGTGTTCAGCGACGACTTCATCGACGCTTACATCGCCCTGAAAAGCGAAGAAGAAATCAAGGTGCGCACCTTCGTACACCCACTGGAATACGAGCTGTACTACAGCTGCTGATCCGGTAGCGTTGCTAAGGTAGCGTGATGAAAAAGACCTCCTTCGGGAGGTCTTTTTTTTGCCTGGGCGTTATGCAGCTTCAAATCTGCAAACCCAATCAAAAAGGTGGGAGGGGGCTTGCTCCCGATGGCAGAGTGTCAGGCAATATGTGTGTTACTGACACACCGCCATCGGGAGCAAGCCCCCTCCCACAAGGAGATCTGCGTTGAAACATAAATTCGTGTTCGCCCTGCTGTTCGTCAGCGCCGGTGTTTACGCCGCCCCACCTACCTTGGAGCCACTGCTCAACAGCATCGCCGAACGCCTGGAGATTGCCGATCAGGTGGCCTTGAGCAAATGGGACAGCCACAAACCCGTCGAAGACAAAAACCGCGAGCAGGAAGTGATCGCCAGCGTCGTCGCCCAAGCCCCGAGCTACAAGCTTGAGCCCGCCGCCGCCGAGCAGTTTTTCTCGGCGCAGATCGAAGCCAACAAACTGGTGCAATACACCCACCTGTCCGACTGGCAGTTCCAGGGCAAAGCCCCAGACGAGCCGCGCCCGGACCTGATCAAGCAGATTCGCCCGCAGCTGGATGAGCTGCAAAAACGCCTGCTGCAACAACTGGCCGACTTCACCCCGCACCGTGCCGATCCACAGTGCCCCCAATGGCTGGCCACCGCCGTGCATGAGCCGCTGAATGATCCGCTGCGCCAACTGGCAATGATCCGCGCCACCGCCGAACTCTGCATCTACAAAGGTTAATGACTGCAAACCCGGTAAAAATGTGGGAGCAAGCCCCCTCCCACATTTGGACTGTATCCATTCAGGGCCATCTCTGGCAGCTTCCTGAACAACCTTCACAAAACCGCACTATATTGGTGCGATAGGTTGCACCCTTACTCCAGCCACAGCCCATTTTGGTTCGAATCTTCCCGAAAAAGCTGGCAGAACGCCACAGTTTCGCGCCACAAACCCCTATTTCAGGGCTTTAACGCTTCTTTTCGGAGCCTTGGTTTGGTTTTTGCATTTTCCTCGTATCAGCGTGTGCCTCAAGCCTGCGCCTTGCTCCAAAAGAGGTCCCGATGACCATCAGCGATGCACTGCACCGTTTGTTACTCGACAACCTGACCACCGCGACCATCCTGCTCAATGCCGACCTGCGCCTTGAGTACATGAACCCGGCGGCGGAGATGCTCCTGGCCATCAGCGGCCAGCGCAGCCATGGGCAGTTCATCAGCGAGCTGTTCACCGAGTCGGCCGAAGCCTTGAGCTCGTTGCGCCAGGCCGTGGAGCAGGCACATCCGTTCACCAAGCGCGAAGCGATGCTCACCGCCCTCACCGGCCAGACCCTGACGGTCGATTACGCCGTAACCCCCATTCTGAGCAATGGCGCCACGCTGCTATTGCTCGAAGTACACCCCCGCGACCGCCTGCTGCGCATCACCAAGGAAGAGGCGCAGCTGTCCAAGCAGGAAACCAGCAAGATGCTGGTGCGCGGCCTGGCTCACGAGATCAAGAACCCGCTCGGCGGGATTCGCGGCGCCGCGCAGCTGCTGGCCCGCGAGCTGCCCGAGGAGCATCTCAAGGACTACACCAACGTCATCATCGAAGAAGCCGACCGCCTGCGTAACCTGGTGGACCGGATGCTCGGCTCCAACAAGTTGCCGTCATTGGCGATGACCAACGTGCATGAGGTGCTGGAGCGCGTCTGCCAACTGGTCGAGGCCGAAAGCCAGGGCTGTATCACCCTGGTACGCGACTATGACCCAAGCATTCCCGATGTATTGATCGACCGCGAGCAGATGATCCAGGCGGTGCTCAATATCGTGCGCAACGCCATGCAGGCCATCAGCAGCCAAAACGAGCTGCGCCTGGGCCGCATCAGTTTGCGCACCCGCGCCCTGCGCCAGTTCACCATCGGCCATGTGCGCCATCGCCTGGTGACCAAGGTCGAGATCATCGACAACGGCCCCGGCATTCCCGCCGAACTGCAGGAAACCATCTTCTTCCCCATGGTCAGTGGCCGCCCGGACGGTACCGGGCTGGGCCTGGCCATTACCCAGAACATCATCAGCCAGCACCAGGGCCTGATCGAATGTGAGAGCCATCCCGGCCACACCACGTTCTCGATCTTCCTGCCATTGGAACAAGGAGCCCCCACGACATGAGCCGTAGTGAAACTGTCTGGATCGTCGATGACGACCGTTCTATCCGTTGGGTCCTGGAAAAAGCCTTGCAACAGGAAGGCATGACCACCCAGAGCTTCGACAGCGCCGACGGAGTGATGAGCCGCCTGGCACGCCAGCAGCCGGACGTGATCATCTCCGACATTCGTATGCCCGGCGCAAGCGGCCTGGACTTGCTGGCGCGCATCCGCGAGCAGCACCCGCGCTTGCCGGTGATCATCATGACTGCGCACTCGGACCTGGACAGCGCTGTCGCGTCCTACCAGGGCGGCGCCTTTGAATACCTGCCCAAGCCATTCGACGTGGATGAGGCGGTGGCGCTGGTCAAGCGCGCCAACCAGCACGCCCAGGAACAACAGAACCAGGAAGCCCCGCCAACCCTGACCCGCACCCCGGAAATCATCGGTGAAGCGCCAGCGATGCAGGAAGTGTTTCGCGCCATCGGGCGCTTGAGCCACTCCAACATCACTGTGCTGATCAAT
Source organism: Pseudomonas sp. W15Feb34 (assembly GCF_023127765.1). Classification (NCBI taxonomy): domain Bacteria; kingdom Pseudomonadati; phylum Pseudomonadota; class Gammaproteobacteria; order Pseudomonadales; family Pseudomonadaceae; genus Pseudomonas; species Pseudomonas sp. W15Feb34. The sequence continues at coordinate 183,403 of NZ_SPKN01000044.1, forward strand.
GGCGAGTCGGGCACCGGTAAAGAGCTGGTGGCCCATGCTCTGCACCGCCACAGCCCGCGTGCGGCCTCGCCGTTTATCGCGCTGAACATGGCGGCGATCCCCAAGGACCTGATGGAGTCCGAGCTGTTCGGCCATGAGAAAGGCGCGTTTACCGGCGCGGCCAACCTGCGGCGCGGGCGCTTTGAACAGGCCGACGGCGGCACGCTGTTTCTCGATGAGATCGGCGACATGCCGGCCGATACCCAGACCCGCTTGCTACGGGTGTTGGCGGACGGTGAGTTCTATCGTGTCGGCGGGCACACACCGGTCAAGGTTGATGTGCGCATCATTGCGGCCACCCACCAGAATCTCGAAACCCTGGTACACGCGGGCAAGTTCCGTGAGGACTTGTTCCACCGCCTCAATGTGATCCGCATCCATATCCCGCGCATGTCGGACCGCCGCGAAGACATCCCCACCCTCGCCCGCCACTTCCTCAGCCGCGCCGCCTTGGAGCTGGCGGTGGAGCCCAAGCTGCTCAAAAGCGAGACCGAGGAATACCTCAAGAACCTGCCGTGGCCCGGCAACGTGCGCCAGCTGGAGAACACGTGCCGCTGGATCACCGTAATGGCCTCCGGGCGTGAAGTGCATATCAGCGACCTGCCGCCTGAGCTGCTGAGCCTGCCGCAGGATTCGGCACCGGTAACCAACTGGGAACAAGCGCTGCGCCAATGGGCCGACCAGGCGTTGGCGCGCGGCCAGTCGAACCTGCTGGACAGCGCCGTGCCGGCATTCGAGCGGATCATGATCGAGACCGCGTTGAAGCATACCGCCGGCCGTCGTCGCGATGCGGCCGTGCTACTGGGTTGGGGGCGCAATACCCTGACGCGCAAGATCAAGGAATTGGGGATGAAGGTAGATGGTGGGGATGATGATGAGGGTGATGAGGCCTGATCACACCTCCCAGTTCCACTGAAAGTCTAATGTGGGAGGGGGCTTGCTCCCGATAGCAGTAGTTCAGTCACCACATCTGTGTCTGACCCACCGCTATCGGGAGCAAGCCCCCTCCCACATTTGGATCTCTGCAATTCCACGACTGTGCACCGCTTCAATGCACCATGAACCGGCATCGGGCACGGGCTGGATACGTGGAAGACCGTTATCGCGGGACAACTCTCGCAAGCTGAAACCACCAAAGCCCCGTATTCCGGGGCTTTGCGCTTTTTGGAAAAATTTTATGGGTGAAATTGCAAACTCTGGCACGCGCCCTGCAATAACCCTCGTACAACCCAGTTTCGGGGACCTTGGTACAGGCAGGCCGAGAATCCCCTCTTTAACACCGAAGCCTTAGGCTTCACCCCGTTTTGGGAGCCCTGGTACAGGCAGGCCGGGAACTCCCTCTTTTATTGCTCCTGGAGATGGACCTCCAGCCGCCAGCGGTCATCGACCTGCTCGCCTTTCCACTCCCCACGCAACGGTCGCGCCGCCACCAGGTTCAGCAGCAAACCACCATCGGTCTTGCGCACACGCCAGTTCACGTCCTTGTCATTGACCTTCAGTTGCCCGCTGGCCGCCTTGCCCTGGGCGTCAAACAGCAGCGCCACGGTGCCGTCGATATGCTCACCGTGCAGCTTGGGCTCACGGTTGAACCACACCGCTACACCGTCGACAGCAGGCACCACCTCCAGTAACTGGACTGGGTCTGGCGTGGTCAGGCGACCGATCATCAAACCCACCATCAAGCCGACAATCGCCAACGAGCCCAAAACCCTCGGCAATAGCTTCGGCCTCGGGTCTTCTTCAGGGGTAGAATGCAGCGCATCTTTGCCTTCGGAGCCGTGCATGTTTCACGTCATCCTTTTTCAACCAGAAATTCCGCCGAATACCGGCAACGTTATCAGGCTGTGCGCCAACAGTGGCTGCCACCTGCATTTGATCGAGCCGCTGGGCTTCGACATGGACGACAAGCGCCTGCGCCGCGCTGGGCTGGACTACCACGAGTACGCCACCCTCAAGCGCCATGCAGACCTGGCCAGTTGCCTGGAAAGCCTGGGCCATCCGCGCCTGTTCGCATTCACCACCAAGGGTTCGCGACCATTTCACGATGCCAGCTTTGCCGAGGGCGATGCCTTCCTGTTCGGCCCGGAAAGCCGTGGCCTGCCGGCCGAGGTGCTCGACGCCCTGCCCGATGGCCATCGCCTGCGTTTGCCGATGCGTGAAGGCTGCCGCAGCCTGAACCTGTCCAACACCGTCGCAGTGGCCGTCTATGAAGGCTGGCGCCAACTCGGTTTCAAGTAGCACGCAAAACAAATGTGGGAGGGGGCTTGCTCCCGATGGCGGAGTGTCAGTCGACATCTAAGTGACTGTTCCACCGCTATCGGGAGCAAGCCCCCTCCCACATTGAGTGCTGCGTCGGGTTCGAGATTACTGAACCGTCGGCGCGCCTTCCTGTTGCATGCGCTGCAGCTCTTGGGCGTACAGGGCATCGAAGTTCACCGGAGCCAGCATCAGTGCCGGGAACGAGCCACGGGTGACCAGGCTGTCCAGGGTCTCACGGGCGTACGGGAACAGGATGTTCGGGCAGAACGCGCCCAGTGTGTGGCTCATGGACGCTTCGTCCAGGCCCTGGATCAGGAAGATACCGGCCTGTTGCACTTCAGCGATGAAGGCCACTTCTTCGCCGTTCTTGACGGTGACCGACAGGGTCAGCACCACTTCGTGGAAGTCGCCTTCCAGGGCTTTCTGACGGGTGTTCAAGTCCAAGGCAACGCTTGGGGTCCATTCCTGACGGAAGATCGCCGGGCTTTTCGGCGCTTCGAACGACAGGTCACGCACGTAGATGCGCTGCAGCGAAAACTGTGGGCCTTGGTCTTGCGCTGCTTCGGTGTTCTGTTGATCAGTCATCGCAGATCCTTCTTTATCTTGGGGTTCTTAAGGGGTTAGCAGTCAGACGGACAGCAGCGCATCAAGTTTACCGGCGCGCTCCAGAGCGAACAGGTCATCGCAACCACCGATATGCCGGGTGCCGATCCAGATCTGCGGGACCGACGTGCGGCCGGCCTTCTGGGCCATTTCGGCGCGCACTTGGGGCTTGCCATCGACCTTGATCTCTTCGAAGGCAACACCCTTTTTCTCAAGCAGGGCCTTGGCCCGCATGCAGTAAGGGCACCAATCGCTGGAATACACGACAACCTTATTCATTTCACTTCACCAACGGCAGGTTATCGCCACGCCAGCTGCTGATACCACCCGACAGCTTGGCGGCGGTGAAGCCGGTCTTGAGCATCTCGCGGGCGTGGGTGCCGGAGTGCTGGCCTTGGGCGTCGACCAGAATGATGGTCTTGGCCTTGTATTTTTCCAGCTCGGCCAAGCGTGCAATCAGCTTATCCTGCGGGATGTTAAGGGCACCAACGATATGGCCGGCGGCATAATCCTTGGCCGGGCGAATATCGACGACAACGGCCTCATCCTTGTTGACCAGCGCGGTCAGCTCCGACGTGCTCAGGCTGCGACCACCGCGGCTCAGTTCATGTGCGATCAGCAACGCCAGCAGGATGACGAAGGCACCCACGAGCAGGTAGTGGGCAGTGGCAAATGCAATCAGGTGATCAACCATCAAGGAGGTTCCAGGGCGTTAAAATGGCGGTAAGTATACACAGCCGCCAAGGAGGGCCAACCCCCGTAAAGCGGTGACGCGCTCGGAACTTCGCTTTAAACTGCCACTCCCTTTTCCATTGTCTTCCTTTATTACCGCCGCGAGAGGATCTATGACTACCACGCCTAAACCTTTGGTCCTGATAATTCTCGATGGCTTCGGACACAGTGAAAGCCACCACGACAACGCCGTGTACTCGGCCAACAAGCCCGTGCTGGACCGCCTGAGCGCTACCGTCCCCAACGGATTGATCTCCGGTTCCGGCATGGACGTGGGCCTGCCGGACGGCCAGATGGGCAACTCGGAAGTCGGCCACATGAACCTCGGCGCCGGACGAGTGGTATACCAGGACTTCACCCGCGTCACCAAAGCGATCCGCGATGGCGAGTTCTTCGAGAACCCGACCATCTGCGCCGCGGTCGATAAAGCCGTGGCCGCCGGCAAGGCCGTGCATTTCATGGGCCTGCTGTCGGACGGCGGCGTACACAGCCATCAGGATCATCTGGTGGCAATGGCCGAACTGGCCTTCAAGCGCGGCGCCGACAAGATCTACCTGCACGCCTTCCTCGACGGTCGCGACACCCCGCCGAAAAGCGCGCAATCGTCCATCGAACTGCTCGACACCACCTTCGCCGCCCTCGGCAAGGGCCGCATCGCCAGCCTGGTGGGCCGTTACTTCGCCATGGACCGCGACAACCGCTGGGACCGCGTGTCCCAGGCCTACAACCTGATCGTCGACGGCCAGGCCGAATTCAATGCCGCCACGGCCCAGGAAGGCCTGGAAGCGGCCTACGCCCGTGGCGAGAGCGATGAGTTCGTCAAGGCCACCACCATCGGCGAGCCGGTGAAGGTCGAAGACGGCGACGCCGTAGTATTCATGAACTTCCGTGCCGACCGTGCCCGCGAGCTGAGCCATGTGTTCGTCGATGAAGGTTTCAAGGACTTCGAGCGCGCACGCCAGCCGAAAATCGAGTTCGTCATGCTCACCCAGTACGCCGCCAACATCCCGGCCCCGTCGGCGTTCGCCCCGGGCAGCCTGGAAAACGTGCTGGGTGATTACCTGGCGAAAAACGGCAAGACCCAGCTGCGCATCGCCGAGACCGAGAAGTACGCCCACGTGACGTTCTTCTTCTCCGGTGGCCGTGAAGAACCGTTCCCGGGCGAAGAGCGCATCCTGATCCCATCGCCAAAAGTCGCCACCTACGACCTGCAGCCGGAAATGAGTGCGCCGGAAGTGACCGACAAAATCGTCGATGCCATCGACAACCAGCGTTACGACGTGATCGTCGTCAACTACGCCAACGGCGACATGGTCGGCCATAGCGGTAACCTGGAAGCGGCGGTCAAGGCCGTTGAATGCCTGGACCTGTGCGTTGGCCGCATTGTCGACGCCCTGGACAAAGTCGGCGGCGAAGCGCTGATCACCGCAGACCATGGCAACTGCGAGCAGATGTCCGACGAGTCCACCGGCCAGGCACACACCGCCCACACCACCGAGCCGGTGCCGTTCATCTATGTCGGCAAACGTGACCTGAAAGTGCGTGAAGGTGGCGTGCTGGCGGATGTGGCGCCGACCATGCTGATGCTGATGGGGCTGGAGAAGCCTGAACAGATGACTGGGACCTCGATCCTGGTCTGATCTAAATGTGGGAGGGGGCTTGCTCCCGATAGCGGTTTATCAGTCAGCTCATAGGTAGCTGACCCACCGCAATCGGGAGCAAGTCGAATCGTCGCACCGCCCCTCCCACATTGGTTTTGTGGTGTTTGATAGATGTCTTTTTGCCATACCACCGCCACTCGGCACCTATCTTGCCGTAACTCCCCAATTGGGCGTTTTTTTTGCAGCGCTTGGCGGGCATACTAGGCCGTCCTTTTCCCCTGGTGTCGCCCGCCTCTATGCTTCGCGCCTTGATAACCCTTGCTCTTGTCTGCCTGCTTCAACCGGCGTTTGCCGATGAGCGCGCACAAACCCAACAACAGTTGGACGCTACGCGTCAGGACATTACCGAGCTGAAAAAGCTGCTCGGCAAGCTCCAGGAAGAAAAATCCGGGGTGCAAAAAGACCTGCGCGGCACCGAAACCGAAATGGGCAAGCTTGAGAAGCAGGTCCAGGAGCTGCAAAAAGAACTAAAGAAGAGCGAGTCGGAACTGGAGCGACTCGACGCTGAGAAAAAAAAACTCCAGAGCGCACGCGTTGAACAGCAACGCCTGATCGCGATCCAGGCCCGTGCCGCCTACCAGAGCGGTCGCCAGGAATACCTCAAGCTGCTGCTCAACCAGCAGAACCCGGAAAAATTCGCCCGCACCCTCACCTATTACGATTACCTGAGCCAGGCGCGCCTGGCGCAATTGAAGGGTTTCAATGAAACCCTGCGCCAATTGGCCAATGTCGAGCAGGAAATTGCCGACCAGCAATCGCAACTGCTCGACCAGAAAAGCGCCCTCGACGTTCAGCGCGACCAGTTGGACAAGGTGCGCAAGGAGCGCCAGCAGGCCCTGGCCAAGCTCAACAGCGATGTAAAGGCCCGCGACGCCAAGCTCCAGGCCCGCGAGCAGGATCAGGCCGACCTGGCCAAAGTGCTCAAGACCATCGAAGAAACCCTGGCCCGCCAGGCACGCGAGGCCGAAGAAGCGCGGCAAAAAGCGCTGATCGCCCAGCAGGAAGCGGAAAAAAAGCGCCAGCGTGAGGCCGAACTGGCTGCCACCAGCGACGCGCCAGCACCGCGCAAACCCGCGCGCGCCAGCCCCGGCCCGCTGGTTTCCAGCAGCGGCGAGTCGTTCGGCGGCCCTTTTGCTTCGGCACGGGGCAAACTTCCATGGCCGGTTGATGGTCGACTATTGGCACGCTTTGGGGAAACCCGTGGCGATGACACCCGCGCCAAGTGGGATGGGGTGATGATCAGCGCCTCAGCCGGCAGCCAGGTCCATGCCGTTCACGGTGGGCGCGTGGTGTTTGCCGATTGGCTGCGGGGCGCCGGTTTACTGGTGATTCTCGACCATGGAAATGGCTATTTGAGCCTTTACGGCCACAATCAGACATTACTCAAGTCGGCAGGTGATGTTGTAAAAGCCGGTGAATCCATCTCCACTGTCGGTAACAGTGGCGGCCAGGACACACCGGCGCTGTACTTCGCTATTCGTCAGCAGGGTCGCCCGAGCGATCCCGCACAATGGTGCCGTTCCCAAGGATAGGGCCGCATCTACATTAGGAGTTCGTTCGACATGCTGCATTTGTCCCGCCTCACTTCGCTGGCCCTGACGATCGCCCTGGTGATCGGCGCGCCTCTGGCTTTTGCCGACCAGGCTGCACCCGCTGCAATGGCCGCGACCACCAAGGCGCCGTTGCCGCTGGATGAGCTGCGCACCTTTGCCGAGGTCATGGACCGGATCAAGGCAGCGTATGTCGAACCCGTAGACGACAAGGCCCTGCTGGAAAATGCCATCAAGGGCATGCTCAGCAACCTCGACCCGCACTCCGCCTACCTGGGCCCGGAAGATTTCGCCGAGCTGCAGGAAAGCACCAGCGGTGAGTTCGGCGGCCTGGGCATCGAAGTGGGCTCCGAAGACGGCCAGATCAAAGTGGTCTCGCCCATCGATGATACCCCTGCGTCCAAGGCCGGTATCCAGGCTGGCGACCTGATCGTGAAGATCAACGGCCAGCCGACCCGTGGCCAGAGCATGACCGAGGCCGTCGACAAGATGCGCGGCAAGCTCGGCCAGAAAATCACCCTGACCCTGGTACGCGACGGCGGCAACCCGTTTGACGTGACCCTGGCCCGCGCGACCATCACGGTCAAGAGCGTGAAGAGCCAGTTGCTGGAGTCGGGCTACGGCTACATCCGTATCACCCAGTTCCAGGTCAAGACCGGCGACGAAGTGGCCAAGGCCCTGGCCAAGCTGCGCAAAGACAATGGCAAGAAACTCAACGGCATCGTGCTCGACCTGCGCAACAACCCCGGCGGCGTATTGCAGTCGGCAGTTGAGGTGGTCGACCACTTTGTCACCAAGGGCCTGATCGTTTATACCAAAGGCCGTATCGCCAATTCCGAACTGCGCTTCTCGGCCACCGGCAACGACCTGAGCGAAAACGTGCCACTGGCGGTGCTGATCAACGGCGGCAGTGCCTCAGCGTCGGAAATCGTCGCCGGCGCGCTGCAAGACCTCAAGCGCGGCGTGCTGATGGGCACCACCAGTTTTGGCAAAGGTTCGGTGCAGACGGTGTTGCCGTTGAACAACGAACGCGCATTGAAAATCACCACAGCGCTGTATTACACACCGAACGGCCGCTCGATCCAGGCCCAAGGCATCGTGCCGGACATCGAAGTGCGCAGGGCCAAGATCACCAACGAGATCGACGGCGAGTACTACAAGGAGGCCGACCTGCAGGGTCACCTGGGCAATGGCAACGGCGGCGCCGACCAGCCTACCGGCAGTGGCGCCAAGGCCAAGCCGATGCCGCAGGACGATGACTACCAACTGGCCCAGGCACTGAGCCTGCTCAAGGGCCTGAGCATCACGCGCAGCCGTTGATCATGCGTTTTGCCCTGATCATCGCTGTGCTGTGCAGCCTGGCAGGGGTCGCTCACGCGGCCCCTGCCGGCGAACCCCACAAAGCCTACCTGACTCTCATCATCGACGACCTGGGGCAAAACCTGCCGCGCGATCGCCGTGTACTTGCGCTGCCCGGCCCGGTGACCGCCGCGATCATGCCCGACACGCCCCATGCCGCCGAATTCGCCCGCGAGGCGCACAAGGCCGGCAAGATCGTGATCCTGCACATGCCCATGGACCCGGCCACCGGCCCCTTCGCCTGGCACCCCGAGTTACCGGTGGAGGAACTCGGCAAGCGCCTGGACGCCGCGTTCCAGGCTGTGCCCTATACCGCCGGCATCAACAACCACATGGGCAGCCGCATGACCGCGCAACCGCAGGCCATGGCGTGGTTGATGGCCGAGCTACAACGGCGCCACAAGTTCTTCGTGGACAGCCGCACCAGCGCGCAGACCGTCGCCGCCGCCGAGGCGCAGAAAATCGGCTTGGCGCATGTTTCGCGGGATGTGTTCCTCGATGACGAACGCACCGAGGCAGCAATTACCACCCAACTGCAAACCGCAATCAAGCTGGCGCATAAGCAGGGTTCGGCGGTGATGATCGGGCACCCTTACCCACAGACCCTGGCGGTGCTGGAGCGCGAGCTGCCCAAGCTCAAGGCCCAGGGTATCGACTGGATCGATATCAAGCTGATGATCAGCGTGCGCAGTAATCGGGCCATGAGTGCCCACGGCAAAAACGGCATTTACCGCTAAATGAAGGCAGCGAAGATTCAATGTGGGAGGGGGCTTGCCCCCGATGGCGGTGTGTCAGCTGTAAATGTATTGGCTGATCTACTGCTATCGGGGCAAGCCCCCTCCCACATTTTGACCGCGTTTATTCTGCGCAACTGCCAACTTCAGAGGTAACGCGCCATGATTTCGTCTACACGACCGCTCTTGCGCAACTCATCCAGCGCCGCCTGGAGCTTGGCGACCACCTCATCAGGCACTTCCCTGTTCAACGCCAAATAAAGCTGCGCACTGTTGAACCGCAACACCGTCTTGAGCCCGCTCACACCAACCTGGCGCGCCAGGTAACGCCCGGCGGGATCGCCGGTGGCCCACAGGTCGATCTGGCCGTCCATGAGCTTTTGCGCATTGTCCTGATCGCGCAGAGCGACAACCGGATTGAGCCCCTGTTTTCCCAAGGTTTCCGCAATCGCGTCGCCCTTGTAAGCGCCGATCCTGTAGCGGCGGGCTTGCTCAAGCTCGTTGAGCTGGATCGTGCTGTCGGCCTTGGCCAGTAATACCCAATCGTCCGGCCCGATGGGGCCGACCCATTTGAACAAGGCTTCACGGTCCGGCAGCCGCGCCATCACAAATACACCGTAACCAGGCTTTTCCAGGGCGAGCTTGTAGATTCGCTCCCAAGGAAAACGCAACGTAAGGTTGTAGGAAATGCCGGCGCGCTGGAAGGTTTCGCGCACAATGTCCACGGCGATGCCTTCGATGTTCTCGTCCTTGGCGAAGTTCTTGCCGTTTTTCGCCATGTTGTAGGGCGGGAAATTTTCCGTCAGCAGCACCAGGGAGGCGTCAGACGGCTCTTCGGCTTGGGCCGTACCAGCCATGAGCATGGAGGTACTGGCGAGGGCGAGCAGCAGGTGTTTGAACATGAAGGCTACCGGAATCCATGGCAAGCGCAGAGAGTGCCGCGAGCCTGCCATGGTGTCCAGCAGCGTTTAGCGAACGACGATACCGCGCGCTGCCATGTAGGCCTTGGCCTCAGGTACGGTGTATTCACCAAAGTGGAAAATACTCGCCGCCAGCACTGCGCTGGCATGGCCTTCGATAACACCGTCGGCCAAATGCTGCAAGTTACCGACGCCACCGGAGGCGATCACCGGGATACCCAGTGCATCGCTGATAGCGCGGGTCACGCCCAGGTCGAAGCCGTTTTTCATGCCGTCCTGGTCCATGCTGGTCAGCAGGATTTCACCGGCGCCCAAGCCTTCCATCTTCATCGCCCACTCCACCGCGTCCAGCCCGGTAGGTTTGCGCCCGCCGTGGGTGAAGATCTCCCAGCGCGGGGTTTCGCCCGGGCCGGAGACCTTCTTGGCGTCGATGGCAACCACGATGCACTGCGAGCCAAAGTGTTGCGCGGCTTCACCGACGAACTCGGGGTTGAATACCGCGGCAGTATTGATCGAGACCTTGTCCGCGCCGGCATTGAGCAGGTTGCGGATGTCTTGCACAGTGCGCACGCCACCGCCCACAGTCAACGGGATGAACACCTGGCTGGCCATGCGCTCGACGGTATGCAATGTGGTGTCGCGGCCATCGACGCTGGCGGTAATGTCGAGAAAGGTAATCTCGTCGGCACCTTGCTCATCGTAGCGACGGGCGATTTCCACCGGGTCGCCGGCATCGCGGATGTTCTCGAACTTGACGCCCTTGACCACCCGACCGTTGTCGACGTCCAGGCAAGGGATGATGCGTTTGGCCAGCGCCATGGTCAGTCCTCAGCCGTTGTAGGCGTCGCAGTAAGCCTGGGCTTGCGCAACGTCCAGGGTGCCTTCGTAAATCGCACGGCCAGTGATGGCGCCGATGATGCCAGGCGCCTTGGCGTCCAGCAGCGACTTGATATCGCCCAGGTTGTGAATGCCGCCGGAAGCGATCACCGGAATCTTCGTAGCAGCTGCCAAGGCTGCGGTGAACGGCACATTGCAGCCCTGCATCATGCCGTCTTTGGCGATATCGGTATAAACAATGGCGGACACGCCGTCGGCTTCGAACTGCCTGGCCAGGTCGATCACCTGCACGGTGCTGATCTCAGCCCAGCCGTCGGTAGCCACGAAGCCGTCTTTGGCATCCAGGCCAACGATGACCTTGCCAGGGAACGCACGGCAGGCTTCGGCGACGAAGGCCGGGTCTTTCACGGCCTTGGTGCCGATGATCACGTAGCTCACGCCAGCTTTGACGTAATGCTCGATGGTTTCCAGGGAGCGAATGCCGCCGCCGATCTGGATCGGCAGGTTCGGGTAGCGCTTGGCAATCGCGGTGACCACCTCACCATTGACCGGCTGACCTTCGAAGGCACCGTTCAAGTCCACCAGATGCAAACGACGGCAGCCACCTTCCACCCATTTGGCGGCCATGCTCACCGGGTCGTCGGAGAACACCGTGGAATCTTCCATGCGGCCCTGGCGCAGGCGTACACAAGCGCCGTCCTTGAGATCGATAGCGGGGATAATCAGCATCTGGCAAACCTTATTCGATATTCAGCAATGCTTGGGAAATCAGGGCTTCTCAAGCGACCACAAGTCGCTTTCGATGCTTTCGAACCTTTCCTTAAGGAGCGTCTGCGTGTCGAAAATCGCCCTGTTGTAATAGTGCGGTGCCACTTCGGTGGTGAACAGCTCAAGAATCTCAGCGACCTCGAACGAGCCCAGCTTGAGCTCGAAGCGGTCTTCCATGAAACGCTTGATCTTGTCGGTTGCCTCACGCTCCTGCTCGGGCGTGAGGTTCAAGATCGGCGGCTTCGGTTTCCTGGCCATTTACCAGCGACCATCCCACGCGGCGAAGTTCTGCAGCAATTGCAGGCCATGGGTATGGCTCTTTTCCGGGTGGAATTGCACGGCAAAACGCGAACCTTCGGCCAGCGCTGCGGCGAAGTCGACACCATAGTGCCCGCCACCCACCACCTGGCGCGGGTTACCGGCAGCGATGCAGTAGCTGTGCACGAAGTAGAAACGCGCCATGTCCGGGATTTCGTGCCACAGCGGGTGGTCGACGGTGCGGCGCACCTCGTTCCAGCCCATGTGCGGGACCTTCAAATGCTCACCGTCTTCATGCAAGTCTTTGCCGAAGAACTTCACCTGGCCGGGAAACATACCGATGCAATCGACGCCGCCGTTCTCCTCACTGCTGTCGAGCAAGGCTTGCATGCCGACGCAGATACCGAGGAATGGACGATCCTGGCTGACCTCGCGCACCAGGCTGTCAAAGCCCAGGCGGCGGATTTCGGCCATGCAATCGCGAATCGCGCCAACACCGGGGAACACCACACGGTCGGCTTCGCGAATCACGTTGGCATCGCTGGTGATCAGCACCTTGCCGGCGCCTACGTGCTCGAGGGCCTTGGCCACCGAGTGCAGGTTGCCCATGCCGTAGTCGATAACCGCGACCGTCTGCATTACAGGACGCCCTTGGTCGACGGCATTTGCCCGCCCATGCGCTCATCGACTTCCACAGCCATGCGCAACGCGCGGCCGAAAGCCTTGAACACGGTTTCGATCTGGTGGTGGGTGTTGGTGCCGCGCAGGTTGTCGATATGCAGGCTGACAAGTGCGTGGTTGACGAAGCCCTGGAAGAATTCCTGGAACAGGTCCACATCAAAGCCACGGCCCACGTTGGCGCGGGTGTAGGGCACGTGCATCTGCAGGCCTGGGCGCCCGGAGAAGTCGATCACCACACGCGACAGCGCTTCATCCAGCGGAACATAGGCATGACCGTAGCGACGGATGCCTTTCTTGTCGCCGATGGCCTTGGCAAATGCCTGGCCGAGGGTTATGCCCACGTCTTCCACCATGTGGTGGTCGTCGATGTGCAGGTCGCCCTTGCCGACGATATCCAGGTCGATCAGCCCATGACGGGCGATCTGGTCCAGCATGTGCTCAAGAAAAGGGACACCGATATCAAATCGGGCCTTTCCGGTGCCATCCAGGTTGATCGAGGCTTTGATCTGGGTTTCCAGAGTGTCGCGCTCGACAGACGCCTTACGTTCGGCCATCACCAGCTCCGCAAAATCATTGGGCGAAAAAGGCAGCCATTATAGGGGCGCGGGCGCCAAACAGAAACATCGAAGGGGATAAGACTGACGGCGTGTCGGGGTTAGACATGTGCATACATGCATAACCAATGTGGGAGGGGGCTTGCTCCCGATAGCGGTAGATCAGTCAACAATGCACTGACTGATGCGCCGCCATCGGGAGCAAGCCCCCTCCCACAAGGGTTTTGCAGTGTTAGTGGAACAGTACCGCGGTCTTCTGCAGGGTCACCCACACACCCCACGCCAACGGAATACCCACCACCAGCCAGGCGGCGATCGCCAACGGCTTGCTGGCGGCGGAGGCCTTCCACTCCAGCACGGTGGACGCATCGGCACCCTTGTCATGCCCGAGCGCCTGTTCGGCGGCCAGTTCGGCATCGGTCATGAAGTACTTGTCGGCCACCGGGCGTACCAGCAGGTTGCAGATGAAACCCAGCACCAGCAGACCGGCAAGGATGTACAAGGTGATGTCATACGCCGCGGCGCGTTCAACGCCGATGCTCAGCTGATATTCACGCAGGTAGTTCACCAGTACCGGCCCCAACACGCCCGCAGCAGCCCAGGCGGTCAACAGGCGACCGTGAATAGCACCGACCATCTGGGTACCGAACAAGTCGGCCAGGTAAGCCGGAACCGTCGCAAAACCACCGCCGTACATCGACAGGATGATGCAGAACGCCGCCACGAACAGCGCCACGTTGCCCAGATGCCCCAGGTTCGGGATCAGCGCGTACAGGGCAAAGCCCAGGGCGAAGAACACAAAGTAGGTATTCTTACGTCCCAGGTAGTCGGAGAACGACGCCCAGAAGAACCGGCCACCGATGTTGAACAGGCTCAACAGGCCGGTAAAACCAGCGGCAATGGCTGCAATGGAGGCAAGCTGACCGGCATCCAGCTGGCCAAATGGCACATCAACACCCAGCAACTTGCCGCCGAACACTTCCTGCAACAGTGGCGAGGCCATGCCGAGGATGCCGATACCGGCCGATACGTTCAGGCACAGCACCAGCCATACCAGGCGGAATTGCGGGGTTTTCCACGCGACATTCACATGCACGTGACGGTGAGTGATCATCGCGTTGCTGGCTTTTTTCGCCGGCGCGGTCCAGCCCTCAGGCTTCCAGCCGGTCGGCGGAACGCGATACAGCAGTGCGCCACCGATCATGAACACGAAGTAAATCGCCGCCATGACCACAAAGCTCTGCCATACACCTACGCTGGTCGGCGAAGAGAAATGGCCCATCAGTGCCGCAGCCAGGGGCGCACCCACCATCGCGCCGCCGCCAAAGCCCATGATCGCCATGCCGGTAGCCATGCCGCGCTTGTCCGGGAACCACTTGATCAAGGTCGAAACGGGCGAGATATAGCCCAGGCCCAGGCCGATACCGCCAATGACACCGGAGCCGATCCACATCAGCCAGATCTGGTGGGTATAGATGCCCAGCGCCGAGATCAGCAGACCACCGCACCAGCACAACGCCGAGACCACACCGGCCTTGCGTGGCCCGGCATGTTCGAGCCAGCCGCCCCAGATCGCGGCCGAGCAGCCCAGAAAGATGAAGAACAAGGTGTAGATCCAGCCCAGCATGGAGATGGGCCAGTCGCATTGGGACGAGAAGACCTGGGCGATAAAGCTCATGTCTGGCGCGCAGGCGACCGGTGCGGTGATACCCAGCGCTTTGGACAACGGCAGCCAAAACACCGAGAAGCCGTAGGCCATGCCGATGCACAGGTGGATGGCCAGGGCGGCCGGTGGAACCAGCCAGCGGTTGAACCCCGGCTTGGCGATGATGCGCTCCTTGGACAGGAACGCAGGCTGTGCGGCGGCGGTGCCGGCCACAGTGCTAGTGCTCATTGGTGTTTCCCCCAGTTATTGGTATGCGTCCGTCAGGCGCTCTCCTCCTCGGCCTTGCACGCAAAGCGTGGCCGTTTTTTTGAGTGAAGCTCCATTTAAAGCGCGACGATACGTCGCAGAAGGCGGACGAACGTGCAGAGATTAGCATCAGTGGATGACAGAAAAATCAAACTGCCACTACCTTTTTTGGATTATCTGTACTTTTCTGACGTCAAAATCCCATTTCCGAGCTCCTGGATACAATGTAACGATCCGTGAACTGACGCAGGCCGTCGGGCGTTATACTCTTCGGCTAAATTTTGAAATCGACATACAAGGACTCGCCCATGAAAGCGTTCGGCAAAATCCTGGGTCTGGTACTTCTCGGGCTGTTGCTGATCATTGTGGCGCTCGGCTTTGCCCTGACCCACCTCTTCGATCCCAACGACTACAAAGAAGAAATTCGCCAGATAGCCCGCGACAAGGCCCACATCGAGCTGACGCTCAATGGCGATATCGGCTGGAGCCTGTTCCCCTGGCTGGGCCTGGAGTTGCACGAGGCCAGCGTCGCGACCCTGACCGCACCGACTCAACCTTTCGCCGATTTGCAGATGCTGGGCCTGTCGGTACGCGTACTGCCGCTGCTTCGCCGCGAAGTGCAGATGAGCGATGTGCGTGTCGAGGGCCTGAACCTGCGCCTGAACCGCGACAAGCAAGGCCATGGCAACTGGGAAGACATCGGCAAGAACCTGCCCGACGAAACCACGGATACCCCTGCGCCGGCCCCCGTCGAACCGGTGGCTGAAACCAAACCGGAAAAACCCCCGCAGCCGATCCGCCTGGACATCGACAGCCTGACCATCAACAACGCTCGCGTTGAATACACCGATGAACAGACCGGCAAGCAATTGAGTGCCGAGAGCATCCAGTTGAGCGCCGGGGCCATCCACGAGGGCGCCAGCATTCCGCTCAAACTCACCGCGTTCCTGGGCAGCAACCAGCCACTGATGCGCGTCAAGACCGAGCTGAACGGCAACTTGCGCATCCAGCGTGCCCTCAAGCGCTACCAGTTCGAAGACATGCGCCTGAGCGGCGAAGCCACCGGCGAGCCGCTGCAAGGCAAGACCGTGAGTTTCTCCACCCAGGGCCAATTGTTGGTGGATCTGGCGGCCAACGTCGCCGAATGGACCAACCTGAAACTGTCGGCCAACCAGTTGCGCGCCTTGGGCGAACTGAAGGTCAACGACCTGGACAAGACCCCGCAGGTCAGTGGTGCGTTGTCTGTGGCCCAGTTCGATCTGGCCAAGTTCCTTGAGAGCGTCGGCCACCCGCTGCCGGCCATGGCCCCTGGCAGCCTGAGCAAGGTCGAGCTGGTGAGTCGCCTCAAGGGCACGCCCACCAGCGTCGCCCTGGAAAATCTGAACCTGAAACTCGACGAAAGCACCTTCAGCGGCCGTGTCGCTGTCGATGATTTCGCCAAGCAGTCGCTGCGCGTACAGCTCAAGGCCGATACCTTCAATGCCGACAACTACTTGCCGGCCAAATCAGAAGCCGCCAAAGGCGCAACCGCCGCTCGCCAGGCCGAAGTGCAGAACAGCGAGGCCGGTGCGATGGCAGCCGGCGGCAACACGCCACTGCCGGACGCCCCGACCAAAGGCGCCTGGAGCACCGACAAGCTGCTGCCGCTGACCCGCCTGCGCAGCCTGGATATCGACGCCGACCTTGCGTTCGGACAATTGACCCTGAGCCAGCTGCCGATCCAGAACGCGGCGCTGAAAGCCTCCGGCATCGACGGCCAGCTCAAGCTCGACACCCTGAGCGGTGGTCTCTACAACGGTACCTTCCAGGCCAATGGCACGCTCGATGTGCGCCAGGATCTCCCGTTTCTGGCCATGCAAACCCATATCAAGCAAGTACCGGTTGAGAAAATCCTGCAGGCCCAAGGGAAAAACCCGCCGGTCAAAGGCCAGGTCACCCTGGACAGCAACCTGACCGGGCGTGGCAACAGCCAGAAGGCACTGATCGACAGCCTCAACGGCACCGCCAGCTTTGTGATCAATAACGGTGTGTTGCTCAACGCCAATATCGAGCAACAGGTCTGCACCGGTATCGCCCTGCTCAACCGCAAGACCCTGGCCAGCACGCCACCGGGCAAGGACACCCCCTTCCAGGAACTGCGCGGCAACCTGACGTTGCGTAACGGCGTGGCCAGCAACCCTGACCTGAAAGTGCGTATCCCAGGGCTGACGGTCAATGGCAACGGCGATGTCGACTTGCGCGTGCTGGGCATGGACTACCGCGTCGGCATCATTGTCGAAGGCGACAAGCGCGAGGTGCCGGACCCGGCCTGCCAGGTCGGCGCCAACTTCCAGGGCATTGAAGTGCCGCTGCGCTGCCGTGGCCCGCTGGAGCTTGGCGCCAAGGCCTGCCGTCTGGACAAGGACGGCCTGGGCCAGGTCGCCCTCAAGGCTGCCGGCAATCGCCTGAACGAGAAGCTGGAGGAGAAGCTCGACAAGGTTAATCCCAAGCTCAAAGACGCATTGAAAGGCCTGTTCAACCGATGAGAAACGAGCAGTTTTCAGAGGCGGTGCTGGATTGGTACGACCGTCACGGCCGCCATGACCTGCCCTGGCAACAGGGCATCACCCCGTACCGGGTGTGGGTGTCGGAGATCATGCTGCAACAGACCCAGGTGAGCACTGTGCTCAATTACTTCGACCGGTTCATGGCATCCCTGCCGACGGTCGAAGCCCTGGCCGCCGCACCGGAAGACGAAGTGCTGCACCTGTGGACCGGCCTGGGCTACTACACCCGGGCGCGCAACCTGCAGAAGACCGCCAGGATCGTGGTGGCCGAGTACGGCGGCGAATTCCCCCGCGACGTCGAAAAGCTCACCGAACTGCCGGGCATCGGCCTATCGACTGCCGGTGCGATAGCCAGCCTGAGCATGGGCCTGCGCGCGCCGATCCTCGACGGCAACGTCAAGCGCGTGCTGGCACGCTTTACCGCGCAGGAGGGCTACCCGGGCGAGCCCAAGGTGGCCAAACAACTGTGGGCCACCGCAGAGCGCTTTACACCCTTTGAGCGCGTCAACGCCTACACCCAGGCGATGATGGACATGGGCGCCACGCTCTGCACCCGCAGCAAGCCCAGTTGCTTGCTGTGCCCGCTGGAAAAAGGCTGCGAAGCCCACATGCTCGGCCTGGAGACGCGTTACCCGATCCCCAAGCCACGCAAGACCATCCCGCAAAAGCGCACGCTGATGCCCATGCTGGCGAACGCCGAGGGCGCGATCCTGCTTTACCGTCGCCCTTCCACGGGCCTGTGGGGCGGTTTGTGGAGCTTGCCCGAGCTGGATGACCTGAGCGACCTCGACCACCTGGCCAACCAGCACGCCCTCGCACTGGGCAAGCATCAGGAACTGCCGGGGCTGATCCACACCTTCAGCCACTTCCAGCTGGCTATCGAACCCTGGCTGGTCCAGGTCGAGGAATCCGCCCATCACGTGGCCGAGGCCGACTGGCTTTGGTATAACCTCGCCACCCCGCCGCGCCTGGGCCTTGCCGCCCCGGTGAAAAAACTGCTGAAGCGCGCGGCGCAAGCATTGAACGCAGGAGTTTCGTCATGACCCGCACCGTTATCTGCCGCAAGTACAAAGAAGAACTGCCAGCCCTGGAACGCCCTCCGTACCCAGGTGCCAAGGGCCAGGACATCTACGACCACGTCTCCGCCAAAGCCTGGGGTGACTGGTTGAAACACCAGACCCTGCTGATCAACGAAAAACGCCTGAACATGATGAACGCCGAAGACCGCAAATACCTGGCCGGCGAAATGGATAAGTTCTTTTCCGGCGAGGAATACGCCCAAGCCGAAGGTTACGTGCCACCTGCTCAATAATTGATCAAAAACCGGGGTCGGCACGTAAGCGACGGTAATAATTAAATATTTTTTGAAAACTTGCTTGACGACCCCCTGAAAAACCCGTTTAATGCGCCCCGTTGCCCAGATAGCTCAGTCGGTAGAGCAGGGGATTGAAAATCCCCGTGTCGGCGGTTCGATTCCGTCTCTGGGCACCAAAATACCGAGAAACCCCAAGGAACAATGTGTTCCTTGGGGTTTTTTATTGCCTGCGATTTAATGTGCTCTGGATCACCTTGGACCCGGATGCCGAGCAGGAGCGCCTTGAATAAAGGCAATCACGATACCGGCACCGATCAGGCCCATCGAGAGAGCCGTCGAGGGAGTGAGCCTTCCAAGCGCCTGGATTTGAATACTCTGTGGCGCCAGATAGTACGGACGCAAAAAATGCTCAAGGAAATATGTATGAAGTATTGCTGGATCGCACTTGCCCTGCTGCTTGGCGCCTGCGCAAGAACCCCTTCCCCAGAGCAACTGGCAGAACAGCAGCTATGGGAACAACAGTTGATAAGCCATATACAACTGTTCAAATTTTACCCGGCAAACGCTCAGGCGCAGGGGCTGGAAGGCCAGGTCAATATTGAATTCATCATCGATGCCCACGGCAACTTGTTGCGTCAGCGCGTGATCAGTCACTCAGGCTCTGAGCTTTTTGTTGCTGCCGTGCAGGCATCTCTTCCAGCAGCATCGCCAATGCCTGCTCCGCCTGCGTCAGTTCTCAAGGATGGTGAAGTCGAGGTGCGCGCACCCTTTGTGTTTTGCGTGACCCCATCCTGCGCAGGCTAAGCTAAGCCCCAGAGCGATTGAGGCTTGTTTTTCACTGGCTTCAATCGTCCACCCTTTACCCCATTCACAGCTGTAAGGTTTCTTTCATGACACGCCTCTTGCTCTGCTCGCTATTACTGCTGACTGCACTACTCAGTGGATGCGCCACGCAAATGGACGTAGCGATCAACGCGACACCCGATCCGGACTATCACTTCGATCGCCAGGCAACCGTACTGGTGACGTCTGTCGGGGGCAGCGACGAAAACGCACTCAATGCCCGGTACTACCTGCGCGACATGGTCAGCGCCATGAAGGACCAGGGCTTTCGCAATGTCTTTACCGACACCACGCTGCCCAAGAACCATGCACCGATCAAAATGACCATCACCCTTGATGTCGAAAGCAAGCAGGTCACTTACCGCTACACCGCTACCGAGTATGGCCAGGTAGCAAACAGCACCACCACACAGTGCAAGAAGAACAAGAAAAAGACCGATCAACTGACCTGCACCAGCACCCCGAACACCTCCTATGGCCCGGTAGGCACATCGGAACGCACCGGCTACACCACCCTCACCACCTTCCGGGCTACCGCTCGGGACGAGGCGAGCAGGCGCGCGGTGTATGTGCTTCGAGTATCGTCCTATAACGACGATTGCCAGGCGGCGAAGGTCGAAGCCTTCCTGGTACAGCAGGGCCTGCAGAACCTGAACTTCCAGGACCGCGTGCAGCGCAATTACACGGTGACGATGCCTGAGGGGTATCGCTGCAAATAGCTTGCTCCCGTCCGGATACAGCTTGGGCACCCTGACCAAAGTCAACCGGACCTAGTTTCATTGGGGATGTTTTTCACTTATCCGAACTGTTTTTTTGAGATAGTGTAGGGCCTCATCAGGCCCCTAACGCCTTCCCTACGGGCATCAAATCAGCCTGCTTTCGAGATAATCAAAATATCAATTGGAGATACTTTCCATAT
The DNA here is from genome assembly GCF_023127765.1 of Pseudomonas sp. W15Feb34. Lineage (NCBI taxonomy): Bacteria > Pseudomonadati > Pseudomonadota > Gammaproteobacteria > Pseudomonadales > Pseudomonadaceae > Pseudomonas > Pseudomonas sp. W15Feb34. The sequence goes on from NZ_SPKN01000044.1 coordinate 203,893, forward strand.
GCCCGAGTTTGCTCATCACGATCTGGAGCTATTGAACCCCTCGTTCGACTCGGGCCTGGTTGATGTTCTGAGCGAGCTGGAACACCTGCGCCGCCTGCAACTGGGTGGCGATACACCGCCTGCTGTTTTTTTCCAGTTGAAAGCCCTGTTTCATACGCTGGAAAGCCTGGGCTCTGCACGTATCGAGGGCAACCACACGACACTGGCCGACTACATCGAAAGCAAAGTCGAAGGGGCAGCCGAGGCTTCAGATCCGTTGCGGGAAATTGCGAATATCGAAAAGGCCATGGACTACGTCGAAAGCATCATGCAGACCGGCGCTGATCTCACGGAGTTTGCGATTCGAGAGCTTCACTCAATCACCGTCCAGGGACTGCAACGCGAAGGTGATCGTACGCCAGGTGCTTACCGCGAGTCCGGGGTCAGCATTGCCCAGTCCGATCACCTCCCGCCCGAGGCGGTGATGGTGCCAGGCTACATGCAAGAACTCGTCGCCTTTGTGAATAAGCAGGATGCCCCCAAGTACGATCTGATGAAAGTCGCGCTGGCCCACCACCGGTTTGGCTGGATCCACCCATTTGGCAACGGCAATGGCCGCGTCGTGCGCCTTCTGACGTACGCAATGTTGATGAAGTACGGCTTCAACGTGAGCGCTGGCGGCCGAGTCCTGAATCCGACGGCAGTCTTCTGTATCGACCGCGAAAAGTATTACTCGATGCTTTCCACCGCTGACACAGGCACCAAGGAAGGCCTTGAGGCTTGGTGTACGTATGTGCTGGCAGGCATTAGAGATGAATTAGAGAAAGTCAGCAGGCTGACGGACTACCGCTACCTGACCAGGCACATTCTTGCCCCCACCATTGCATTGGCGAAAGACCGCGCATGGATAACGCCTCTTGAAGAGAAAATTCTGAGCACGGCGATCCAACTGAAGGTGGTCAAGTCGGGCGATATCGCTGACGCTCTACCGACACTGTCCGCCGCCCAAAGAACCTATCAAATAAAAAAACTGGTCGACCAAGGGATGCTGCTTCCCATCAGTCCAGGCGCTCGGCAGTACACAATCGGGTTCTCAAATAATTATTTGATCAGAGGGGTTATCAAATCCCTGCGCGAAGAAGGCTTTATCCCTGAGCAGCTGGACAAACCTTATCCATGAGGAGGCCCGCCAAGTTGCCCCCTCACTTCAGCAAAAACACCATCAACGGATTGTCATTCAGCCGCCCCGCAAAGCTTGGCGCCAATTGCTCCACCGGCGAGCCCTTCAACAGCGCAGTCTCCTTGCGCGGCACAATCACCCAGGATGGCCGGGGCAGCTCACTCAGTTTCTCAAGCTGGTGACGCCCGACAAACAGTGGCTGCTCATCGTGATCCAGATTCATCATGTAGCGCACCGCCCAGGTGTCTCGGGCCAGGTCGACAAATACCAAAGGGCCCGGCTGCGACTCACGCAGTGCCTCCACCTGGCTGACAAACCGTCGGGTGTCGAATTGCAGGTCCTTGGCCGGTTCTATCACCGCGACCAGCAACAACCATTGCGCCGCCAGTGCGATCACGCTGAGCCATACCAGACGCAACGGCCGGCGCCAGGCAATCAACGCCGCGAGTTGCAACACCACCAACACACCAATCATCAGCGGCAGGGAAATATCCGGCCAATAGCCCTGCTTGTGCCAGGCGTTCCGACACACAAACAACACAACCACGCACAACGCCGGTAACGCTGCGACAAGCCCTTCGTAACAACGGCGCACGCCCAACAGCCAGCCTTGCGCCTGGAGCAGCCCATAGGCCGCGACAGCCGCAAACATCGGCACCATCGGCAAGATGTAATAAGCGCGCTTGAAGTGCGGCACCGACAACCCGAGCAGAATCATCAAGCCACACGCCCCGAGGCGCACCAGCAGTTGCAGCTGCCCGTCGACCCAGCGCTCCGGCCAGCGATGGCGCAGCGCGACTAGAGTGGCTAACGCCAGCGGCACCACCGGGAAGTAACGGTACAAACTCAGCTGGAAATAGAAATAGAACGGCTCACCGGACTCATCCAGGCGCCCGCCGACCTGCATCCTGAACACTTCATCAGCAAAGGCATCACCGCCACTCAATCGCGCAAGCTTCATCAGCAGCCACCAGCACACTGTTAGCAGCACCAGGCCGATAACGCCGTGGATCAGGACTTGCCGGACGCGTTCGCCCGGCCTGCCCAGCGCCCAATACACGCACACCACCCCACAGACCTCAATCAACCCCAGGGGGCCACGAATGGCAAAGGCCAGGACGAACAACGGGAACACCGCCAATTGCCGCAGCCGCGACCCCAGGCGCTCGCCACTGTGCAGCAGATAGAAACTGCCGACACACAGCAGCGCGATCATCTGGTCCAGGCAGACCGAGCGCGATTTTTCGAGCAACTGGGTGGTGAGCAGCGTCAGCAGCACCGTCAAAAATGCCCATGGGCGACTGAACGGCGCCAGCAGGCGGTACATCAGTGCGATCACACCGGCCGATGCAAGCGCGGTGGGCAGCACATTCGCCAGATGGTTCGGCGCATCAAACCAGCGAGCGAATACAAAACTGAAGAAGGTCGCGGTGCCTGGGTAGTCCGCGTAAGGCTGACCGTAAGTAGTGGGGAAAAAACTTGCGCCGTGGCGAAACATTTCCTGCATGAACAGCGCCCAGCGCCCATCAAAGCCCTGAGGCTGCTGATCCCAGATCCCCAACGTGAACAACAACAGGGCGATCAGAAAGAGGCCCAAGGACTCCAGGCGAAAACGGTTGCGATGATCCATCGGGTGACCTGTCAGGTGGGAAGCGCTGGCGTATGGTGCCGAGCACTGCCCTGAATAGCGCCTGAACAAACCTGAACATTCACGCTTTTATCGACTTGCGGGCCACACCACTGCCGGGATCAGGCGAACGTAGACCAACTCGGCCACCAACTCGACGAGGGTTTGCAGGATCACCGCCGCGGCAGCCAACCCGCGCATGTCCTCCGGCAAGGCCAGCGCCAATGGCAATACCACCAGCGAGTTGCGCGTCGAAGCACTGAACGTCACCGCCCGTGCACTTGGCGCAGGCAGCGCAAACAGTCGCGCAGCCAGGATCCCCATCAACGGCGCCAGCAGTACGAAGCCCAGGTAGATCGCAAGCACTGGCAGCAACAGGTCGAAGTCGCGCATGACCGATGTGATTTGCGACCCGATCACCACGAACAACACCAGGGCCATCGCCGGCACCGGCAACCAGGCCCACGCACTGCTCCATTTGTCGACCAGCCTTGATCGTCGCGCCAGGTAGGCCGTCAGCACAGCCAGCAGCAACGGCACCACGATCAACAACAGGAATGCCTCGATAAATGGGCCGATCTCAACCACCACACCCGAGTGTGCGCCCAGCATAAAACCCAGGTACACCGGCAGCAGTGCCAACTGCAACAGCAACAGCAACGGTGTGGCCGCCAGCATCAACCGCGAATCGCCCTTGCCGATGTGGGTGAACACCACCACGTAATCAATACAGGGCGTCAACAACACCAGCAAGGCCCCCACCAACAGCCCGGGATGCCCCAGCAGGCCACGGGTCAGCGCCCACACCAGCAATGGCACCAGAACAAAGTTGGCCAGCAACAACGCCGAGACAAAGCGAATATTGCCCAAACCCTGGCGCAGATCGAGGAAAGGAATCTGCAGGAACATCGCGTACATCAATACCGCGATGGCGGGCGTGATCAATACGCTCAAGCCGTGAGCCACTAGAGGCGCGAACACACCACAGGCAGCGGCCAGCAGGATGGCGACAAAATAGAATGGGATCTGGTTATGCTCAAGGGCATCGCGGGTCATGAAGACGCTCTGGCAGATGACAAAGGCATAGCCTATTGATCTATGGCCTGGTGGTCGAGCGCGATGAACGACCAAACCCGCCCGGATTTCCTTGGGATTTGCCCCAACCTGCGCTTCAATACTCCACCCCGATCCAGAACCCAAGGATGTTGAGCCCATGGCTTCGCCGAACAAGCAGCAAAAACGCGCCCAGCGGGCAAAGACCAAGGCCAAGCAAAACCGCACCCAGCGCGCCGTCGCGGCCAAGCCGGATGCGTTCGCCGGCGACGACAGCCGCATCGATCTTGAATCGGTGGACTTGACCGAACTGTTCGTCGAGATGCGCACCGCAGGCGAGATCAGCCAGCAGGCACTGTGCGCGGTATTCCTCGCACACCCGCTGTTGGCGCTGGTGCTGGAGCAGGAAGGCGAAGAGGAAGCGACCGACTTTATCCTGGCGGCGCTGATTGAATATCGGCAGTGGGCCACTGACAGCGATGACGAGGCCGCTGCGTTGGCGTGGATCGAATCGCCGCAGTTCCAGGCGGACTATGTAGCAGCATCCCAGGCGCTGACAGCCTCAACAGACTGACACATATCAAAATGTGGGAGGGGGCTTGCTCCCTCCCACATTTGCACCACATTCCGTCAGTTGAGCACTGCTGCACCCGATTTCTGGGCCTTGCCGCAGCTCGCCACTACCAATACCACCTGCAAGCTCAGCATCTCAGTCGCTGACAACCTCAGCAGACTGACGCGTATCAAAATGTGGGAGGGGGCTTGCTCCCGATGGCAGAGTCTCAGTCGACATCTCAGTGACTGACACACTGCATCGAGAGCAAGCCCCCTCCCACATTTGCATCACATTCCGTCAGTTGAGCACTGCTGCGCCTGATTTCTGGGCCTTGCCGCAGCTCGCCACTACCAATACCACCTGCAAGCTCAGCATCTCAGTCGCTGACAACCTCAGCAGACTGACGCGTATCAAAATGTGGGAGGGGGCTTGCTCCCGATGGCAGAGTCTCAGTCGACATCTCAGTGACTGACACACTGCATCGGGGGCAAGCCCCCTCCCACATTTGCACCACATTCCGTCAGTTGAGCACTGCTGCACCTGATTTCTGGGCCTTGTCGCAGCTCGCCACTACCAATACCACCTGCAAGCTCAGCATCTCAGTCGCTGACAACCTCAGCAGACTGACGCGTATCAAAATGTGGGAGGGGGCTTGCTCCCGATGGCAGAGTCTCAGTCGACATCTCAGTGACTGACACACTGCATCGGGGGCAAGCCCCCTCCCACACTTGCATCACATTCCGTCAGTTGAGCACTGCTGCACCTGATTTCTGGGCCTTGCCGCAGCTCGCCACTACCAATACCTCCTGCAAGCTCAGCATCTCAGTCGCTGACAACCTCAGCAGACTGACGCGTATCAAAATGTGGGAGGGGGCTTGCTCCCGATGGCAGAGTCTCACTCGACATCTCAGTGACTGACACACCGCCATCGGGAGCAAGCCCCCTCCCACATTTGCACCACATTCCGTCAGTTGAGCACTGCTGCGCCTAGCTTCTGGGCCTTGCGGCGGCTCGCCACGAACAACCCCGCCAGCACTACCAGCAAGCTCAGGATCCCGGTGGCGATGATCTCGACCCGGTGCGCTTCCTGGAACAGCATGATGGTCAAGGTGCCGACGATAAACACCATCACCGCGTAGGTCAGTCCAGGAAACAGCCACATCTTGAACACGATCTGCTCGCCCGCCGCCGCACGCTTTTGACGCATGCGCAGTTGCGACACGGCAATCACCAGGTACACCAGCAACGCAATGGCGCCGGAGCTGGCCAGCAGGAATTCGAACACGGCCGCCGGGGCCACGTAGTTGGCAAATACCGCGAGGAACGCCGCGCCGGTGGACAGCAACACCGCCCAATAAGGTGTACCACTTTTGTTGGTGCGCTTGGCCACCGCTGGTGCATCACCGCGACGCCCGAGGGAGAACAACATACGCGAGGCGGTGTAGAGCGCCGAGTTGAGGCAACTGGTAACAGCCACCAGTACCACCAGGTCGACGATCAGTTTGGCATTCGGGATGCCCATGCGCTCAAGTACCGTCTGGTAGGAACCTACGGCGGCCAGGGTCGGATCGTTCCAAGGCACCAGCGACACGACAATGAAGATCGACAGCAGGTAGAACAAACCAATCCGCCAGATGACCGAGTTGGTGGCCTTGGTGATTTGCTGGCCGGGGTTCTTGGATTCCGCTGCAGCGATGGTCACGATCTCAGTGCCCATGAACGAGAACATGGTGGTCAGGATCGCTGCCAGAACCGCGCCCATCCCATTAGGCATAAAGCCCTGGGTATCGAACAGGTGCGAAACACCGCTGACCTGGCTGGTGGGCAAAAAGCCGAAAATCGCGGCCAGGCCGAGGATTACAAAGCCGACGATGGCCACGACTTTGATCAACGCAAACCAGAACTCGAACTCACCGTAGTTCTTCACGCTGAACAGGTTGGTTGCAGTCAGCAACAACGTAATGACCAGGGTAAACACCCAAATCGCCACGTCGGGGAACCAGGCGTGCAGGATAGTCGCCGCCGCGTTGGCTTCCAACGGAATCACCAGCACCCAGAACCACCAGTACAACCAACCAATGGTAAACCCAGCCCAGTGACCAATTGCGCGGTCGGCATAGGTAGAGAACGAACCGGTATCGGGTGACGCAACAGCCATCTCGGCCAGCATCCGCATCACCAGCACCACCAACGTACCGGCGGCCGCGTAGGCCAGCAGCACGGCGGGGCCGGCGGCAGCAATCGCATGGCCAGAGCCGACAAACAAACCTGCGCCGATTACGCCGGCAATCGACAGCATGGTGACATGCCGCGGCTTGAGCCCCTGTTCGAGGTCATTGGAGCTTTGAGTACTACTCATTGACACACCTTTGCGAGGAATTGCGAAAACGGGTTCGCCCGGCCTGCAGCCTTTCTCGTGAAAAGAATCCAACAGGGCGTTCTTTATTTTTTACGCAAGATTTGCGCCAAAATGTAACAGAGCCGCCATTGACGCGGGCTGTAGGACAATTCATCAGCGCTCGCAAGTCTTTGAGAATCATGGCATTCCGCTATAGCGTTACCGTGCGACTCACCTTCAAGCCAATCAGGCGCACCAAAAACACACACAAAAAGTACGTGACGCCCCATAAAAGGGCTGATATGGACCGTTTGCCCGGTTAACCCTTCCAACACCCGGCCAAAGCTGGCACCATCGCGCCCTTTTTTACGCGAAGCCTGTGGATCTTTCCGGTTCAAACGTCTGTAGGTTGTTGATGGCGCGACACGCTACTGCGCCGATGCGACACACTGCCGCAGACCACCAGTTAACCGTCCGCAGCGCTGTTGGCTGTCATCCAAACGCTATGCTAGCTTGGCGCCTCGCCAGGAAGGCGGCCCAACAGCGAAGATCGCAACGAACACAATGAGGACCGCACATGGCCCAGGCCACGCCCGCGCTTGAAATCCGCAACTTGCACAAACGCTATGGTGAGCTTGAGGTACTCAAGGGTATCTCGCTGACCGCTCGCGACGGCGATGTGATCTCGATCCTGGGTTCCTCCGGTTCCGGCAAGTCCACCTTCCTGCGTTGCATCAACCTGCTGGAAAACCCGCATCAGGGCCAGATCCTGGTGGCCGGCGAAGAGCTCAAGCTCAAGGCCGCAAAAAACGGCGAGCTGATGGCCGCCGACGGCAAGCAGATCAACCGCCTGCGCAGCGAAATTGGTTTTGTGTTTCAAAACTTTAACCTGTGGCCGCACATGAGCATCCTCGACAACATCATCGAGGCCCCTCGTCGCGTGCTCGGCCAAAGCAAGGCTGAAGCAATAGAAGTGGCCGAGGCCTTGCTGGCCAAGGTCGGTATTGCCGACAAGCGTCACGCCTACCCTGCACAACTCTCCGGCGGCCAGCAACAACGGGCGGCGATTGCGCGCACCCTGGCGATGCAACCCAAGGTCATCCTGTTCGATGAACCCACGTCGGCGCTTGACCCGGAAATGGTTCAGGAAGTACTTAATGTGATCCGCGCACTGGCCGAAGAAGGCCGCACCATGCTGCTGGTCACCCACGAAATGGGCTTCGCCCGCCAGGTATCCAGCGAAGTGGTGTTTTTGCACCAGGGCCTGGTCGAAGAGCAAGGATCGCCACAGCAGGTGTTTGAAAACCCGCTTTCGGCGCGCTGCAAACAATTCATGTCCAGCAACCGCTAACGGAGCAACATGCATGCAGACCTATAAGAAATTCCTTCTGGCCGCGGCCGTCTCGATGGCGTTCAGCGCCACGGCCATGGCAGAAACCTTGAAAATGGGGATCGAAGCGGCTTACCCGCCGTTCAACAATAAAGACGCCAGCGGCAACGTAGTGGGCTTCGACAAGGACATCGGCGACGCCCTGTGCGCCAAGATGAAAGTCGAGAAGTGCGAAGTGTATGTGTCCGACTGGGACGGCATCATCCCGGCCTTGAACGCCAAGAAGTTCGACTTCCTGGTGTCTTCGCTGTCGATCACCGATGAGCGCAAGCAAGCGGTTGACTTCACCGACCCGTACTACTCGAACAAGCTGCAGTTCATTGCGCCAAAAGCCACGGCAGACTTCAAGACTGACGCCGCTTACCTGAAGGGCAAGGTGATCGGTGCACAGCGCGCAACGCTGGCCGGTACCTACCTGGAAGACAAGCTGCCGGACACCGAAGCCAAGCTCTACGACACCCAGGAAAACGCCTACCTCGACCTGACCTCCGGTCGCCTCGACGGCATCCTGGCTGACAAATACGTGCAGTACGAATGGCTCAAGAGCAAAGACGGTTCGGCCTATGAATTCAAAGGCGACCCGGTGGTAGAAAGCGACAAGATCGGTATCGCCGTGCGCAAAGGCGACCCATTGCGCGAGCGCCTGAACAAAGCCCTGGCAGAGATCAAGGCAGACGGCACCTACAAAAAGATCAACGACAAGTACTTCCCGTTCAGCATCGAATGATCTGAACGACCTGCCCGGCGCGCTCCTGGGAGCGCGTCGGCTTTTAGCAATGCCTGCCGCGATATGAAAACACCATGAATTTCGATCTCTACGGATTCGGCCCGGCCCTCGCCGCCGGCGCGCTGATGACCGTCAAACTGGCGCTCACGGCCCTGTGCCTGGGGCTGGTGCTCGGCCTTGCCGGCGCCTTGGCCAAGACTTCGCCGTACAAGCCGCTGCAATGGCTGGGCGGTGCGTATTCGACCATCGTTCGCGGTATTCCCGAATTACTGTGGGTGCTGCTGATTTACTTCGGCACCGTCAACCTGATGCGCGCCCTGGGTGAGTTTTTTGGCAACCCCGACCTGTCGCTGAGTGCCTTCGCCGCCGGCGTCATCGCCCTGGGCCTGTGCTTCGGCGCCTACGCCACCGAAGTGTTTCGCGGCGCGATCCTCGCCATTCCCAAGGGCCACCGCGAAGCCGGTGTGGCATTGGGGCTGTCGAAATTTCGGATTTTCACCCGGTTGATCATGCCGCAGATGTGGCGTATCGCCCTGCCGGGCCTGGGCAATTTGTTCATGATCCTGATGAAAGACACCGCACTGGTGTCGGTGATCGGCCTTGAAGAAATCATGCGCCACGCGCAAATCGGCGTGACAGTGACCAAACAGCCATTCACCTTCTTCATGGTCGCGGCGTTCATGTACCTGGGCCTGACCGTACTGGCGATGACCAGCATGCACTTCCTGGAAAAACGCGCCGCCCGCGGCTTTGCAAGGAGCACCCAATGAGCGGCGACTACAGCTGGCTATCGCACTTTGACCTGGGCCTGAACTGGGCCGTGATCATCAAGTGGCTGCCGAAGTTGGCCCAGGGTGCAACCCTGACCCTGGAGCTGGTGGCAATCGCCGTGATCGCTGGCCTGCTGCTGGCGATTCCACTGGGTATCGCGCGCTCTTCGCGCCGCTGGTACGTGAGCGCCCTGCCCTATGGCTACATCTTCTTCTTCCGTGGCACGCCGTTGCTGGTGCAGTTGTTCCTGGTGTATTACGGCCTGGCGCAGTTCGATGCCGTGCGCAACAGCTTCATGTGGCCGTACCTGCGCGATCCGTTCTGGTGCGCCACGGCCACCATGACCTTGCACACCGCCGCCTATATCGCCGAGATCCTGCGCGGTGCAATCCAGGCCATTCCGCCGGGCGAGATCGAAGCAGCGCGGGCATTGGGCATGTCCAAACCGAAAACGCTGTTCTACATCATCCTGCCCCGCGCCTCACGCATCGGCCTGCCGGCCTACAGCAACGAAGTGATCCTGATGCTCAAGGCCAGTGCCCTGGCCAGTACCGTGACCCTGCTGGAACTGACCGGCATGGCCCGCACCATCATTGCCCGCACTTACCTGCCGGTAGAGATTTTCTTCGCCGCGGGCTTGTTCTACCTGCTGATGGCCTACGTGCTGGTGCGCGGTTTCAAACTGCTGGAAAAGTGGCTGCGCGTCGATGCGTGCCAAGGACGTTGAGGCACGCTTCCAGGCACTGGATGCATTCCTGATCGAGTACCAAGGGCTGTGGCGACCACGGCCCTTTACTCAGTTGCAGCTGCCCTGGGAAACCGAGCATCCCGAGTTATCCCAGTGGCTGCGTCGGCGTTCGCTGGCCGAAGCTGAAGCCAGTCACAACCACCCCCACAACCTGCCTGCGCCTGCGCCGTTTCCACAGCTGGCCGCTCAAGCGCTGCGCCTGAGTGCTGTGGGTAAGTTACCCGCCCACTCACTGGACCCCGCTCGCCACCGTATGAATGTGGACGTGCCCGGGCGCAAGTGGCAACAGATCGAAGCCTTCGGCGCCGCACTGACTTTTGCCCAGACGCCTGCCCACTGGCTGGACTGGTGCGCCGGCAAAGGCCATCTTGGCCGTCGCCTGCTGCAACCCGGCCAACGGTTGACCTGCCTGGAATATGACCCGGCCCTGATTGCGTCCGGCCAAGCCCTGAGCGATCACCACGGCTTGCCCGCTGCCCATTGCCTGCAAGACGTGATGGCCGATGTAGCGATCGACCCCGAACACACACCTGTGGCCCTGCACGCCTGCGGCGACCTGCACGTGCGCCTGCTGCAACTGGCCAGCGCCGCTGGCTGCAAACAATTGGCCCTGGCGCCCTGCTGCTACAACCGCATCAATGCCGAGCGCTACCAGGCACTGTCCGGCGCCGGGCGCGCATCCCTGCTAACCCTGTCGATTGATGATCTGGGATTACCCCTGAGCGAAACCGTCACCGCCGGCAACCGCGTGCGCCAGCAACGAGACACCTCCATGGCGCGGCGCCTTGGCTTTGATCGACTACAGCGACAACTGCGCGGCTCCAACGACTACCTGCCGACGCCCTCCCTGCCTGCCAGTTGGCTGGATAAATCCTTCGCCGACTACTGCCGCGAGCTGGCAAACCTCAAGAATTTATCCACAGATGAACAAGACTGGCCGGCGCTCGAAGCTCACGGCTGGCAGCGCCTGGCCGAAGTGCGAAACCTGGAATTGGTAAGGGGTTTGTTTCGGCGCCCACTGGAAATGTGGCTGGTGCTGGACCGCGCACTTTTTTTGAGCGAAAAGGGCTACAACGTCGAGGTCGGCACCTTCTGCGAACCAACGCTCACCCCACGCAACCTGATGGTGCTGGCCCAGCGCGAATAAGGTGCAAAATTTCCAACACGCGCCCTGTGGATAACTCTGTTGATGGAATCTTTGCAGAAGCTGTAGCAATGGGCGCTGAACGCCAAAAGCGAGGCTGGTCATTTTTTGTTCACAAAATAAAACGCACACAAAACAGGCAGTTGCAGCGTGTTGAGAACGGCTGCACAAAATGGCTGTTTCGTGACAGCTGTTACCAACCGATTGTGCATAAGCATCAGACGTTAAATATATAAAGCGGACTTTGCAGGGTGGTTTTTGGCGGTTTCAGCGGGTGGAGAAGCTCGTTGGACGTCGGATCGCTCAGGTACGCGGGGTACCTGGCCTGACGCCGAAGTGACGGCTTTTTATGCTGCCACGCCGTGTGGAAAACACGCTAATCGCAAGAAACCTTGGTTTTTGCAAAAATAGTCAGAATTCAGGGGTTTACAGAAGCTTTCCAATCGCTATAATCGTCGCCCTAACACGCCGGTATAGCTCAGTTGGTAGAGCAACTGACTTGTAATCAGTAGGTCCCGGGTTCGACTCCTGGTGCCGGCACCATACAAAACGAAGCCTCCACAGAAATGTGGGGGCTTTGTTGTTTCTGGGGATCTATATTCCTCACCTCTGACGCCACCCTTTCAAAGCCTCTGAAATTGCGATGTGCTGTACCAGAAGTTCATTTTTTGAGCTTTATGCTAAATTATGAACTGGCAATAATTATGGCGTATCCATAAAAAGGGATAATTGCATGAGCAGCATATTTCAGCGCCCTGAATTGGCTGAATCGATGGCGAACCAGCTTCTGAACCCAGGCGTGCTTGATGAAGGCTTGCGCTCAGGCCTTTTTCTGTCTGGCCTGCGCCGCACGGGTAAAACGACTTTTCTGAGAAATGACCTGATCCCAGCCTTGGAAGCAGCAGGCGCCCTGGTGATCTACGTCGACCTCTGGAGTGACACGCTGGCCAACCCGGCAACGCTCGTACACAACGCCATCTACAAAACCTTGAAAGAACTACAAACCCCAGGCTCGTCGGCACTGGAGATGCTCAAGCGCGTCAGCAACGTTGACTTCGGTGCAGCGGGATTCAAATTCGGTTTCAAGCTCGACAGCGTCGGTAACCCAGACGGCCCGACATTGGCTCAAGCACTGACAGAGGTGGTCGACCAGGCGAAGACCGATCTAGTGCTGATCATCGACGAAGTGCAACACGCCATTTCCTCTGATGACGGGAATCAGCTGCTACTGGCACTCAAGGCTGCACGTGATGCGATCAATCCACGCCCTGATACGCCAGGATATTTCCTCTTTATTGGTACTGGCTCTCATAGGGCGCAAGTAAGTGAGCTAACCGCCAAACGCAATCAGGCATTTTCCGGCGCCACGTCAGCTGCGTATCCGCTGCTAAAAGGTGATTACGTCGAGTTTCTGCTCAATCGTCTTGCGATGACGGTAAAGAAAGAAAAGCTCCCCTCTCTCAAAGTTGCCATTGAGGCATTCAACACCTTGGGGAATAGACCTGAGGAAATGCTAAAGGCCCTGCGCCAACTCTTGCAGCAGGAGGGTGATCCCGACCTTTTCCTCCCCGTGATTGCAAGCACATTACGCTCGGCGGCAGCGAATATTGAGCTTGAAAAAGTCGAGCAACTGGGCAGCCTCGCTCAGGCGATTTTCAACAAAATCGCCGCAACCGAAGGGGATGCCCGCGGGATATTCTCTATTGATGCAGCCGCTGAGTATTCAAAAATGGTCGGCCGCGAGGTGCGGGTTGAAGAGATTCAACCGGTAGTGATTGCACTAGTGGCGGAGAACATCATCATGCGGCGCGGGCATGGGATTTACGCGATTACGGATCAGTTTGTTCAGGAGATTTGGTTGGAGGAGCGGGCGTTGATAGAGGGGAGTTAGGGAGCACTCAAAATAAATCTGTCACCTTTTTCGTCACCTTTTTCCTTCGGCATGGTCAATGCGCACAGTGATGGGTGGCAGGCGTTTGTCTGCGGGTGTCGATTGCCAAGCGGAAGCAAATAGAGTCTTGAAAATGGTCGTATTCGCCAGAGGCACAAGCACACCGTATTCACACGGAAAATGAACGGCAGTTCACCTTGAAATCATCCCGCTCATCGAGCCCCCCCTAACCCACTACTTGATTTAGTGGATGAGCATCGGCATCTTTGCAAACATTAACGACTGGCCTTTTGCCAGGTCGACGAAAACCAGCTACTGAGGCTGGTAGGTGAGCTATGGAACGCTATTTAGACCCCGATAGGATTTTGTCAGGGGACAAAGACGAAAATTTCTATTTTTTTACAGAGTTCAGAGATCTGCTCGTTCTTCTGATCAACACGTCCTTCAGTAACTTACCAAGCCCTGTCAGGCTCGACAGGAACGGTCGTTTAAAATCGACAGCGGAGGTATTTGGTATTTTAAAAACCAAAGAACTTCACATCAATCACGTAGGTTTTCCCGGAGACTGGGAGGGTGAGGAAATAATAAAAATCCTAGAACACTTCGGTAGCATACGCTTCACCCAATGCCAATTTTACCTAAAAAAAATAGATTTACGGTCGCCCAGAATCTCATTTTTCGAATGTCGATTTAGTGCCACGCACGAGGTTCTCAATGTAAGACTACGCAAAGACCATAGCTATGATGACTGCATTTATCAAAACTGCATATTCGATGGAGATCTGCATTGCGGGATTGATGACGAGAAAGAAAGAACTATAATTCAACACCCTCTATTTTCAAAATGCACGTTCTCAAAAAATTTAAAATTAAGAAATGTAGAACTTGAGGGTTATTTATTTGACCCAGACCAACGGTACCCCACAACACTTCACAGCATTACTGCAACAAACTGCATTTTTCAATCTGGCACATATCTCAACATTAAAAATTTAATGGACGCAGCAGTTTTTCGCTCATGCATATTCAAAGGGAAATTTGAATTCAAACGGAACCGTATCGGAGCATTGATAATTAACAACTGCAACTTCGAAAAAGTTGCCGACTTCCATGGAAGTCTATTTCTACGTTTCAAAATAAACAAAAGTATCTTCAGCACATTTGCAGGATTTGAAAACTGTATCTTTGGTCAAACGCCGCTTGAAGAAAAAAAGGCAACAAAACTAGCGCGAGCCTCGCGAATAGTCGCAGACTTCAGCTATGTAACATTTCTTGAGCACTCAAGCTTTCGAAATGCTGTTTTTGTAACGGGATTAAATATAGAAAAAATAAATACAATTGAGCCGCCAAACTTTCACAACACCCAAGTCTCCTTCGAACACACAAACAGGGAGACATTCAGAATAATAAAGCATGCACTGGATGCTCATGGCTCTCATATAGAAGCAAACAAATACTTCGCTTTAGAAATGAAGAAATTTCAAAAAGAGTTAAGCACAAATTTTTGGGACAGCTTAATCTACAAAATAAACGGGCTCACGTCAGATTTTGGCCAAAGCTATCTACGTGCAACTTCGTGCATTATTATTCTTTCTATCACCTTCAGTTTATTGAGCCTAGGCCAAGAAAATAACATCCTGTACAAAATTTATCCTCCTGCGAATGACATTATCCGTTTCATCTCAAGCTTATTTAACGGCTTTGCATCTGGCTTTCTACCATTCAAACAATTCCTACGCACAGACATGGAATTTATTAGTCTAATATTTTACATAATGTTCGGTATTCTTATTTGGCAAACCATCATAGCAGTCAAGCGGCTTATCAAACGATAGTGCTTAATGAATAGCATATAAAATATATCTCCCGAGACCGTTGCCGAGCGCTTAACCATCAGTAAGCGCTTCATAAACCCGCACAAAAGCCACTACCTAATCTGCGATGCTATGCTCCCGATTCCGTTTCAGCGTTTGCTTTCGGCTCATCAGGAAAGGCAGCTAGTTGCTTGGGCCCCACTCGTTGACCGCTCGGACTTATCCCAAGAGATAGGCGCCGCTACTCTGCGACTCTTTAAGGATCAGCTTCTGGCCGAGGCTGTGTAGAAACGTTTTCTATCGGTGCGCCTAAGCGGAATACCTAATCTATAAAATTCATAACCGGCCCTTCAATCTCATCTCTCAACACAGAGGGCACACAACCAATCCATTTTCCCGATTGCTCCCCACGCCCCACCACGCTACCCTCCCTCCTGTCGCTGCCAATTCAGCGACCGGGCCTGAGAACCCGGCAAGATGCAGGCGCACCAAGCGCACCAAAAACCCGATTTGCAGGCGTTTTTTTTCGCCTCACAATTCGTGCAATGGCGGCTGTGCGTGGGAGACCTTCGGGTCTGCCGGGTTCCTGTATCTCCGGTTTCTCAGCCTGCGCATAGCTGCCACCCATTCGCCTGAGAACGAACGTGGTAGCTCTCACTCGATACGGGAGTTCTACCAATGACCGCTCCAAATCCGTCCGCGTTAACCACCCTCGGCGTCACCCCCTTTTCCTTTCACTCCGACCAACCTCTGTTCCGCGTCAACAGCGGTGTTTCCCTGCATGAAGCCTTGCATCACGTTTCTGACCTGCTCCACCTCGCCAAGCTGCTCGCAGAAGATGCGGCGATGACGAAGGACACGGACCGTTACGCCTGGGCGTCGCATTTTTTGCAGGAGATGAGCAAGGCGGTGATTGATGATGTGGTGAAGGTGTTGGAGTCGCTTGGGAATATTGAGCAATAAAGAAGTCGTGTGGCTCGCGGGCTGACGTCATCGCGGGCAAGCCCGGCTCCCACAGAGGAAAGCCCTGGCCTGAATAGGTCGGGGCTTTTTGCGAAAGACGAGCCAAAGGCAATATGGCACTTAGCCACTTATTCGATTGACACCCCCTCCCCACTCCTTTAAAAACCCCGCCTTGCTTGCGCTTTTATCGAGACATGGATGTTGTCCAACCCCCCGCTGTTCAAATACCGCCGCTATTGGCTGGCGGTCATCATCGTGTTGCTGGCGATTCTTGATCCTTTCGGCCTGGCCAGTTCCAGCGACAAGGCGTCGGCGCAGTGGCTCAATCGTATGTTCGCCAGCCACTACCCGAGCCTTGGGCAGCAGCGGGTGGCGGTGGTGTTGATTGATGATGCCTACCTGATGCGCAATGACAGCTCATGGCCCATGCCCTATGGCGAGCAGAGCAAGTTGTTCAAGCGTTTGCTGGCGTACAAGCCTGCGGCGGTGTTTGTGGATTTGCTGTACAGCCATGACCACTCGTTGGGCGACCCGGCGCGGGGCAGTCAGTTGCTGGCGAATGTGTTTGAGCGTTATCAACGCCAGGGCATCCCGCTGTGGTTGGCCAATACCGGGTTGACGCGTGCGGAGGCGGGCCAGGCCAACACGCTGGCGCCTTTTATGCAGGTCAGCCGCCCAGCCTTGGTGGTGTGGGAAGGGGTGGATGACAAGTATCCACTGGCCAAGCACACCCAGGCCGGGCTGATGGAAACCCCCGCCTTGGCGCTGTACCGGGTGTTCTGTGCCACGCATGGCTGCAAGCCGCCGCCGGTGGATGCGCAGACCGCTGTGCAGCGCCAGCCCATCGCGGTGCAATGGGGGCTGAAGCTGGCGGCGGAACAGGCGCGTATTGCTGATATCCGCCACTGCGCAGCGGCGCGGCATTTCTTGCTGGATGGGGTGGCGCAGTTCTTTCAGGCCGTGTTCTGGAAGCTTGATGACTCGGCCCAGGCACGGTGCCCTTATACGCTGACATTGTCGGCCAGTGACCTGGAGGTCAGCGACCCCGACGATCAGGCACTGATCGCAGAGTTGCTGCGCGACCGCCTGGTGCTGGTGGGCGCCAATATCGCGTCCACGGGGGATCTGGTTGAGTCGCCGGTACATGGCCAACTCCCCGGCGTGTACTTGCACGCCATGGCCCTGGATAACCTGATCAATTCTGGCATGGACTACGACCATGAACCGGCCGACTTTCCCCGCTTGCCCTTCAATTGGCTGGACCTGCTCGAGCTCGGGCTGTTGGCGTTGATTGCCGTGCTCAAGGCGCTGCACGCACGTCGCCTTGCGGGCCAGCGCACCTGGAGCCGGTGGCGGCGCCAGGAAATCCGGTTTTTTACCTCGCCGTGCCCGTCGTGGCTGTTGGTGATGTCGATGTTGGCGGCGGTCAGTGTGTTGCTGAGCCTCAATGACATCACCCCGGTCAACGTGCTGGGTATTATTTTGCTGTCGTTGGTGTTGTTCAGCGAGCGGATCGAAGCCTTCTTCGACCGCGACCGCTGAGTGTGCCGTTTTGTCATTTGACTCAAGGAATTCAAGGATGAACAGAAGTCTCATCGTTTTGCTCACTGCCCTCTTCACCCAGGGTGCCTGGGCGGAAACTCACAGTATCAAAGCGTTCCTGGCCGACCCGGTGACCGTACTGGACGAGCAAGGCAAGCAACAACGTGAGTTGGCGAAAAAGGATGCGCCCACCCAGCCCGTACCGGTGTTGCAGTACAACCAGGCGCTGGACCTGGTGCAGGTCGAGCTGGCGGGCCAGAAGGTCTGGCTGGACACCATGGACCTGCGCATCGAGCCGCCGCTGAACGTCGTCGACCTGCCCTGCCAGGGCCTGACCAAAAGCCAGGCCAAAGACAGCCGCAATAACTCCACCATTGGTTTTGGTGCCGGTTGCAATCAATAAAAGGAGCGGTGCGGTGAAGGGATATCTAGTCGCGGCCAGCCTATTGGCCAGTTCGGTGCTCAGCGGTTGCGCCACCTTGAAGGGCGCGGACCAGGCGTTCCTGAACCTGGTGGGGCCTTCGACCCAATCCCGGGTCCAGGGCCACTACGTGGACAACACTGACGTACGCCAGTACTACAAGCTCGACCCACAGCGCCAGAGCCAACAGCGCCTGAGCTACGACGGGCGGGCGGTGCCGGCTGCCGAGGCGCGTCAGCAGAACCTGGTGGATATCCCGATGCTGCAAGCCTACTTGCAGGGCATTGTCACGCGCTTGTCCAAGGGCTGGCCGGGGGAGTTGCCGCCGCTGCAGGTGAAGATCACCGACAGTTATGGTTTCGGGCCATCGGCAGACCCTTACGGCAACCTGTTCGTGCCGCTGGGTATGCTGGACAACGTCGCCAGCGAAGACGAAATCGCGGCGATGCTGGGCCATGAAATGAGCCATGTGTTGCTGCATCACCATGACCGCATGGCCGCCTTCCAGCAGCAGAAAGACATGTTCACCACTGTCGCCTCCACGGTCGCCTTGGCCACCATGGCTGCCGATACGGGCGTCGACCGCAGCTCCGGGACGATGAAACTGTTCAGTAAAGACCCGGCCGGCACGCAAAAGACCATCGGTAACACCGTACTGTACACCGCACTGGCCAATACCTTTTCCGATCAGGTATGGAGCACCGCCTGGGGCCGCAGCCAGGAAGACCAGGCCGACCTGCTGGGCACCGACTTGATGATCCGCGCCGGTTACGCCCCGCGTGCCGCCACCCATAGCCTGGAGCGCCTCAACGACTTCCAGGGCAAGCAGAAACCCTTGCTCACGGGCTTCCTCACGGCGCGCAAGAATGCCATGCAGGATTCGCTGCAGCAGTTCAATCTCAACCAGTTCACCAAAGAGCTGGACGTGCTGGTCAAGGACGGCTTGACCACCGGCATCAACGCAACCACGCAATACTTCAACCGCTCGCACATGTCGGCGATGGACCGTGACACCGAGCTGCGCCAGTACTTGCAACGCGAATATCGCCAGGAACGCCGCGCTCGGGTCAACCCACAAAGCTGGTCGAAGATGAAGACTACGCCGCAAGTGGCGAAGGCCTTACAGGGTTATAAAGACGCGTACTTCGCCATCGATGCCCTGGAGAAAAACAAAGTGCCGGATGCTGAAGGGTTTATCCGCAAGGCCCTGGCATCACCGGTCAAGGACCAGCCGAGCATTCGGCGCACGGCCTATACCGTGCGCCTGGCCCAGGGCAAAAACAGCGAAGCGGTGAAAGAGTTGCAGGCGATCAAGGACTGGTCCCTGGCCGGCCCCTCCACCTATGACTTGATGATCAGCTACCACCTCAAGCGGGGTGATGGGCAATCGGCCCTGGCGATGATCGACAAGGCCGAACGTAATCTGGGCTCGGAGGAGCTGTTCATCACCGAAAAGCTGTTGGCCAACCAGCAACTGCAGAATGCGCAGCAGGTGCAAACGGTGTTGCGCAAATGCGAGCAGTACCCGACACGCAAGGAAAACTGCAAGAAGCTCGCACCGGCCAAGGCCTAGGCCTAGGCGGCAACATTTGCTCCTGGCATAAAAAAACCCCGAACCAGTCGGGGTTTTTTATTGCCTGGCATCAGGCACGACGCTCGATCAATTAGAAAACGTTGATCGGGTAGTCGGCGAACAGACGGATTTCGTTACCGCCTACGTTGTAGTTGCTGGCGTTGTTGGAAACGCGCAGCCACGAGGCGCGAGCACGCAGGCTCAGGTCTTTGGCTGGGCCGCTCTGTACGACGTACTTGAACTGGTTCCAGATTTCACGCTCGGTGCCATCGCCACGGCCTGTGCCGTCGTCGATGTTGGTGCCACGCACGTAGGCAATGTTGTAGGTCAGGCCCGGTACGCCGAAGGTGGCGAAATCGATGCCGTAACCTGCTTGCCAGGAACGCTCGTCCTTGCCGTTGAAGTCAGACCAGTAGGAGTTGGCCAGCAAGATGGTATTGCCGCCGTCGCCGATGCCGCCAGCGTTGCGGTAGCCGCCGTACAGGTAGCCAGTGTCGCCGGTGCTGCGCTGGTGAGCGAGGGTGAAGCTGTGCGCACCAACGGCCCAGGTCGCGCCCAGGCTCCAGATCTTGTTGTCGCGCGCGTCCGCATCACCTTGGTTTTCCAGGGCGAAACTGCGATCAAGCTTGGTTTTGTAGCCGTTGAAGTCAAACGTCAGCGATTGCTTCTCTGGCAGGGCCAGCACGTAGTTGACGTTGACGTATTGCTTTTTCAGCACGTCCTGCATGTCGGAGGCATACAGGGCAGCCGACAGGCTTTCGGTGAATTTGTAGCTACCGCCGATGTAGTTGATGCTCTTCAAGCGGCCGCTGTCGCTGCCCTCGGCGCTCTTGCGAGCTTCCTTGGTGAAGTGACCGGCGTCCAGTTGCAGGCCGGCGATCTCTTTGGAAACAATCGAGGTGCCCTCATAGGTTTCCGACAGCAAGCGCGAGTTATCGTACTGCAGGACCGGTACGGCCGGCATTTGCTGGCCGTATTTGATCACGGTGTTGGAGATACGCGCCTTCACGGCCGCGCCGCCTTTGGCCAGGTCGTTGGCGGCTTCACCGCTGTCACCTTGCTTGAAGAAGTCGATACCGCCAGCGCCGCTGCGGCCTTTACCACCGTCCAGGCGGATAGCGTATTGGCCAATCACGTCCACACCCACACCCACGGTGCCTTGGGTGAAGCCGGACTCGAACTTGCCGATGAAGCCTTGGCCCCATTCAGCTTTGTCCTGCTTGCCGTTTTTGTAGTCACGGCTGATGTAGGCGTTACGTGCGGCGATGTTCAGGTGGCTATCTTCAACAAACCCCTTGGATTGCTCCTGGTCGTTTGCCATTGCTGTCGATGCGCTCAAAATCCCCAGAGCGATCAGACTCATCCGTTGCTTCAACATATTCTTATATTCCTTATTACGGGTTGAGTACGCGCTGTGACACCAGGCTCCATGTTGCTATTTCTGGTGTCGACCTTTGCCGCAAAAAGAAAGCCCGCGGACGACTGAACTGCCGCGGGCCTTTTTTTATTGGAGTAAGTCATGGCGGTGAGCCACAGGCGTTGGGCGCAATCCTATGCGGGCGTTGAACTATGTGTCAATTTCGTGAATCGTCTGTATTTAGGCGATATTCGTCTAAGGGGCGAGCTAAAGCACTACGCTGAAAACGATTGAATGACCTACGGCACCGGTAAATAACACATCAAGTAACAAATCTGCCAGCGACACGACAGGGAATAGATAACACGCGCAAATGCAAAGCATTACCATTCGTGCAAATTTCCTGCCCAACTTGTTGGATACACCCCCATGCCCACCCCTTGCCTGACGCCCATCGCCCTTGGGCTCTCCATGCTGCTGTCTGCCGGTTTTGCCTGCGCGACTACGGTATTGCCCGAGACCTCGATCAATGCCGAAGCGGATGAAGACGACCCACGGGTCAAAGAGACCAACACCGCCACGCGCACCGCGACCTCCGTACGCTATGTGCCCCAGGCGATCGACTCGGTAAAAACCGACAATCTGCGGTCCTACGGCACCAACGACCTGGGCCAGGCGTTAAGCGGTATTCCCAACGTCAGCAGCGGCGCCGACACACGCTTCGACAGCCTGCGCATACGCGGTTTCGACGCCAGCAATGACTTCTATCTGGACGGCATTCGCGACGACAGCCAGTACGTGCGCGACCTGCACAACATCGAGCGTATCGAAGTGCTCAAGGGCCCGGCCGCCGTGCTGTACGGGCGAGGTGGCCAGGGTGGGATCGTCAACCGCGTAAGCAAATTGCCCACGCCGGGTCATAAGTCGAGTATCGAAGCCCAAGGTGGCAGCAACGATTTGCGCAGCCTGTATGCCGACCTGAGCGCTGACCCGAGCGACACCATCAGCCTGCGTCTGAACATGGGCAACCAGGACAACAACAGCTTTCGCGATGGCGTCAGCGGCAACCGCCAGTTGTTTGCGCCGTCGATGAGCTGGCAGCTCACGCCCGACCTGAACTGGCTGGTGCAATACGAATACAGCCGCTACAACCGCACGCCGGACCGTGGCATTCCCGGGGTCAACGGGCGCCCGGCGGATGTGAGCCGCAGCACCACTTATTTCGATCACGGCGACTACATCGACGATAAATCCCAGTCACTGCGCTCCAAGCTCGCCTACGAGCTCAACGCCAACTGGCAACTGCGCCACACCCTCGGTGTGTTCAAGCTCGACAGCGATTTCGACAACACCTACCAGACCGGCTACGACGCGAAAACCAACAGCGTCAGCCGCCAACACTGGCAGCAGGACCTGACCACCCGCAATGTGTTCAACAACCTTGAGCTGGAGGGTGGTTTCGACACATTTGGCCTGGAGCATCGCCTGCTCACCGGCATCGAGCTGGGCAGCCAGCGGCGCGACCCGAAGCTGTACTCGGCTCGGGATGCCAGGACGGTCCCCAGCCTGGACCTCAACCAACCCAATCGCCGCCTGAGCCACACCGGGGGAATGCGACTGTCGAGCTACAACCACACTGAAGTCGAAAGCAGCGCGCTGTACGTGCAGGATCAACTGCGCCTGAACGACCAGTGGCAACTTTTGGGCGGGCTGCGTTATGACCGCTTTGAAGTGGACACCACCAGCAAGGTGCTCAACACCCAGGAGAACGTGAAGAGCCACAGCACCAGCCCGCGCGTCGGCCTGGTGTGGACGCCGCTGGAGCATCATTCGTTCTATGCCTCGTGGAGCAAGACCTTCTCGCCAGCGGGCGGCGGCCTGATCGGTATCACGCCGAACGCCGCCGGGAACGTCAACGACCTTAGCCCGGAGCTGACCAAGCAGAAGGAAATCGGCGTGAAGAGCGACTGGTTCGACGACCGCCTGAGCACCACGCTCGCCGTGTACGAGCTGGAACTCTACAACCGCCGCACCAGCGACCCGCTGGACCGCACCATCACCCTGCTCACCGGCGAGCAACGCTCACGCGGCGTGGAGCTGACGGCTACCGGCAAGATCATCGACAACTGGTACGTACGCGGTGGTGTAGGCCTGCAGGACGCCAAGGTGGAGAAGGACAACAACGGCTTTGAAGGCAAACGTATCAGCGACGTGGCCAAGCGCAATGCCAGCGTGTTCATCACCTGGAAACCGGAAATGGGCTGGTACGCCGAAACCGGTTTGACCCTGGTGGGTGATCGCTACGCCGACAACCTCAACACCGTGGTACTGCCGGGATACGGGCGCTGGGACGCGCTGGCCGGGTTCCGTCAGAAAGAGTGGGACGTGAGGGCGGCGCTGAACAATATTGCCGACAAAAATTACTACGCCTCGGCGACCAGTGCGGCGCAGATTCAACCAGGGGAGCCGCGTAGCCTGGTGGTCACCGGTACCTACAGTTTCTAATATTTCATCTGGCACACTGACTGCAGTGTGCCTTCACTTACTCATCAACTCGCATAACGCCTGCACTTCATCCTCCGTGAACAACCCCACCGGGTAGCGTTCTCTCATCACCCTGCGCAAGTCAGGCACCTGCCTGACCTGGCGCGAGCGGTTTGCCTTCAACCACAGCGCCAACGCATGGATCGCATCGCCGTTGACTCGCAAGGGGTGAAACGTGCGCATGTTCATCAGGTCGATATCGGCATTCATTTCAGCGCTCTCTCCTGCTGCGTGAGCGGCTAACTTACTCAAGGTTTGTGACAGAACTGCGCAGTCATCGCACAGATTCACTGTGCCGACAGCGATACAAGAGCTATGCCAATGTGCCGTCCGCCTTGGCATTCAGATACAAAAAAGCCCGCGACCTGGCTGGGTCGCGGGCTTGGCTGGAACACTGCGGTTGCGCAGCGCACACGCGCCCTCAAAGCACCGTTACAACTGCACTCAATTTCTGTGCGGTGCGGGCTGCTGTTGGGTCAGGCAATGAATATTGCCTCCCCCCAGTAACAGTTCGCGGCCCGGCACCATCACCACTTCGTGCTGCGGGAACAGGCTCTGCAGGATTTGTTTGGCCTGGTGGTCCAGCGGGTCATCGAAACTCGGCGCGATGATGCCGCCGTTGACGATCAGGAAGTTGACGTAGGACCCGGCCAACCGCACGCTCGGGTTACGTTCCTGGCTGCCGTCCACCGGGTCGACACCGGCGCATTCTTCCTCGGTGGCATACAGCGGTCCCGGGATTGGCATTTTATGCACGATGAACGCGCGCCCCTTGGCGTCGGTGCTGTTTTGCAGCACATCCATGGCTGCGTGGCAGCGTGGGTAGTTCGGATCTTGCGGGTCATCGGTCCAGGCCAGCAACACTTCGCCCGGGCGCACATAGCAGCAGAAGTTATCCACATGGCCATCGGTTTCATCGTTGAACAGGCCATCCGGCAACCAGATGATCTTATCCACCGCGAGGTGATCAGCCAGTACAGCTTCAATGGCCGCACGATCCAGGTGCGGGTTGCGATTACGGTTCAACAGGCACTCTTCGGTGGTGATCAGGGTGCCTTCGCCATCCACATGGATCGAACCCCCTTCAAGCACGAAGCCTTGGGTGCGATAGCGCGGCGCGCGCTCGATCTCGAGGATCTTGCCGCCTACCTGGGAGTCACGGTTCCACGGTGCATACAGGCCGCCGTCAAAACCACCCCAGGCATTGAAATCCCAATTCACGCCCCGCACCTCGCCGTTGTCGTTGATCACGAACGTGGGGCCCGTATCGCGGACCCAGGCATCGTCGGAAGACATTTCCACCAAGCGAATATTGGGTACATCCAGGCGCGCACGGGCGTTCTCGTACTGGCCGGCGGAAACCGCAACGGTCACGGGCTCAAAGCGGGCGATGGCCTTGGCCACAGCCACGTGGGCGGCCTGCGCAGGCTTGCCGCCCAGACGCCAGTTGTCGGGGCGCTCGGGCCAGATCATCCAGGTTTGGGTCTGTGGCGCCCATTCGGCAGGCATATGGAAGCCATCGGCGCGAGGTGTACTGTGCAGGGTGGTCATGGCGTTCAAAACTCCGAATGGGGTGACGACCGACTTGATATGGATAAAAATCGGCTTTGGAAGCGCTTAACGATTATAGATCCCGAATATTACACAAAATAGCCGATAACAATCGATCTATCACAGCTGCTCATCCAGTACTTTCGACAACATGTCGACAAAGAAGTCCACGCTTTGCCGGGTGGTCACCATCGGCGGTTTGATCTTGAGAATATTCAGGTAGTCGCCGGTAGGCTGCATGAAAATCCCTAATTCCCGAAGACGATCACATAACAGCGCCGTCTCTTGCGTCGCTGGTTCCAGGGTGTGTCGGTCACGCACCAGTTCCAGGCCCAGATAGAAGCCCGAACCGTGTACCGCTCCGACCAGCGGATGGCGGTCGATCAGCGCTTGCAGCCGAGCCTTGAAATGCCCGCCAACCACCTGGGCGTTTTCCCAGAGTTTCTCTTCTTCCATCACGTCCAGCACCGCCATGCCGATTTGGCAACTGACCGGGCTGCCCCCCGATGACGAGAAGAAATATCCTTCGGCCTCCAGCGCCTCGGCAATTTCTCGACGGGTGATCACCGCACCTAAAGGCTGGCCGTTGCCCATGCCTTTGGCCATGGTGATGATGTCGGGCACCACGCCCTGCTCTTCAAAGCCCCAGAAGAAGTGGCCCATGCGGCCGTACCCTACCTGCACCTCATCGGCGATGCACACGCCCCCCTGGGCACGGACCAAGCCATAAACCTGCTGTAAATAACCCGGCGGCAGAGAGATGCCCCCGGCATTGCCGTATACCGGCTCACAGATAAATCCGGCCAATTGGCGCTGGCTTGCGGCAATTTTCGCCAGGTTGTGTTCCACGCTTCGCACGTAGTCCGGTGCGCTGTCCGGCCCGCGGAATTCGCCGCGGTAGGTATTGGGTGCTGTCACCGGGTGCACCCAGTCCGGGCGGCTGCTCAATGCCTGGGGGTTATCGGCAATTGATGTGGACACGGCGTCTGCCGCCACTGACCAACCGTGGTACGCCTCCAGCACGCTGAGCATGTCGCGCCCACCGCTGTAGGCCCAGGCCAGGCGAATCGCCAGGTCATTGGCTTCGGTGCCGCTGTTGACCAGGAACACGCGGTCCATGCCCTTGGGCGCCAGCGCCAGCAACCGTTCGGAAAACTCGGCAATCGCAGCATAGTGAAACCGCGAGTTGGTGTTGAGCAGCGACCACTGCCGCGCTGCCACCGCGGCCATGCGCGGGTGACCATGGCCCAGCACGGCTACGTTGTTGAGCATGTCCAGGTAGGATCGGCCCTGCATGTCGATCAGGTGGTTGCGCCAGCCCCGCTCGATACGTGGCGGGTCCACGTAGTAATGCTTCTGGGAGCGGGCGAAGCTGGCATCACGCCGGGCCAGCAGAGCCTGCGGGTCCAGTTCCGGCTCGGCATCGCAGGCCAGCCCCAACAGCGCCGCCGGTGACGGGCACAACGCCTGCCAGGCCGAGGCTCGGGAGGGCGTGCAGAACAGTGGCGGTTCAAGGTCGGCGCTGCATAACTGCACAGTCAACGGCGCGTGAACCTCCCCCATTACTTGCCCTTTCACCACCAACGCTCCAGGCGTGAGTGACGTTTTTAAGCCCCACACACGCAGGCTCAGCCTAGGGTCGTGCAAGCACAGCAAGCCATCGGCGCCTTCACGCAGCGTGCCTGCAAAGGGGGCTTGCAGCACGCTGCCGTGGGGCAGGTGCAGTTCGACATGGAGGGGCAAGGTCTGCGGCTCTACCGCGCTGTCGGCACAGGTACGCGACAAGCGGTATTGCCCATACCGGCTGGCCGCCAGCCCATGTACTGCCGCTGCTTCAGCCAGCAACCGCCGATCTATTCCCGGGGTTTCCCAATTGCCGGCCTCCCAATGCGGGCTGAGTACGCCCAGGTCGATCAGCGCGAACTCGCGGCCCACCAGGCCCGGCAACAAGGGTGCAAAGTCATGGCTGGCAACCGGTGGCAACGTCTCGCCAACGCCAGTGAGAATCGCCGCTCGCATCAGCGCAAACGGCACCGCCGTCGCAACATGGAAAATTTCCCACTCGTGCTCAGCGTTTTTCTTTAAATACGTGTTATCCGGGTCCAGGCGTTGCTGCTGTTCACTGCTGAGCACCAGCACCGCCGCGCGTGCGACGATCAGCGGCCACAACACCTCCAACTCTTCGCGCTGTAACGGCATCACCGCGTGACAGGCCTGGATTGCCGGCAGAATCGCAAACGGGTCACCGTGAGCGTGGTGCAACAGGGACGCGCAGGTTACCGACAGGTCAGCAATCCGCCAGGTGTGCACCAAATCGCCGAAATCAATCACGCCGTGGATACGCCAGCGCCGCTGGGCATCACGCTGGCACACCACATTGTCATCGGTGATGTCCAGGTGCACCGCTTGCCACGGCAGGCGTGGTGCCAACGGTTGGACATACGCCTCGACCTGCGTGGCTACGCGCTCCAATACGGCGCGTTGCGGCAGGTCAGGCAAGGTTGCCAGCAGATGAGTGATCAACGCCTGCGCATGGCGCGGATCCCATTGCAGGGTGCGCGCAAGGCCCGGATGCTCGAAACCTTGCAGCGCGAGGCTCATCTGTGCGCACAGCTCACCGAAGCCTGCGATCACATCGCGGCCCAGGTGCGGTAAATGCGTAAGGGGCTGGCCGTCGATGTACTCCAGTAGCCGCAGGTGCAGGGTGTGCCCGTCCACGTCTACCGTCAGCAGCTCATTACCATCCAACGCTTGAATCACCTTGGGCACGCGCAGATGGACATGTGCTTGCAGACTATTGAGGGCCGCGTGTTGGGCCTCGAGTTCAACGGCGGCGTAGTCACCGCGACAGATTTTGAGAACAAAACGGCCCTGGGCGTTGTCAATCTTGTAGTTGAGGTCTTGTTGACTGCCCAACGCTTGCAGCACACCGCTCATCCCATAATGCCGCTCGAGTAGGCTGGCCGCCTGGTCGGGGCTTACTTGTGGGCAAGGTAAACTGGCGCGGTGGGTCAATGTGGCTAACGACATTGTGACGACCTTTGTTTTTTCAGACGTCTATATCGCCATTGTTCCGGGTCACAAGGCAACCCCCAGTAAACGCCGGACTTGCACCACCCGGCCCACACAACTCAAGCTATGCTTCATTCGCTTAATGTCCATCTAAGGAAAGGGCCCTCCGATATGCGCATTCTCGTTACTGGCGGCGCTGGCTTTATCGGCTCAGCCCTGATCCGCTATTTGATTCAAGATACCGAACATGAAGTGCTCAATCTGGACAAGCTCACCTATGCCGGCAACCTTGAATCGCTGACCAGCATCGCGTCCAACAGCCGCTATGAGTTTGTCCAGGCCGATATCATCGACCAGGCCGCCGTCAGCACCGTACTCGCACGCTTTGAACCTGATGCGATCATGCACTTGGCGGCCGAATCCCACGTTGACCGCTCCATTGACGGTCCGTCGGATTTTATCCAGACCAACATCGTCGGCACCTACAGCCTGCTGGAAGCCACACGGGCTTACTGGCAGAAGCTGGCAGAACCGGCCAAAAGCGCGTTCCGCTTCCACCACATTTCCACTGACGAAGTGTATGGCGACCTGCACGGCGTAGACGACCTCTTCACCGAAACCACGCCTTACGCGCCCAGCTCTCCCTACTCCGCGAGCAAGGCGGCATCCGACCACCTGGTACGCGCCTGGCAGCGTACATACGGCCTGCCGATACTGCTGACCAATTGCTCGAACAACTACGGGCCATTCCACTTCCCCGAAAAATTGATCCCGCTGGTTATTCTCAACGCCTTGGCGGGCAAGCCACTGCCTGTCTACGGCGATGGTTTGCAGGTACGTGACTGGCTGTTCGTCGAGGATCATGCCCGCGCACTGCTCAAAGTGGTGACCACTGGGGTGGTGGGCGAGACCTACAACATCGGTGGTCATAACGAGCAGAAGAACATCGACGTGGTACGTGGCATTTGCGGCCTGCTGGAAGAGCTGGCGCCGCAGCGCCCTGCCGGCGTGGCAAAATTCACTGACCTGATCACCTT
Organism: Pseudomonas sp. W15Feb34; assembly: GCF_023127765.1. Lineage (NCBI taxonomy): Bacteria > Pseudomonadati > Pseudomonadota > Gammaproteobacteria > Pseudomonadales > Pseudomonadaceae > Pseudomonas > Pseudomonas sp. W15Feb34. The sequence goes on from NZ_SPKN01000044.1 coordinate 233,111, forward strand.
CGTCAAGGATCGCCCTGGCCACGACCAGCGCTACGCCATCGACGCCAGCAAGATCGAACGCGAACTGGGCTGGGTCCCGGAAGAAACCTTTGAGACAGGACTGCGCAAAACCGTGCAGTGGTACCTCGATAACCTGGAATGGTGCCGCAGGGTCCAGGACGGTAGTTATCAGGGCGAACGATTGGGCAACACCGACTTGAAGGATCTAATCGCATGATGAAGGGCATCGTATTGGCTGGCGGCTCCGGCACCCGCTTGCACCCCATTACTCTGGGAGTGTCCAAACAGCTGTTGCCGGTGTACGACAAACCCATGATCTACTACCCGATATCCGTGCTGATGCTTGCCGGGATCAAGGACATCCTGGTGATCTCCACGCCGGTAGACTTGCCACAGTACCGAAACCTGCTGGGAGATGGCAGCCAGTTTGGCGTGCATTTCACCTATGCCGAACAGCCGTCTCCAGACGGGTTGGCTCAAGCATTTATCATTGGCGAAGAGTTCATCGGTGATGACGCCGTGTGCCTGATTCTGGGGGACAACATCTTCCACGGCCAACATTTTGGTGATCAATTACGCACTGCAGCCGAGCGTTCATCGGGCGCTACGGTATTCGGCTACTGGGTAAAAGACCCGGAGCGCTTCGGTGTGATTGATTTCGACAAAGAGGGCCGCGCCCTGTCCATCGAAGAAAAACCGGCGAAGCCCAAGTCACCCTATGCCGTCACCGGCCTGTATTTCTACGATAACGACGTGATCAAGATCGCCAAGGCCGTCAAGCCTTCGCCGCGCGGCGAGTTGGAAATCACCGACGTCAACAACGCCTATCTTCAGCGCGGCGACCTGCATGTAGAACGCTTCGGTCGCGGTTTTGCCTGGCTCGACACCGGCACCCATGACAGCCTGCTGGAGGCCTCGACTTACGTGCAGACCATCGAGCACCGCCAGGGCTTGAAAGTGGCTTGCCTGGAAGAGATCGCCTACGAAAACGGCTGGATCGACCGCGACTATCTGCTGGAACGCGCCAAATACTTCGGCAAGACCGGCTATGGCCAGTACCTGTATTCCCTCGCCGGAGAGACCCAGTGAACATAGTTGAAACCACACTACCCGGCGTGCTGATCCTTGAGCCAAAGGTATTCGGTGACGAGCGCGGTTTCTTCTACGAAAGCTTCAACGCCCGCGCTTTTGAAGCAGCTACCGGGCTCAAGCGTGATTTTGTGCAGGATAACCACTCGCGCTCGCAAAAAGGCGTACTGCGGGGCTTGCACTATCAGCTTGAGCACACTCAAGGCAAGCTGGTGCGTGTCACTCACGGCGAAGTGCTGGATGTAGCCGTCGACATCCGTCGCAGCTCCCCAAACTTCGGACACTGGGTGGGTGTACGCCTGTCGGCACAGAACCATCGTCAATTGTGGGTGCCGGAAGGTTTTGCGCATGGTTTCGTGGTGTTGAGCGACCACGCAGAGTTCCTGTACAAAACCACCGATTACTACCAGCCAAGCGCCGAGCGCAGCATTCTCTGGAATGACCCGACGCTGGCTATCGACTGGGAGCTGGTCGAGCCGCCGCAATTGTCTGCCAAAGACCAGGTCGGAAAACTGCTGATGGAAGCCGACCTGTTCCCATGAAAATATTAATCACCGGCCAACACGGCCAAGTCTCCCAAGAGCTGCAACAGCGGCTCCAAGGCATGGGCGAACTCGTCATCCTGGGCCGCGACCAGCTTGACCTGGCTGACGCTGACCTCATCCGCCAACAGGTACGTGCCCACCGCCCTGGCCTGATCATCAACGCGGCAGCTCACACGGCCGTGGATCTGGCCGAGAGCGAACCGGACGCAGCCTTTGCGATCAACGCCATCGCCCCCGGCATCCTCGCCGAGGAAGCCAAGGCACTGGGCATCCCGCTGCTTCATTACTCGACCGACTACGTGTTCGATGGCAGCAAACCTGCCCCTTACATCGAAAGCGACACACCCAACCCTTTGGGTGTCTATGGTCAGAGCAAACTGGCGGGTGAACAGGCGATTGCTGCCGTGGGTGGCGAACACCTGATCTTGCGCACCAGTTGGGTGTATTCGAGCCATGGCAAGAATTTCCTGCTGACCATGCAGCGCCTGCTGCAGGAAAAAGCGCAGATGCGCATCGTCGCCGACCAGATCGGTGCGCCGACCTGGGCCGGGACCATCGCCAGCAGCACCCGTGCGCTGATTGAGCAGTGGCAGGCCGGTAAGGCCGGAGACTGGGGGGTTTACCACCTCACCGCACAAGGTGAGACCTCGTGGTTCGGCTTTGCCCAAGCCATTGGCGAGCAATTGCGGATCGAGGGCAAAGCCTGCGCCGAACTGGAGCCGATCCCTTCCAGTGCCTACCCCACCCCCGCCAAGCGCCCGCTGAACTCGCGCCTGGATTGCTCGCGTCTGCAACAGCAATGGCACGTCAGCCAGCCCCATTGGCAAGATGCATTGCACGAGTGTCTTGCCAAGCAGCACTAGGCATAATGCGCCTGTACCCACAGGCGCACACTCCCCATGACTCCACCCCTTCCGCGAAGACCCCGCTGGCGCAGCCTCGCCCTGCTGGCATTGTGCTTGGCACCGCTGCTGTGGCCGCTGGAGCATTTGGCCGAGCGCTACTACCGCAGCGAATTGGCCGGGCAAAACCGCCAGACTCTCGACCTGTATGTCGCCAACCTGTTGGGCACCCTGCACCGCTATGAAGTGTTGCCGCAAATCCTCGGCGATTTGCCGGCCCTGCGCATCGCCCTGGACGCACCTCACGTCAGTACCAACCTGGCCAATGCCAACCTGCTGCTCAAGGATGTCGCCGCCCAGGCGGGCGTGGAAGTGATGTACCTGATGGACACCACCGGCAAGACCCTTGCCGCTTCCAACTGGGACAAACAAGACAGCTTCGTCGGGCGCAATTTCTCCTTTCGCCCCTATTTCAGCGAAGCCATGGCCGGGCGCCTGGGTCGGTTTTTCGGCCTGGGCACCACCTCAGCCAAGCGCGGCTACTTCTTCGCCGCCGCGGTGCGTGACGGCGACACCATCATCGGCGTGCTGGTGGTCAAGGTCGACCTTGATCACACCGAAAGCCTGTGGGGCAATACCCCGGAACAACTGCTGGTCACCGACCACAACGGCGTGGTGATCCTCACCTCGCGCCCGCAATGGCGTTTCCGCGCCACGCGGCCACTGACCGCCGAAGAGCGCCAGGCCATCATCGCCATACAGCCCTACCCCACCCGTGACCCGCAGCCGCTGAGCCTGAGCAGCAGCGCCTGGCTGCGCCAATCCACCGCCATCGCCGAAACCGGCTGGAATGTGGAAATCCTGGCGCCACGCTCGCTGATCAACCGTCCGGTGCGCACGGTTGTCGCCGTGGGCGGTGCCACGTTGTTGGTGCTGATGCTGTTGCTGGGATTGTTGATGCAGCGCCGTCGGCACTACCTGGAACGCATCGCCTTCGAAGCCAAGGCCCGCCGTGAGCTGGAAATGCGCGTGGCCGAGCGTACCAGCGACCTGGAGGGCCTGAACCGGCGCCTGAAACAGGAAGTGCTGGAGCGCGAACACGCCCAGCAGGAACTGGTGCGCGCCCAGGACGACCTGGTCCAGGCCGGTAAACTCTCGGCCCTGGGCACCATGTCGGCGAGTATCAGCCATGAGCTGAACCAACCGTTGGCGGCGATTCGCAGCTATGCAGAAAACGCCGAAATCCTCCTCGACCATGAGCGCACCAGCGATGCCCGCGGCAACCTCAAACTGATCAGCGAGCTGACCGGGCGCATGGCCTCGATCATCGCCCATTTGCGTGCATTCGCTCGCCGTGATCGTCACGCGCCGGAGAGCGTAGCCTTGCAACCGGCCCTGGACGACGCCCTGGCGTTGCTGGCCAAGCGGCGGCGCTCGATGGAAGTGGAATTGATCCGCGACCTGCCGGAAGCAACCCTATGGGTGCAGGCCGGTGAAACCCGCCTGCGCCAGGTACTGGGTAACTTGCTGGCCAACGCCCTGGACGCCCTCACTGAAAAAGGCCCGCCGCGCAAACTCTGGCTGAGTGCCGAAACCACGCCCCAGGGCGTCAACCTGTACATTCGCGACAACGGCCCAGGCTTTTGCATGGAAGCCCTGGGCCGCGCCAGCGAGCCGTTCTACACCACCAAGACGCGCACCCAGGGCCTGGGCTTGGGCCTGGCAATCTGCGACACCCTGATGCGCGCCTTTGGTGGCGAACTGCTGTTCGCCAACCACAAGGAAGGCGGCGCGCTGTTAACCTTGAAATTGCGTGCCGGCTCGCCGGGCGTCAGTCTGCAACCGTCCGAGGACCGCAGTGTATGAGCATCGACAACCAGATTCAGGTGGTGTTGATCGACGACGATCCACACCTGCGTCAAGCCCTGTGCCAAACCCTGGACCTGGCCGGACTCAAAGTCCTGCCCCTGGGCGAAGCCACCGGCCTCACCGCACGCCTGTCCCGCGACTGGCCTGGAGTGGTGGTCAGCGACATCCGTATGCCCGGCATGGACGGCCTGGAGCTGCTGGCCGAACTGCATGGCCAGGACCCGGACCTGCCGGTGCTGCTGATCACCGGCCACGGCGACGTACCGTTGGCGGTGCAGGCCATGCGTGCCGGCGCGTATGACTTCCTCGAAAAACCCTTCGCCAGCGACGCACTGCTCGACAGCGTGCGCCGCGCCCTGGCCTTGCGTCGCCTGGTGCTGGACAACCGCAGCCTGCGCCTGGCCCTCAGCGATCGTCAGCAACTGAGCACGCGCCTGGTGGGGCACTCCCCGCAAATGTTGCGCCTGCGCGAGCAGATTGGCGCCTTGGCCGCGACCAAGGCCGATGTGCTGATCCTGGGCGAAACCGGTGCTGGCAAAGAAGTCGTCGCCCGCGCCCTGCATGACCTTTCAAGCCGCCGCAGTGGCCCATTTGTGGCGATCAACGCCGGGGCGCTGGCCGAATCGGTGGTAGAAAGCGAACTGTTCGGCCATGAGACGGGGGCGTTCACCGGCGCGCAGAAACGCCGCATCGGCAAGTTCGAGTTCGCCAATGGCGGCACGCTGTTTCTCGATGAAATCGAAAGCATGAGCCTGGATGTGCAGGTCAAGTTGCTGCGCCTGTTGCAGGAGCGCGTGGTGGAGCGCTTGGGCGGCAATCAGCTGATTCCGCTGGATATCCGCATTATCGCCGCCACCAAGGAAGACCTGCGCCAAGCCGCCGACCAGGGCCGTTTCCGTGCCGACTTGTATTACCGCCTCAACGTCGCACCGCTACGCATCCCGCCTCTGCGCGAGCGTGGTGAAGATGCATTGATGCTGTTCCAGCACTTCGCCGACGAGGCCAGCAGCCGCCACGGCCTGCCCCTGCATGAGCTGCAACCGGGCCAACGCGCGCTGTTATTGCGCCATAGCTGGCCGGGCAATGTGCGGGAACTGCAAAACGCCGCTGAGCGTTTCGCCCTGGGCCTGGAGTTGGCGCTCGATAGCGCCCAGGACAATCCCGCCGCGGGCGTGCTGACGTCCACGCCCGGCGGCTTGAGCGAGCAAGTCGAGCAGTTCGAAAAAAGCTTGATCGCCGCCGAACTCACCCGCCCTCACAGCTCCGTGCGCAGCCTCGCCGAAGCGTTGGGCGTGCCGCGCAAGACCTTGCACGACAAGTTACGCAAACACGGTCTGAACTTCGCCGACAGCACCAGCCAAAGCGCCGACGACGAATGAATCCGCCTACCACCAAGAGACCACTATGAGCCGCAACAGCCGTTACCTGGAAGCCGTCCTTCACCACGACATTCCCCTCACCCGGGAGATGGGTCTCAAGGTGCTCGACTGGCGACACGACCAACTGCAGCTGCACCTGCCCTTGCAAGCCAATATCAACCACAAAAGCACCATGTTCGGTGGCAGCCTCTACTGTGGCGCCGTACTGGCAGGCTGGGGTTGGCTGCACCTGAAGCTGCGCGAAGCGGGGATAGAAGACGGTCATATCGTGATTCAGGAAGGGCAGATCAGCTATCCGCTGCCGGTGACGCAGGATGCAACGGCCATTTGCGCGGCGCCGGAAGAAAAAGTGTGGAAGCGTTTCCTGGCGACGTACAAGCGTTATGGACGGGCGCGGTTGGCGCTAGAGACATGGATTGTGAATGAAGGCAGTGAGGAGCGTGCAGTGGCCTTTACCGGCCAGTACGTCCTGCACCGCTAGCAGCCATTACATAAAATAAAAGTGGGAGCTGGCTTGCCTGCGATAGCGGTGGATCAGCCAATACCTGTATGACTGACACTCCGTCATCGCAGGCAAGCGATGCTCCCACATTTTGCTCTGCAGTGATCTTAAGATCTGGCCAGGGTCAACAGGCGCTCACGCCATGCGGCCTTGGCTGGCAGCGCCAGAAAGAACGGGTTCAATAGCGATTCCCGCGCCGGGTAGCTGAACGGCTGACCATTCAACTCCAACACTTCACCTCCCGCGCCTTCCAGTACGCCCTGTGCCGCAGCGGTATCCCACTGTGAGGTCGGTGCCAGGCGCGGATAGCAGTCAGCACTGCCTTCGGCCAGCAGGCAAAACTTCAACGAGCTGCCGATATTCGCCAGCTTCAGCGCGCCCAAACCTTCGCTCAAGCCATCCAGCAGGCGTTCCTGCTCAGGGCTGGTATGCCGACGACTGGCGACCACAGTAAAGGCTTCGCCCACGGCCGGGGTCTGGCGTACCTGGATCTGCTTGGGTGCGGCCTTCACATCTGAACGCCATGCCCCAAGGCCCGCGCCACCGAAGTAGCAACGGCCAGTGGTCGGCATCGACACTACGCCGAACACCACGCGGCCCTGTTCGATCAAGGCAATATTGACAGTGAATTCTTCGCTGCCGGAAATGAATTCCTTGGTGCCATCCAATGGGTCCACCAACCACCAGCGCTGCCACTGGGCACGCACGCTCAGATCGATATCGGCGTCTTCTTCGGAGAGTACCGGAATACTCGGATCAAGCGCGGTCAGGCCCGCGAGAATCAGATGGTGAGCGGCCAGATCGGCAGCCGTCACCGGCGAATCATCCGCTTTGGAGGTCACGGCTACATTGGCGCGCCAGTAGGGCAGGATAGCTTCGCCGGCCTGGCGGGCCAGCTCAATCACGGGGGCGATAAACGGGTGGCCTAAAAACAGTTCGCTCATGCGTTGAACGCTCCACGCTGGGTCAACAGATCGCGTACCAGGTACAGCGCGGCAAGCGCTCGGCCCTCGCTGAATTGCTCGTTTTGCGCAAGCGCAGAAAGCTCCCGCAGGTTGACCCTGTCCACGCGCATCGGCTCAGGCTCATCGCCCTCCAGGCGCTCTTCGTAAAGGTCGGTGGCCAGTACTACCTGAATTTTCTGGCTCATATAGCCCGGCGATAACGACAGCTCGGTGATGTGCTCCAACTGCCGTGCGCCATAGCCAGCTTCTTCCTTGAGCTCGCGGTCCGCCGCCGCCAGCACGTCCTCGCCGGGCTCGATCAAACCTTTGGGCAAGGACAATTCATATTCGTCAGTGCCACCGCAGTATTCTTCGACCAGCAATGCATGATCCTCGTCGATCATCGCCACAATCATCACCGCGCCGTAGCCCGCGCCGCGCCCCACCAGGCGCTCGTAGGTCCGTTCAACGCCATTGGAAAAGCGCAACTGCACTTCCTCCACGCGGAACAAACGGCTACTGGCGACTATTTCGCGGGCGAGGACGGTGGGTTTCTGGCGCATAAGCGGCTCCTTGGCGTGATCGGGTTACTATACCGTGGCTTTTCCGATTGTCTGTGTCGGATATCTTTACTTACATGAGAACGCACCATGCCCTCTTTGCCCTGGCACGCCATCGACACCGTCCTGCTGGACATGGACGGCACCCTGCTCGACCTGCATTACGACAACCATTTCTGGATGGAACACCTGCCCCACCGCTACGCCGAACTGCACGGCGTGAGCCGGGCCATGGCCGAAATGGAGTTGCAGCCGTTGTTTGAGCGTAACGCCGGACAGTTGCAATGGTATTGCCTGGATTTCTGGAGCACTGAACTGGCGATCCCGGTGCGCGAACTCAAGTTGGAAACCGCCCACCTGATCGCCCTGCGCCCGGATGCCGATACTTTTCTGAAGGCGATCAAACAGGCCGGCAAGCGCGTGATCATGATCACCAACGCTCATCGTGATTCGCTGTCATTGAAGTTGGAACGCATTGAACTGGCGCCGTATTTCGAGCGATTGATCAGCTCCCATGATTACGGTTTTCCCAAGGAAAACCCACAGTTCTGGGAAGCGTTGCAAGCCGATATCCACTTTGACCCGGCCCGTAGTCTGTTTATAGATGACACCTTGCCGATCCTGCGCAGTGCCCGGGATTTCGGCGTGGGGCATTTGCTGGCAGTCAAAGAGCCTGATAGCAAGAAAGGCCCGAAGGACACCGCAGAGTTTGCGGCAGTAGAGGATTACCGAGATCTCATTGTCGGGCTCTGAACCCATGTGGGAGGGGGCTTGCTCCCGATAGCGGTGTATCAGCCAAGTATCAGGTGACTGAACCACCGCCATCGGGAGCAAGCCCCCTCCCACATTTTGTCCTGCGTATTACTCAGGGATACGCAGTGTCTGGCCTGGATAGATTTTGTCCGGGTGCGACAGCAGCGGCTTGTTAGCCTCGAAAATCTTGTTGTACTGGTTTGCGTTACCGTACACCGCGAGAGAAATCGCGCTGAGTGTGTCGCCCTTTTTCACCACGACGAAGCGAGCCGCGGCAACTGCAGGGCCGGTGACAGTGATCTGGTCATCTACGCTTGCCACGCCGGCAATGTTGCCCAGTGCCAAAAGGATCTTTTCTTTCTCTTCCTGGCTCGCCACTTCACCAGTCACAGTGACCTTGTCGCCATCCACCATGGTCTGCACGTTTGGATTACCCAGGCCCACCTTGCTCACATGTTCCTTCAGCTGCTCACTGGCGTTCGCATTACCCGGCGTCAACAGGTCGACAATCTTTTCGCCGGCTTCTTTGATAAAGCTAAAAATACTCATGGTGCGCTCTCCTTGGGATTTAATTTCCAGATGCCCAAGACTAGACCAGTCCAGCAGACTTGGGTTCCAAACCGGCTAAAGACTCAAAAGTATCCAGATCCGCCGTCCCTGGAATAAGCCCCCGGCGAAATGGGCGGGAACCTTGATCGACGCCATCTATCAATACATCAATACTGGCAATTAGACGCGACCCTTTGTCGCGCCTAGTCTGAACACTGATCAATCCGTCGGTGGTACTGCCCCATGAACGCCAAGCGCCCAACCTGCGCGGCGCCCGCCCTTGAAACGCCCGCGCCCGCCGCCAGCCAGAGCTACCAATACTGCAATCTTGAACACACTGAAGTCGGCAGCACTGCGTTGGCCGAAGAGGTGGCGTTGGCCATTGCCTATAACGATATCAGTCAGGCTGTCATGTTGGTCACACCGACTGATCTTGAGGATTTTATCGTCGGCTTCAGCCTCGGCAGCGGCATTATTGCCGACGTTAGCGATATTTATGATCTCAAAATCAGCGGCGCGGGCTCCGCTCAGTATGCTCAGGTACAGATTTCCAGCCGCGCCTTCTGGAACCTCAAGCAGCAGCGCCGCCAATTAGCGGGCACCAGCGGCTGCGGCCTGTGCGGTGTAGAAGCGGTTGAGCAGGCCCTGCCCGACCTTCAAGTGCTGCCCGGCGCGCCCTTGCCGCCAGCGCAATGGCTCGACGGCCTGCGCCAGCGCATCAGTGCGTTCCAACCGTTGGGCCAGTACAGCGGTGCAGTGCACGCGGCGGTGTTTATGAACGATCAAGGCGAATTGCTGTTGGGCCGTGAAGACATCGGCCGGCATAACGCCTTGGATAAATTGATCGGCGCGTTGATCCGCCAAAAGATTCCGACCGACGGCGGCCTGGCGATTGTTACCAGCCGCTGCAGCCTTGAATTGATCCAGAAAGTCTTGCGTGCAGGCATCCAGACCCTGGTCAGCCTGTCGTCGCCCACCGGCCTGGCCTTGCAATGGGCACGCCGGCACAACCTCAATCTCATCCACCTGCCGCAGAAAAGCGCGCCACGGGTCTACAGCCCAGCGATGGAGCACCAGCCATGAGCCTTCACCACCAAGCCGACCAAACCCCAACTCCGCGCTACAAGCCTTATAAAGGCCCGGCCGGCGGCTGGGGCGCCCTGATCAGCGTGGCACAAGCCTGGCTGACCAGCGATAACGCGCTTAAAAACCTGCGCATGATGCTCAAGACCAACCAGAACGGCGGCTTCGACTGCCCGGGCTGCGCCTGGGGCGACTCGCCGGAAAGCGGCATGGTCAAGTTCTGCGAAAACGGCGCCAAGGCGGTCAACTGGGAAGCCACCAAGCGCCGCGTCGATGCAGCCTTCTTCGCCAAGCACAGCGTCACGGCATTGCTGGAGCAAAGCGACTATTGGCTGGAATATCAGGGCCGCCTGACCGAGCCGATGCGCTATGACGCACAAACCGACCGCTACACCCCCATCAGCTGGGATGCGGCATTTGACTTGGTCGGCAAGCACCTCAACGCCTTGCCCAGCCCGAACATGGCCGAGTTCTACACCTCGGGTCGCGCCAGCAACGAAGCCGCCTACCTGTATCAGTTGTTTGTGCGCGCCTACGGCACCAACAATTTCCCGGACTGCTCGAACATGTGCCACGAAGCCAGCGGCGTAGCCCTGGCGCAGAGTGTGGGCGTGGGCAAAGGCACCGTGACCTTTGACGACTTCGAACATGCCGACGCTATTTTCGTCTGGGGCCAGAACCCCGGCACCAACCACCCGCGCATGCTTGAACCGTTGCGCGAAGCGGTGAAGCGCGGTGCCCAGGTGGTGTGCATCAACCCCCTGAAAGAGCGCGGCCTGGAGCGCTTCCAGCACCCGCAACATCCGCTCGAAATGCTCACTAACGGCGACAAGCCGACCAACACTGCCTACTTCCGCCCGGCCCTGGGCGGCGACATGGCGATTCTGCGCGGCATGGCCAAGTTCCTGCTGCTGTGGGAACGCCAAGCGCTGGCCGAAGGCAAGGAAGCGGTATTCGACCATGACTTTCTCAATGAGCACACCGCCAACGTTTTGGAGTATCTGGGCCAGATCGACGACACCTCATGGGAAGAAATCGTCGAGCAATCCGGCCTGACCCTGGTCGAGATCGAGCAAGCGGCGCGCATGTACGCCAAAGGCAAGAACGTGATCATGTGCTGGGCAATGGGGATTACCCAGCACCGTCACTCGGTGCCAACCATCCAGGAAATCGCCAACCTGATGCTACTGCGTGGCAATATCGGCCGCCCTGGTGCCGGCCTGTGCCCCGTGCGCGGTCACAGCAACGTGCAGGGCGATCGAACCATGGGCATCAACGAGCGCCCACCGGTGGCGTTCCTTGACGCGCTGGAGCGTCGTTTCCAGTTTCAGGTGCCGCGAGACAATGGTCACAACGTGGTGGAAGCGATTCACGCCATGCTCGAAGGCCGCTCCAAGGTGTTTATCGGCCTGGGCGGCAACTTCGCCCAAGCCACGCCAGACAGCCCGCGTACCTTCGAAGCCCTGCGCAATTGCGACCTCACCGTGCAAATCAGCACCAAGCTCAACCGCAGCCACCTGATGCACGGTAAAGACGCACTGATCCTGCCGTGCCTGGGCCGTACTGATATCGACATCCAGGCCGACGGCCCGCAAGCGGTGACGGTGGAAGATTCGTTCAGCATGGTCCATGGCTCCAATGGCCAACTGCAACCGCTGTCGGCGCTGATGAAATCCGAGCCCGCGATCCTGGCCGGAATTGCCGCCGCCACCCTGGGCAGCACACCGGTGGACTGGAACTGGCTGGTAGCCGACTACGGGCGCATCCGCGACCTGATCGCCGACACCATCCCGGGCTTCAAGGATTTCAACGAACGCATCAAGCACCCAGGTGGTTTTTACCTTGGCAACTCGGCCGGCGCACGTCGCTGGAACACGCCGTCGGGCCGCGCCAGTTTCCGCCCTAACATCCTGCCCAAAGACCTGATCCACGAACGCACCCACGCCACGGGCCGGGTACCAGACCTGATCATGCAGTCGATGCGCTCCCACGATCAGTACAACACCACTATTTACGGCCTGGACGACCGTTACCGTGGCGTCAAGGGCCAGCGTGACGTGCTGTTCGTCAACGAAGCCGACATCATCCGCCTGGGCTTCAAGCCAGGGCAGAAGGCCGACATTGTGTCGCTGTGGGAGGACGGCCGTGAGCGCCGGGTGAAGGGCTTTACCTTGCTGGCGTTTGATATTCCGGCCGGACAGGCGGCAGCGTACTACCCGGAAGTGAACCCACTGGTGCCGTTGGAAAGCACCGGCGACGGCAGCCATACGCCAACGTCGAAGTTCGTCGCAATTCGTCTGGAGGCGGCGAGTGATACTGGGTTGATCATGGCGCGCTCGGCCTGACCCGGGATCTTTGTTGTTTGAATGACCGCTTTCGAGGCCCGCACAATCTCTACATATTCTACGGGCACAAAAAAGGCCGCTTTTGCATAAAAGCGGCCGTTCCGAAGTAACTAAAGACCTGTAAAAACAACTTAAGTTCCCCATACAAAACAGCAACTTAGCAAATTGTATACAACCTCTGCCGCCGGTCGGATTTCGATTGTCAGCGGCTCGATACAACCTCAGGATCGCGCCGTCATCCCCTTGAGGTTTCCCTGAATGAAGTTCTCCTCGATTCTCTTGTTGTCCCTTGGCCTGGTCAGTGGCGCAGCCATGGCCGGTGGCACCACCGAAGCCGGTGTAGGCGGCGCATTGGGCGGGGTTCTAGGTTCTGTTGTCGGCCAGCAGCTGGGCGGCAATACCGGTTCGACCATCGGCGCGGCCCTGGGCGGCGCGGGTGGTAGTGCGGTCGGCGCCGACAAGCGCAGCCGTGGCGAAGCCGCCATTGGCGGCGCACTGGGCGCAGCTGGCGGCAACGTCGTGGGCCGCAGTGTCGGCGGCAGTACCGGCGCACTGATCGGCTCGGCGGCCGGCGGTGGCGCGGGCGGTGCACTGGGCAACTACATGGGTAACGAAAGTGACCGCGACGACCGCCGTTATCGCGACCGCGACCGTGACGACCGTCGCTACTACCGCGATGGCCATCCAGGCCGTGGTCATGCCTATGGGCATCGCAAGAACAAGCACCACTACCGTCATCGGTAAGCTCTGAAGAGCACCTCAGTACTAATGTGGGAGGAGCAAGCCCCCTCCCACATGGGGTGCCGCAAGGTCAGACCACCAGTCGCTGCAACGCCTCGCGCAACATCCCCGGTATCGGCACAGGCTGGTTCGAGGCCCGATCCACAAACACATGCACAAAGCGCCCCGCCGCACAGGCTTCTTCTTCGCCTGCCTTGAACACCGCCAGCTCATACTGCACCGAACTGTTGCCCAACTTGCCCACTCGCAGGCCGATTTCAATGCGCTCGGGAAAGGCAATCGACGCAAAATAATCGCACGCCGAACTCACCACGAATCCCACCACCTCACCGTCGTGAATATCTAGCCCGCCCTGTTCAATCAGGTAGGTATTCACCGCCGTATCGAAAAAGCTGTAGTAGGTGACGTTGTTCACATGGCCGTAGGCATCGTTGTCGTGCCAACGCGTGGTGATCGGCTGGAAGTAGCGGTAATCGGCGCGCAGGGGCGTTGAGTCAGGCATCGGCAAGTCTCTTCAGAGTAGGTCTAATTGAGCGCGGGCCCATTCGCGCACTTCGGCGTAGGGGTAGTCCTCCAGCGCGGCGAAACCGGGAATGCCCCGCGCCTTCAACTTGGTAAACAACGGCACGCTGATACCGCCAAGAAACCGCGTCAGCCGCTCGGCACTGGGTAGCTCGCCAGTGTGCTCATGATGCCTGTGGATAAAATCGCCGCACAGCCCCATAAAGCTTTTATCCACAAGCGGCGGCAGGCTTGGCGGAGGCGGCAGATACGCGACATGGCCGTGGCACACCGAACAATGTCCACAACGCAGGGGAGCGTTTTCATCACCAAAGTACTGCGCCAGGCGCTGCCCCAGGCAGTGCTCGGTGGCGAACAGGTCGAGCATGGCGTGAATCCGCGCCACCTCCGTCACTTCATGCTGCTTGAAGCCTGTGTATAACTCGGCGCTCAACACCACTGTATCGAAATCGGTGTCGAGCAAACTGTAGACCTCGGTCATCTGTTTGCTTTCCAGCTCGATCAGGCCCTGCTCCTGGAAGTAATCCAGCGCCTTGACCACCCGGCTGCGCTCGGCATTGTGCTGTTGATACAGCGCGTCGAAATCCACCGTTGCCCAGGTTTTCGCACGCTTGCACACCTGGATGATCGCCGCGACGAACTGCTGCCGCTCGCCGGAAAAACGTGCGAGCAAAGCGTCGGGCTCGACCAGGTACTTGAAACGGTATTCGGCATAAAACGCGTAGCGCGGCGCGATCACACCCTTGAGTTCCAACTGCACCAGCAGCGTCTTGAGTGGCAGCTCGCGAATATTGCTGTGATCGGACAACGACCTGAGCAGGAACTCCCACTGCCCTTCACTGCGTGCGGCCTGCAACTCCTCGAGGACACGGCCAATGCCCTCTTGCTCCGGCGTGTCGCCGTAGACGAAATTTTCCAGCACATTGAGGCTGTCGCGATTGGCCAACACCAGGCAATCCGATGATTGCCCGTCACGCCCTGCACGGCCGATTTCCTGGCTGTAGTTCTCGATGGACTTTGGCAGGTCGAAGTGCACCACATTGCGGATATCGCTTTTATCGATGCCCATGCCGAACGCGATCGTCGCGACAATGCAATTGGAGCGCCCACCCATGAAACGCTGCTGGATGCCCTCGCGTTTATCGTGGGGCAGCCCCGCGTGGTAAGCCTCGGCCTGAATGCCGTGGCGGTTCAGATGCTCGGCAATCTGCTCGGCGGTTTTTTGCAAAGTGACATAGACGATGCTCGGTTGGTTGGCCCGCTCCTGCATCCATTCAACCAACCTGCGGCGCTTGTGCTGACCGCTGACCGGTTCCACCAGCAGGTTGAGGTTGGGCCGATAGAAGCCGGTGGTCACCACATCCCCGGGGGCAATCGCGAACTTGGCCTGCATGTCGGCGATTACCTTGGGCGTCGCCGTGGCCGTCAGCAGCAACGCTTGTGGGATATTGAACTGGCGCTGGTAGTCCGGCAGCTTCAAATAGTCCGGGCGGAAGTTGTGGCCCCACTCGGAGATGCAGTGCGCCTCGTCCACCACCAGCAGCGAAATCTGCACGCTGTGCAAAAAGTTACGAAAGCGCTCGTTCTTCAAGCGCTCCACGGAAATCATCAGGATTTTCAGCTCGCCCGAACGCGCACGGGCCATCACATCGTTGGCCTCATCACGGCTCTGGGCCGAATCGATACTGCCTGCCGAAATGCCATGGCGCTGCAGAAACCCCAATTGATCCTGCATCAACGCCAGTAAAGGCGACACCACCAGCGTCAGGTGCGGCAGCAACACCGCCGACAGCTGGTAGCACAAAGATTTACCCGACCCCGTAGGGAAAATTGCTGCTGCCGGACGCCCGGCCAGGACGGCGCTGACCGTCTCTTCCTGGCCCAGGCGAAACTGCGGATAACCAAAGACCTGCTGGAGGGTGTCGTGCATAAGGCTGTCACTCCATTGACCGCTGAACGTGGCTTAAAAACGTAGCCCAGTAAGTTCGGCGAATCGAGAAAGGTCGCAAGGAAATAAGAGACAGGATGATACACAGGCAGGGGATGGCCCAGGGCCGACGGGGAATATTGCGAAAACTCACATTGAATTAAGATCTTCGGCAGGATTTTGATACAGGTTACGACTTGGTTTTTATACTGCCTTCCCCCTGAAGCATTGCGCTACAATCACAGCCTTGCTACCCAGGAGTACGCTGCAATGAGCGAACTGACGTTTGAGCAAAAGCAGGATCACTATCACAAGATCCGCCGTTCCAATTACCTGGCCAGCCTGCGCCTGGAAGGGTTCGATACCCAACCGACCGATGTCGACAAGCCCCTGCCGACCCGCGAAGCCGTCCTGGCCAAATACCGCAATACCTCACGCTGATGCTCGACAAATACGGGGTGGGCCAGGACCCGTACTGCTACCCCGGTAGCAGCGTCCTGCGCAACCGCCTCGATTTGCTCGATGAACACCGCCTGCACGAGGCAGAGCGGGAGTTATCCGAGATTGCAGTAGGCAACCTTCCGCTTTTTCCGCCGCCCTACGACCTTGATCGTCTGCAACACATCCACCGCGTCCTGTTCGGTGACATCTACGATTGGGCCGGTGAACTGCGCAGCGTCAACATCCAGAAAGGTGAGACGCTGTTCTGCACCCCGGAGCGCATCCCGCCGGAAGCGGCGAAGATCAGTCGGCATATGCAGGAAGCCAATTGGTATACCGGCGCGTCCCAGGCCGATCTCGTTCACCACATCGCTGAAGCTTATGGCGATCTGAATGTCATCCATCCCTTCCGTGAAGGCAATGGACGGGCTCAGCGGATCCTCTTTGAACAGATCATCGTGAATGCGGGATTTTCGGTGAATTGGTGGCTGGTGAAACACGCGGCATGGATACCCGCGAATATTGATGCGGTGGCGTGTGACTATCGAGGACTGGAGGCGATTTTTGAGCGGTGTATCAGTAAGCCTCCCAGAGCCTGATCGAACCGCGAACGACTAAACCATATGTTTATTGCTCGAGAACAACCTCACTTCTAAGGTTCAGCTCGTCGCTGCCAAATCAGCGACCGGGTTTGGTCACCCGAAAAACAGCAGAGACAAACGTGCCAGCTCCTCTGGCGTATTTCTTTGAATCTGTATTGGAACACTGTGATGACATCCAATCCGCCGCCCACCAGCGTATCCGCGCCGCCAGCGATTTAGTGGAAACCTTCTCTTGCCTGACCTTCGAACACGCCGACCTCAAAGACATTTCTCACATCATCAATGCGCTGTACCTGCTCGTTCAGGACGGCTGTGATTTGCTCGAAGCTACTCAACACGTGCAAATGCGACCAGCGGCCGACCAACCAACACAAAGCGATCCGCTACACAGCTAAACGTGTGGGAGCTGGCTTGCCTGCGATGGCGGCGTATCGGGCTATATTTTTTAAACCTGACGCACCGCCATCGCGGGCAAGCCCGGCTCCCACTTTTTGCCAGTTCAGCCTGCCAAATCGGTATCAAGCCGTAAACCCAGGAAACCACTGTAAGAAACCACCAAATGGCGCGTCGTCCGCTTCCCAAACTGCTTCAAACAATCGCTCGCCCTCTACGGAAATACCTTTCGCCTGAGCGAAACTAGAGCCCTCTCCAAGCTCTGTCGGCATAAATTTGTGAACATCGAAAGGACTCAATATGTCGGTCACTATGGCATCACTTTCACGGTGATTCGCCTTACGATTTTACCAACCCACCGACACGTGCTGGCAAAGCTGTGTTTATTAGAAGCTGGCTCCAGCGCAAACGAGGTGCGTCATCGACTAGTCGATCTCTACGAAAAAATGCTTGCCCGTGATTTGCCTTGCAAGATGACTGTTGCTATCTCCAAACCGCTGACCCGGCAACGAGCTGACTTGCTCAACGTTCGCGGGGAAATCGTTGCAGGACTCATCGGCGGCGCAGTATCAGCTCCAATGAGCCTGGTATCGCCTCCAATTGGGCTCGCTGCCGGAGCAGCTGTTAGCCTGACGACTAAAGGCATTATTCGCAGCTATCACGCCGGTGACGTTGTTATCGGCGTCGACGCACAGGTCAACGGCGGAATTGGTCCTCAGCGATCATTGTCGGCAATGGTTCGGCAGTTCCAAGGTGGCTAGTGCGGTGAATGAACACATGCAGTGGATCAATCTGCTTCTCTTCCTAGTACTGGCCGCCGTTATTGATAAGACAATAAAGTTGCCCGTACTCAGAAAATGGCTTGGGCTCTGTCTATTGATAACAGGCCCAACAGTTCTGTTGTATGCCACTTCTTGGACCATAGGGGCACAGCTTGAAAGCCTGCCGATAGTCGCCTTCGTGACAGGCATCGGGTTGCTGAGCACCCCGAATATCTATCGCAGAGTAAAAACCACTCACCCTTTGTTGATTGCCCCAATCTTGAACCTTGCGCCTGACTTCCCTGACGACCCGATCATGCTTCACCTTCTGCAAGTCCTGCACGAAGGTATCGGCCTGCCCAAGCACAAGGCGATCACCCTCGACACATCGGTCAATCATGATCTTGGCTGTAGCAGTACCGAAGCCAAGCAATTAATGAGGGTACTGAAGCAAGAATTTGGCCTGAGATCAGGCGACTACAAAAACAGCCGCTACTTCAAACACCGCAGCCTTGACGCACATTTGCGATATGTAGAAAGAGGCAGTGAGGAAAAGCTCCCACTTACCATCGACATGCTCTATCAGGCTGTCAAAGCCAAGCACTGGGATACCCAGACACTCGAAGCGAAGAGGTGCCATGAGCCATGAACCTCTACCTGCAATTAGTGTGCTTTATCGGGCTATACCTTTTGCTGCACTACCAAATAACCGACTGCTCATTAAGAAAGCGTTTCGCCGTTACCTTCATCATAACGGGACTGGTTCTATTGTTCTGGCTGCCCTACGTCGCCATCATTCTGAACATTCAACTCCTTCCCCTGGCACTGTTCTTGATAGGCTTGGCTCTCTTTATCACTCGAAACAAATACCGCCTGAAGCGTAACAGGCCCCCTCACCCACTCCTACGTGCCCCCACCATGAACCTGGCCCCCCACTTCCCCGAAGACCCCGTCATGCAGCAGCTCCTGCAATTGCTGCATGAAGAAATCGGTCTGCCGCAACACAAGACCATTCGCCTGCAAACCTCGCTCAACTTCGACCTTGCTTGCGATGGCGTTGAGGCCAAGCAATTCATGGAGGCGCTGGAACTGGATTTTGGGGTCGACCTAAGCGACTACGACGCTTATCGTTACTTTCAGCCGCCGATGTTCGACGTATTCTTGAAGCGGCGCGCCAAAGGCCGTGGCGACAAAATACCGCTGACCATCGGTATGCTCTACCTGGCGATCAAGACCCAAAGGTGGGACACGCAGACCTTGGAAAACCTGAGCTGATCCCAAGAGCACTGAGATCCAAATGTGGGAGGGGGCTTGCCCCCGATTGCGGTGGGTCAGCTATAGATAAGCTGACTGATTCACCGCCATCGGGGGCAAGCCCCCTCCCACATTGGTTCTGCGTTAATCTGGCGAGCGGTATGCATAACAAGGAGCTTACATGGACGTACTAATGGGCCTGCTGGCCGCCCTGCTCTGGGGTGGCACGGACTTTCTCGTGGGCCTCAATGCCCGCGCCGTTGGCGTTAAACGCGCGGTGTATTTCGGCCAAGCCCTTGGCTTTCTGATCATGACTCTGCTGCTGGTCATTTTCCCGGCCTTCCTGTTCAAATCCCTCGATGCGCCGTTGAGCGTCTGGCTCCTGGGCATCGCAGCGGCCCTGCTGACCGTCTCTGGAGCCCTCGCGCTGTCCAAGGCTTTCGCCCTGGGCAAAGCCGCCATCGTCGCGCCATTGGTCACGTCCTATGGCGTGGTGACCACCCTGCTGTCCTGGGCCAGCGGTGAGCACATCAGCCTGATACAACTGGGCTGCATCGCCCTGTGCGTGATCGGCGTGGTCCTGTCCAGCATCCACAAGGACAACGGTACGCCCCACAACAACCCGCGCCTGTCCATCGCCTACGCCATGCTCGCAGCAACGCTGTACGGCACCAGTTTCTGGCTGCAAGGTCGCTACACACTACCGGCACTGGGGCCGATCACCATGTTGTGGTTGGGGTACCTGGTGGGCCTGTGCGTGCTGGTGGTGATGGTGCTGAAGATCAAGGACGGCCTGAGAATCCCACCGCTGAAAAATTGCGCGACGTTGACCGGTGCGAGCCTGATGAACCTCGGCGGGTTCTCGGCGTTTTCGTGGGGTGCGATGGCAGGGTCGGTATCGGTGGTGACGGTGATCAGTACGCTATCGGGCGGTATTGCGGCGATCCTGGGGTTTGTGTTTTTCAAGGAGCGCTTGTCGGCGGTACAGGTGCTCGGGGTTGTGCTGGTGCTGGTCGGCGCGGTGCTGCTGCACATCGCCCACTAACCCTGTACGCACAAAAAAGCCGCCTACAGGAGGCGGCTTTTTCACAACAGCTAAGTCTTACAACTTAGGACCCGCAGCCTTGATCGCATCGCTCACTTCAAACTTCTTGAAGTTCTCGATGAACAGGCCAGCCAGCGCTTTCGCAGCTTCGTCGTAGGCGGCTTTGTCAGCCCAGGTGTTGCGTGGGTTCAACAGACCCGTCTCAACGCCCGGCACGGCCAACGGCACGTCGAGGTTGATGGTGTCCAGGTGCTCGGTTTGCGCACCGATCAACGCGCCGCTCTGGATCGCGGCGATCACGCCGCGAGTAGTCGGGATGTTGAAGCGCTTGCCAACGCCGTAGCCGCCGCCGGTCCAGCCGGTGTTGACCAGGTAGACCTTGGAGCCGAAACCACGGATACGCTTGATCAAAAGCTCAGCGTATTCGCCGGCCGGACGCGGGAAGAACGGCGCGCCGAAGCAGGTGGAGAAGGTCGACTTGATACCGCTGCCGGAACCCATTTCAGTCGAGCCCACCAACGCGGTGTAGCCGGACAGGAAGTGGTAGGCCGCTTGTTCTTCGCTGAGGATCGACACTGGCGGCAGTACGCCGGTCAGGTCGCAGGTCAGGAAGATCACTGCGTTTGGCTCGCCGCCCAGGTTCTTCTCGGAACGCTTGGCAACGTGCTCCAGCGGGTAGGCGGCACGGCTGTTCTGGGTCAGGCTGACATCAGCGTAGTCGGCGTGCTTGGCCTCGTCGATCACGACGTTTTCCAGCACGGCGCCGTGCTTGATGGCTTTCCAGATAACCGGCTCGTTCTTCTCCGACAGGTCGATGCACTTGGCATAGCAACCGCCTTCGATGTTGAACACTACGCCTTCGCCCCAGCCGTGTTCGTCGTCACCGATCAGGTAACGGCTTTCGTCGGCCGACAGGGTGGTCTTGCCGGTGCCGGACAGGCCGAAGAACAGGGTCACGTCGCCTGCTTCGCCAATGTTGGCGGCGCAGTGCATCGGCAGTACGTCGGCGGCCGGCAGCAGGAAGTTCTGCACCGAGAACATGGCTTTTTTCATTTCACCGGCGTAACGCATACCGGCGATCAGCACTTTTTTCTGCGCGAAGTTGAGGATCACGCAACCGTCGGAGTTGGTGCCGTCACGCTCTGGCACGCACTCGAAGTTAGCCACGTTGAGCACTTGCCACTCTTCACGACCGGCCGGGTTGTACTGGGCCGGGTTGATGAACAGGCAACGACCGAACAGGTTCTGCCAGGCAGTCTGGGTGGTCATTTTCACGGCCAGGTAGTGGTCTTCTGCGGCCCCTACGTGAACATGGGAAACGAAATGCTCTTGCGCGTTGTTGAACGCCTCGACGCGAGCCCACAGGGCATCGAACTTGTCGGCCGGGAACTTGCGGTTGATCGGGCCCCAGGCAATGGCGTCCTGGGTGGAAGGCTCTTCAACGATAAAACGGTCGACCGGCGAACGACCGGTGCGGTGACCGGTTTCGACAACCAGCGCACCAGTATCGGCAAGCACGCCTTCACCGCGCTGCAGGGCTTCTTTGACCAGATCGTCAACACTCAGATCGGTGTATACGGCGTTATTGGCTTGCGTCATGAGGTTCCCCGTCGGCCTATGGCCGAGTGCTCCAAACGTTTTGTAGTAGAAAGTTGCGCACTACTACCGCGAAAAAAGTGGGCCGGATTATGCCAGAAAAGCCCAAAAAGAGTAGGGCCCTCCCGTCAGAACACCTCTAATCCGGCGTTTGTCAGGTGATTTACCTGTGCTTAAACGTTTTAGTGGCGGGTGTCGGAAGGGGTGTCGATGCCCGCTCCGGCGAACAATTGGGCTACATCAGCGGCATCGAACAGGTAGCGCTGGTTGCAGAACTGGCAATCAATCTCGATATGGCCGCCGTGTTCCACCACCAGATTTTGCGCATCTTCCAGGCCCAGGCTGACCAAGGCGTTGCCTGAACGCTCGCGCGAACAGCTGCAATGAAAGTGCAAGGCTTGCGAGTCAAACAACCGCACAGCCTCTTCATGGTAAAGGCGGTGCAGGATGGTTTCGTTGTCCAGGCCCAGCAGTTCTTCGGCCTTCAACGTATCAGCCAAGGCGATGATATGCCGCCAGCTTTCGGCACGATCATCCTCATCCTTGATGCGGTCGGCCGGCAATTGTTGCACCAGCAAACCACGGGCACGTTTGCCGTCGGCGTTAAGCCAGAACTTGGTGCCCACCTGCTGGGACATTACGAAGTAGTTGGTGAAGCACTCCGACAGGGTTTGGCCATCGAGGTCGACAATGCCCTGGTAGCGTTGGCCTTCGGTCGGGTCGACGGTGAGTGCCAGGACGCCATTGGGCATCAGGTCGGCCAGGGTGGCGTCCGCGGCGATCTGGTCGGCTTCATAACGGGCCAGGCCACGGATTTCGCGCTCGCTGGAGCACTCGATCATCAACATTGGCACCGGCCCTTCGGAACGGGCCTGCAAGATCAGCAACCCGTCGAACTTCATGGTGCCAACCAGCAGCGCCGCGGCGGCCATCAGCTCGCCGAGCAATTGCGCGACCGGCTCCGGATAGGCGTGCTTGGCAAGGACTTCGGCATAGCTGAGCTCCAACGACACCATCTCGCCGCGGGCATCGCTCTCATCGAAGATGAAGCGTTGGGTGAAGTCGGTATCCGGTAGATCAGTCATAGGTCTGGGTATCTGAAGTGATGACAAAATGATTACAAGGTTTATAAAATTAAACGCTTTAGCACCATCTTGGTGCGACTTCTCCTGAATTCAAGGAGCTGAATAGAGCGATGAGGGACAGTTTATGAACAATCCGGGTTTGTTCCAAGCCAACTGGAACCTCCGGCGATGGGCTCTTTGCAATCTACTCGCTATCGGACTGCTGTGTTTTTGGCTGTGGCCCACGGGCCAGATGCTGTGTGTGATTTTCGACGAGTGGCTGTTTCATCTGCTCAATGGCCCGCTAGCCACCAATTCGACCTGGCTGCATGTGTGGGCCGTGGCCAGCCTGCGGCCGTTTGATGCAGTGGTCGGCGTTATTTTGCTGACGCTGCTGATCCGCGGCGACTGGGTGTTCAAGGCCGTGCAGGTGCGCCAGGCGTTTTTTGGTTTTCTCGGCATTCTGCTGCTGTTGCTGTTTATTCGCATGTTGTTCTCCAAACTCGCGGCGCATATGGGCTGGCAGCACAGCAGCCCATCCATGGTGATCAGCGGCGCGATTCAGATGAGTGATTTTTTCCCGGGACTGGAGAAAACCTGGGAGTTGAAGGACCGTTCCAGCCAGAGCTTCCCGGGCGACCATGCCTCGGTGCTGTTGATCTGGGGGATGTTCATGACCGTATTTGCCAAGCGCATCGGCCAGGTGCTGGTGATCTGGGGCCTGGCGCTGCTGTTCATGATGCCGCGCCTGGTTGCGGGCGCGCACTGGGGTCAGGACGATTACATAGGTGGCGTATTGCTGGCGCTGTTGGCGCTGGGGTGGGGGTATTACACGCCGTTTGGGGCGAAGGTGTCGGGGTTCCTGTTGCGGGTAACCGCGCCGGTGTTCGGGTTGCTTGGAAAACTGCCGGTGATCGGGCGATTGAGCGTCATACGCACCGCTCCTTAAATGCGCGGGTTAAATGTGGGAGGGGGCTTGCTCCCGATTTGCAGTGGCTCAGTCACAAGTGTAATGGCTGACACTCTGCTATCGGCAGCAAGCCACCTCCCACATTTTGATCTGCTGCCGGCAGGAGATTCGTAATCAATCGTCGTTGCCGCTGCCGCGGAACTTGAATAGATCGCGGCGCTGCTTCTTGCTTGGCTTGCCATCGGTGGTCATTCCAGTCGCTCCAGCCTTGCGCATGGCCGCTGCATTTTCGCGCTTGGCGATACTCGCTTCGGTCTCGGTGTACAGCGCCTGCGCTTCGGGTGCCCCACGGCGCACGACAGACAGCGCCTGCACCACGACGGTCTTTTCATCAAACCCTGTACGAATCTGAAACTCATCGCCGATACGTGGCTCCTTGCCCGGCTTGCAGCGCTCGCCGCGATGATGAACCTTCCCGCTTTCGATTGCGGCCTTGGCCAGGGCACGGGTTTTGTAGAACCGCGCGGCCCACAACCACTTGTCCAGTCGGACCTTTTCTTCCTCTTCCTGTTTTTGACCCACTTGAATTCCTCACTCTGAAAAATGTCGCAACCTTACCGTTGAAACCCTTCGACGCATAAACCCCAAGGCTCACCTAAGATACGCCAGGTAGCACCCTGTTTTCGCGAGGATACGCTGTGACCGACTTCCCCCTTTCACTCACCTCGCCCAACCAGCGGTGCGTGGGTTGCCAGCAAAGCGAGCCTCTGGGGTTCGACTTTGCGTTCGCCTACCAGCCTATCGTAGACCTGCGTGACCACTCGATATTCGCCAACGAAGCCTTGGTGCGCGGTACCCAGGGAGAAGGCGCGCTCTCGGTGCTGGCCCAGGTCAACGAAACCAATCGCTACCGCTTCGACCAGCGCTGCCGAACCAAGGCCATTGCCGGTGCCGCAGCGCTGGGCATGCAGACTCACCTTTCCATCAATTTCATGCCCAATGCCGTATACCGTCCGGAACTGTGTATTCGCAGCACCCTGGAGGCCGCCCGGGCGCACAATTTCCCGCTGGACCGGCTGATTTTCGAGACACTGGAAAGCGAGCATGTAGATAACTATCGCCATTTGACGAATATTCTGCGTGAATATCGCGAATTCGGCTTCAAGACCGCCATCGACGACTTCGGTGCGGGCTATTCGGGGCTGAACCTGCTGGCCGATTTCCAACCCGACCTGATCAAACTCGACATGGCGTTGATTCGCGATGTCGATCAAGACCGTGTCCGTCAGGTGATCGTCCGGGGGATTGTCACAATCTGTGAGCAGTTGGGAGTTACTGTCATCGCCGAAGGCATCGAAAGTGCTGGCGAGCGGGATTTCCTCTCCGACTGTGGAATATTTCTGATGCAGGGTTTTTGGTTCGCCAAACCTGCATTCAATGCCCTGGCCAAGGTTTCTCCTCAAGCCTGGGCAAATTGACCGGTACCCATATTGAAGACATTTGACCATTTGACCGTTGTGGGTCTGCGTGAATGGGTGGCACTTCCCGACCTGGGAGTGGCGGGCCTGCGCGCGAAGATCGACACCGGTGCCAGCACCTCAAGCCTGCATGCCACCGATATCGAGCCGTTTGAGCGCGACGGTGAAAAGTGGGTGCGCTTTACCGCGCACCTGGGCAGCGTGGTGCAACTGCGCCACCGTCGCTGCGAAGCGCCCCTGGTGACGATGAAAACCATCAAGAGCTCCAACGGCCATGCGCAGGTGCGCTACGTGATCAGCACCACCCTGGCGCTGGGTGACCGGGTATGGCGGGTGGAATTCACCCTCGCCTGTCGCAAAGCCATGCGTTATCGCCTGTTACTGGGCTCCAAGGCGTTGATTGACGGCCAGTTGGTCGTCAATCCAGGCGTCAAGTACGTTCAAGACAAGCCGGTGTTCCCGGTCTCCACTATTTCTGCCCCAGGTGCTGCATGAAGATTGCTGTGCTGTCGCGAAACCCGCGTCTGTATTCCACCCGCCGCCTGGTCGAGGCCGGCACTGAACGTGGCCATGAAATGGTGGTGATCGACACGTTGCGTGCCTACATGAACATTGCCAGCCACAAGCCGCAGATCCACTACCGGGGCAAACCCCTGGAAGGCTTTGATGCGGTGATCCCGCGTATCGGCGCTTCGGTGACGTTTTATGGCTGCGCGGTGTTGCGTCAGTTTGAAATGATGGGGGTGTTTCCTCTCAACGAGTCCGTGGCCATTGCCCGCTCGCGGGACAAACTGCGTTCGCTGCAGTTGCTGTCACGCCGGGGTATCGGCTTGCCGGTCACCGGCTTTGCCCACTCCCCGGATGACATCCCTGACCTGATCGAGATGGTCAATGGTGCACCGCTGGTGATCAAGGTACTGGAAGGCACCCAAGGCATCGGTGTGGTGCTGTGTGAAACGGCGACGGCAGCTGAATCGGTGATCGAGGCGTTCATGGGCCTCAAGCAGAACATCATGGTGCAGGAGTACATCAAGGAAGCCGGCGGCGCGGATATTCGCTGCTTCGTGGTGGGCGACAAAGTGATCGCGGCGATGAAGCGCCAGGCCAAGCCCGGTGAGTTCCGCTCCAATCTGCACCGTGGCGGCAGCGCCAGCCTGATCAAGATCACACCGGAAGAACGCATGACCGCACTGCGGGCAGCCAAGGTGATGGGCTTGAGCGTGGCAGGCGTGGATATCCTGCGCTCCAATCATGGGCCGCTGGTGATGGAAGTGAACTCATCGCCGGGCCTGGAAGGGATCGAGACCACCACCGGCAAGGACGTGGCGGGGATCATCATTCAGCACTTGGAGAAGAATGGTGGGCCGAATATGACTCGGACCAAGGGCAAAGGCTAAAAGCCTATTTTAATCCCGACATGAAACCAATGTGGGAGGGGGCTTGCTCCCGATAGCGGTGTCACAGTCACTGAACTTCTTGACTGAAAGACCGCCATCGGGAGCAAGCCCCCTCCCACATTTTTGATATTTGTTGTTTGTCAGACCGCATCTCTAGGCAGCATCAGCCCAAGCGGCAAGCGCACCCGCGCCTCCAACCCGCCTTCTTCCCGGTTACGCAACTCGACATTGCCGCCATGCATCGAGGCGATTCGTCGCACGATCGCCAACCCCAACCCGGTGCCCTTGCCACCTCGGGCTCGGTCGCCACGGGTGAACGGGTTGAAGATACCCTCAAGCTCGGCAGGGTCGATCCCCGTGCCACGGTCCATCACGCTCAGCACCACGTAAGGCGCGGCACTGTCACCGGAGACATACGCCGCCACCTCCACATCGGAACCGGCATGATGCAAGGCATTGCCGATCAGGTTGTTCAGCAGGCGCTTCATCGAGACCCGGCGCAATGCAAACGGCTGGATCGGCTCCAGGCGCATGCGCACCTGCTCACCGTTCTGGTTATAGGGCGCAACCACCTCACGCACGAGGTCCGTGAGGTCCACCTCCTCAACCACTTCATCACGCCCGTCGCGGATGAAGGCCAGGAACTGGTCCAGGATAGCGTCCATGTCCTCGATATCGCGCACCATGTCATCGGTGAGGTCGGTATGGTCCCCCATCAGCTCCAGGGACAGGCGCAATCGCGTCAACGGTGTGCGCAAGTCATGGGACACACCTGCCAGCATCAGCTCGCGCTCGCGCCCGGCCTGCTCGACGTCTTCCGCCATCTGGTTGAACGCGCCGTACACCTCGGTCATCTCACTGGGCGTGTCGCTGACCGGCAGGCGCACACTGCGCCCCTGGCCCAATTGGCGAGCGGCAAATACCAGGCGCTTGAGTGGTTGGTTGAGCTGACGGACGAAGATCCACGCGGAGGCCGTTGAAAGCAAGCCGATGGCCAGGAACCAGCCCAGCACGTTCCAGATTTTCTGCCCGCGCAGCGGGTGCGGATAAAGCGGCACCTTGATCCAGGCATCGCCCAGGCTAGGTGCCCGCACCCATAACGCCGGTGAAACATGCATGCGCAGCCTCACCTCGGTGTCGGCGCCCAGTTCGGCCTGCATCTGGCGCTGATAGATCTCGCTGTAAGGCCAATGCTGCTCGCCTTCAGGCACGCCGGCCCCATCAACCCGAGTCAAGGTCGACGCCTTGGCCACCTTTTCTCGGTTCTCAGGGTCTACGGCCCAATAGCCCCGCAACGTCAGGGCCACACCGTGGCTGTACTGCCGATCCACCAGCACGTCTTCGTTCATCAACAGATAAACCAGCGTGAGCGCCTTGGAAAACAGAACGACAATAAGCACCAGCCAAAGGGTGCGAGAGAAGAAACTTTGTGGGAACCACAGCGGGGTTTTCATAGATGAAAGCTGCACACCTTGCAGGAACGAGCGGTGCTCGCAGAATTGCAGACGCCGGGCATCCCGTCGACTCTTATGGAGTCAAACGCCGGATACCCGCCCCTGCAAATCATCGGTCACTTGGTTGCGGTGCCATCCGGCACAAACACATAACCCACGCCCCACACCGTCTGGATATACCGCGGCTTGGAGGGGTCCGGCTCAATCATCCGGCGCAGTCGGGAAATCTGCACGTCGATGGAGCGCTCCAGGGCGTCCCATTCACGGCCACGGGCCAGGTTCATCAGCTTGTCACGGGTCAGCGGCTGACGGGCGTTCATCACCAGAGCCTTGAGCACCGCAAATTCGCCGGTGGTAAGCATGTGCACTTCTTCGCCACGCTTGAGCTCACGGGTGGCCAACGACAGTTCGTAGTCGCCAAAGGTGACGCTTTCGTCTTCGCTGCCCGGTGCGCCCGGCACGGCCGGTGCCTGGCGACGCAATACGGCCTTGACCCGCGCCATCAGCTCATCAGGGTTGAACGGCTTGGCCAGGTAGTCATCAGCGCCCAGTTCAAGGCCCTTGATGCGGCTCAACTCATCGCCCTTGGCGGTGAGCATGATGATTGGAATCTGGTTGTTGGCACCACGCAGGCGCTTGCAGGCGGTAAGGCCGTCTTCGCCGGGCAGCATCAGATCGAGCACGACCAGGTTGAACACTTCACGCCCCAACAGGCGGTCCATTTGCTCGGTGTTCGGCACCGCGCGGGCACGGTAGCCCTTGGAGTTGAAAAAACGCTCCAGCAGGCTGCTCAGCCCCGGATCGTCATCAACGATGAGAATTTTTTCGCCTTCAGCAGTTTGTGCGGTGCTGCTCATTGGATGCTCCTCTTATCTCGGCGCGCATTATGGCGTAGCTGCCGTTATACGCACCGTGTGCATTGTTAGCAGATTTTTCATCTACTGCCAGCGAACCCACGCCCTACAACCTCCGGCGCAGTACCCCCCAATAGCAGAACGCTGGTTATAATGCGGCGCCTCCGTGCAGGGCAACGTCAGATCGTTACCGTTTGCTGCCGGGCTTTTTTTACCCGCTTGTCGTGAATTTTTCGATTTCGAGGGTCAATAGGCAGCCTCTTGACCCAGGCAGCGGCGCCAGTCGGGCCGCTCAACCAGCCTCGCCGGGCCTTGTTTTTACGGGCCGGCGCGCTGATTTTAAGAATTTCAGGTGGTTTTATGGACAGCATCAACAGCCGCATCGCCGAGGAACTCGGTGTACGCCCACAACAGGTCGAAGCGGCCGTCGCTCTACTGGATGAAGGCTCCACGGTGCCTTTCATCGCCCGTTACCGAAAAGAAGTGACCGGCAGCCTCGACGACACTCAACTGCGTCACCTGGAAGAGCGCCTGCGCTACCTGCGAGAACTCGACGAACGGCGTATCAGCATCCTCGCCAGCATTGAGGAACAGGGCAAGTTGACCCCTCAACTGGAGCGCGACATCAAACTCGCGGACACCAAGACCCGCCTCGAAGACCTTTACCTGCCATACAAACAGAAACGTCGTACAAAGGGCCAGATCGCTCTGGAAGCCGGCCTGGGCGATTTGGCCGATGGCCTGTTCAACGACCCATCGTTGACGCCGGAAACCGAAGCCGCTCGCTTCATCGACGCGGAAAAAGGCGTCGCCGACGTCAAGGCTGCCCTCGAAGGCGCCAAGTACATCCTGATGGAGCGCTTCGCCGAAAACGCCAGCCTCCTGGAAAAACTGCGTACCTACTTGAAGCAGGAAGCCATCCTCAGCGCCCGCGTCATCGCCGGCAAAGAGGAGGAAGGCGCCAAATTCCGCGACTACTTCGAACACGACGAGCCGCTCAAAAGCATGCCGTCCCACCGCGCCCTGGCGATTTTCCGCGGCCGCAACGAAGGCATTCTCAGCTCCGCGCTGAAACTCGGTGACGAACTGCCAGGCACCATGCACCCGTGCGAAGGCATGATCGGTCAACAATTCGGCATCCAGAACCAGAATCGCCCTGCGGACAAGTGGCTCGGTGAAGTCGTGCGCTGGACCTGGAAGGTCAAGCTCTACACCCATCTGGAAACCGACCTGCTGGGCGAGTTGCGCGACGGCGCCGAAACCGAGGCGATCAACGTGTTCGCCCACAACCTGCACGACCTGCTGCTGGCCGCACCGGCCGGCCCGCGTGCCACCCTGGGCCTCGACCCGGGCCTGCGCACCGGTTGCAAGGTCGCTGTGGTCGATGCCACCGGCAAGCTGCTGGACCACGCCACCGTGTACCCGCACGTTCCGCACAACAAGTGGGACCAGACCCTGGCGATCCTTGCCGCCCTGTGCGCCAAGCACGCGGTAGATCTGATCGCCATCGGCAACGGCACTGCCAGCCGCGAAACCGATAAGCTGGCCGCCGAGCTGATCAAAAAATACCCGGCCATGAAGATGACCAAGGTCATGGTCTCCGAGGCGGGTGCTTCGGTGTACTCGGCTTCGGAGCTGGCGTCCAAGGAGTTCCCGGACCTCGACGTGTCGATCCGTGGCGCCGTCTCCATCGCCCGTCGCCTGCAAGACCCGCTGGCCGAGTTGGTGAAGATCGACCCCAAATCCATCGGCGTCGGCCAGTACCAGCACGACGTGTCGCAGCTTAAACTGGCACGCGGCCTGGATGCGGTGGTGGAAGACTGCGTAAACGCCGTGGGCGTAGACGTGAACACCGCTTCAGTAGCGCTGCTGGCGCGAATCTCGGGCCTCAACGCGACCCTGGCGCAGAACATCGTCAGCCATCGCGACGAAAATGGTGCGTTCAAAACCCGTGCTGCGCTGAAAAAAGTCGCACGCCTGGGTGAAAAAACCTTTGAACAAGCGGCCGGCTTCCTACGCGTGATGAATGGCGATAACCCGCTCGACGCCTCGGCGGTTCACCCGGAAGCCTACCCGCTGGTGCAACGCATTGCCGCCGAGACCGACCGTGATATCCGCTCGCTGATCGGCGACGCCGCCTTCCTCAAGCGTCTGGATCCAAAGAAGTACACCGACGAAACCTTCGGTGTGCCGACCATCACCGACATCCTGCAAGAACTGGAAAAACCTGGCCGCGACCCACGTCCCGAGTTCAAGACCGCCGAGTTCCAGGACGGCGTCGAAGACCTCAAGGACCTGCAACCGGGCATGATCCTCGAAGGCGTAGTGACCAACGTGACCAACTTTGGCGCCTTCGTGGATATTGGCGTGCATCAGGACGGTTTGGTGCATATCTCCGCGCTTTCGGAGAAGTTCATCAAGGACCCGCGTGAAGCGGTCAAAGCCGGTGACGTGGTCAAGGTCAAGGTCATGGAAGTCGATATCCCGCGTAAACGCGTGGGCCTGTCGATGCGCATGAGCGATACCCCGGGCGAGAAGATCGACGGTGCTCGTGGCGCTCGCCCAGGTTCGGCACCGCGCCAGTCGCAGAACAACGCGCCGCGCAAGGACGCTACGACTGCCGCGCCGAGCAACAACGCCATGGCATCGCTGTTCGCCAATGCCAAACAGTTGAAGAAGCGTTGATGGAAATCCCGACGGGTTTGACCCAGAGCGCGTTCAGCGAGCTGATCGGCTGCCGCCTGCAACGCCTGGATGAAGGCGTTGCCGAGGTGGCCCTGACCCTGGAGCCGCACCTGCGCAACCGTGCAGGCAAGCTCCATGGCGGGGCGATTTTCAGCCTGGTGGACATCACGATGGGCCTGGCCTGTTCCAGCGCCCATGGTTTCGACCAGCAGAGCGCCACCATCGAATGCAAGATCAATTATATTCGCGCCGTCGAAGACGGTGACGTGCTGTGCACCAGCCGGGTAATTCACGCCGGCCGGCGCACGTTGGTGGTCGAAGCCGACGTGTACCAGGGCGAAAGACTTGTCGCAAAAGCGCAGGGCACGTTCGCTGTCCTATAGCTCCCTACCCTCGATTTGAGTTAATTTCGGCGCTGCGATAACAGCGTCGGAATTTTCTCGCTGCGCTGTAGCCCAATTCATGGAGTGAAGTCGGCATTTTCAGAGCGGGTCAAATCGACTCAGAACCAGGCGATCACGCCAGTTTCCACTTCACCCTTGTAGACCGTCCTGCCCACCCCCATATTGGGGCGACTGACGCGTGAAGGAATCCAACTTGAGCGAACTTCTCAACCGCCGCCTGGCCCTGCTCGGCAAGCGCGAACACCTCTCCCTGCTAGAGCAGTGCTTGCACGGCATCGAGCGCGAATGCCTGCGCGTCACCAGCGAGGGTCGCCTGGCGCAAACGCCGCACCCTGAAGCCCTGGGCGCTGCGTTGACCAACGAACAGATCACCACTGACTATTCGGAATCGCTGCTGGAGTTCATCACCCCAGCCCTGCCCAACCCGGCCGAGACCCTGGGCAGCCTGGACAAGATCCATCGCTTTGCCTACTCCAAGCTGGGCAGCGAATACCTGTGGAGCCCCTCGATGCCGTGCCCGTTACCGGCCGAGGAAGATATTCCGATCGCCTACTACGGCACCTCCAATATCGGCCAGCTCAAGTACGTGTACCGCAAGGGCCTGGCCCTGCGCTACGGCAAGACCATGCAGTGCATTGCCGGCATCCATTACAACTTCTCGCTGCCGGAAGAGCTGTGGCCGTTGCTCAAGGAAGCCGAAGGCTTTGTCGGTACGGACCGTGACTATCAGTCCACGGCCTATATCGCGCTGATCCGTAATTTCCGTCGCTACAGCTGGCTGTTGATGTACCTCTTTGGTGCCTCGCCAGCCCTGGACGCCGGTTTCCTGCGCGGCCGCTCGCACCAGCTTGAAGTCCTGGATGCCGACACCCTGTACCTGCCCTACGCCACGAGCCTGCGCATGAGCGACCTGGGTTACCAGAGCAACGCCCAGGCTGGCCTGACGCCTTGCTACAACGACCTGGCCAGCTACACCGACAGCCTGCGCGAAGCAGTGGCAACGCCCTACGCGCCGTATGTTGAAGTCGGCACACACAAGGATGGTGAGTGGGTGCAGCTCAACACCAACATCCTGCAGATCGAAAACGAGTACTACTCCAATATCCGCCCCAAGCGTGTGACCTACACCGGCGAGCGGCCGATCCAGGCGCTGATGGCCCGCGGTATCCAGTACATCGAAGTACGCTGCCTGGATATCAACCCGTTCCTGCCGATGGGGATCGACTTGCCGGAGTCGCGATTCCTCGACGCATTCCTGCTGTATTGCGCGCTGAACGACAGCCCGCTGTTCGCCAACAACGAGTGCGGCAACGCCACCTCCAACTTCCTCAGCGTGGTCAAGGAAGGTCGGCGTCCGGGCCTGCAATTGCAACGTGACGGCCAGCCGGTGGACATGAAGGAATGGGCTGCGCAGTTGCTGGAGAAGATTGCACCATTGGCCGCCTTGCTCGACGAGAGCCAGGGCATGACCGAACACAGCGAAGCGCTGGATGCCCAACTGGCCAAGGTCAAGGACCCGTCCCTGACGCCGTCGGCCCAGGTGTTGGCGGCCATGGCTGAACGCAAGGAAAGCTTTGCGCAGTTCTCTCTGCATCAAAGCGAAGTACATGCCGAATACTTCCGCAAGGAGCCTTTGGCGCCCGAGGAACAAGCGCACTTTGAAGAATTGGCCCGTGTGTCGCTGGCGCAACAGGCGGAGCTTGAGCAGAACGAGGTGGGCGATTT
This sequence comes from Pseudomonas sp. W15Feb34, assembly GCF_023127765.1. Classification (NCBI taxonomy): domain Bacteria; kingdom Pseudomonadati; phylum Pseudomonadota; class Gammaproteobacteria; order Pseudomonadales; family Pseudomonadaceae; genus Pseudomonas; species Pseudomonas sp. W15Feb34. The sequence continues at coordinate 266,824 of NZ_SPKN01000044.1, forward strand.
CGATGTGTTTGTCGGGTCGTACCAGGCCAGCATTCTGGCCATCAGCAACTAGCTGGAGCTGTACTCAGTTCAAATGTGGGAGGGGGCTTGCTCCCGATAGCAGTGGGTCCGTCAACAGATGCAGTGACTGACACTCAGCAATCGGGAGCAAGCCCCCTCCCACATTTGGTCATCACCGGTACAAACATTTGCTTCAACCTTTCTACTCATAAGCTAATTCGAAAAGGTTATTTATTTTCGAGTTCTTAGATCATTTAGTCTCCTCACACGCCGACTCTCGGCCGCCTGATTGAGGAGCTTCCCCTTGAAACTGCTGACCCCTCTGCGCTTGCTGGCCGCGTTGTCCCTGGCCGGTGCCAGTCTGTTTGCCCAGGCGGCGGACGTGACTATCGCTTACCAGACCACCGTCGACCCGGCCAAAGTCGCCCAGGCTGACGGGGCCTATGAAAAAGCTACCAACGCCAAAATCGACTGGCGCAAATTCGACAATGGCGCCGACATCATCGCCGCCATTGCCTCCGGCGACGTGCAGATCGGCTACCTCGGTTCCAGCCCGCTGACCGCCGCGGTAACCCGCAAAGTCCCAGTAGAAACCTTCCTCGTCGCCACCCAGATCGGCGGGGCCGAAGCCCTGGTGGCGCGCAACGGATCGGGGATCAACAGCCCGCAGGACCTGATCGGCAAAAAGATCGCCGTGCCCTTCGTCTCCACTGGCCACTACAGCCTGCTTGCCGCGCTGAAACACTGGAACATCGACCCGGCCAAAGTCACCATTCTCAACCTGGCGCCTCCGGCCATCATCGCCGCGTGGAAGCGCGGTGATATCGACGCCACCTACGTGTGGGACCCGGCTCTGGGCGTAGCCAAGGAAAACGGCAAGGTGTTGATCACCTCCGGCGAGCTGGCCAAGTTCGGCGCGCCAACATTCGATGCCTGGATCGTGCGCAAGGATTTTGCCGAGAAGCACCCGGACATCGTCACCGCCTTCGCCAAGGTCACCCTGGATGCCTACGCCGCCTACCGTAAAGACCCACAAGCCTGGCTGGCCGACACCGGCAACGTCGACAAGCTGGTGAAACTCTCCGGCGCCAAGGCCAGTGACATTCCCTTGCTGCTGCAAGGCAACGTCTACCCGCTGGCCGCTGACCAGGTGACCCTGCTGGGCGCGCCGACCACCAAGGCAGTCACCGACACTGCTGTGTTCCTCAAGGAACAAGGCAAGGTCGATGCCGTACTGCCCGACTACGCCCCTTACGTCAGCGCCAAGTTCATTTCTAACTGATCCAAGGAGTTCATCGCGATGGCCTTGCTACAGCTGGAGCGCATCAGCGCACAGTACCCAGGCGCCCCGGAACCGGTACTGTCCGATATTTCACTGGAGCTTGGGCCCCAGCAGCTGCTGGTTGCCCTGGGCCCGTCCGGCAGTGGCAAGACATCGCTGTTGAACCTGATTGCCGGTTTCGTCGAGCCTTCTGCCGGGCGTATCACCCTCGACGGTGTGCCGGTCAAAGGGCCCAGCGCCGAACGCGGTGTGGTGTTCCAGGACGACGCCCTGTTGCCCTGGCAGGACGTGCTGACCAACGTCGCCTTCGGCCTGGAACTGGCCGGCGTGCCCAAGGCGCAGCGCGACGTACGCGCCCGCGAAATGCTCGCGCTGGTGGACCTGGCCGGTTTCGACAGCCGGCGCATCTGGCAACTCTCCGGCGGCCAGAAGCAACGCGTCGGCCTCGCCCGCGCCCTGGCGGCCGACCCTCGCGTATTACTGATGGACGAACCCTTCGGTGCGCTGGATGCCTTCACCCGCGAACAAATGCAGGAGTTGCTGCTGCAAGTGTGGCGGCGCACGGCCAAGCCGGTGTTCCTGATTACCCATGACATTGAAGAAGCGGTGTTCCTGGCCACGGACCTGATCCTGCTGGCGCCCAACCCCGGCCAGATCGTCGAACGCCTGCAGCTGGATTTCGGCCAACGTTACGCTGCCGGTGAATCAGCCCGCGCAATCAAGTCCGACCCGCGCTTTATCGAAACCCGCGAACACGTGCTGGGCAAAGTGTTCTCCCAACGGCAGGTGTACGCATGAGCAGCTACGAACTTCCCGCCACCGCCAGCAAGCCGGTGGCGCCCGCCGTTATCCCGTTACGCCGCAGCCTGAGCACACGCTGGATCAGCGTACTGACCCTGGTCGCTCTGCTTGCCTTGTGGTGGGCGGTGACCGCCACCGGTTTGATCGAACCTTTGTTCCTGCCGCCACCGTCCGCCGTGTTGCAAAAAGGCTGGCTGCTGGCGACCACCGGCTACATGGATTCCACCTTGTGGCAGCACCTGGGCGCGAGCCTGAGCCGCATCGGCCTGGGCCTGGGTTTTGCAGTGCTGACCGCCGTGCCGGTGGGGATTGCCATCGGTGCCAACCGCATTGCCCGAGGCATTTTCGATCCGTTGATCGAGTTCTACCGGCCGATTCCGCCGCTGGCCTACCTGCCGCTGATCGTGATCTGGTGCGGCATTGGTGAGCTGTCCAAGGTGCTGCTGATTTACTTGGCGATTTTCGCCCCGATCGCCATCGCCACCGCAACCGGGGTGCGCACCGTCGACCCGGCCAAGCTGCGGGCCGCGCAGTCGTTGGGCGCCACCCGTGCGCAACTGATTCGCCATGTGATCCTGCCCAGCGCCCTGCCCGATATCCTCACCGGTGTGCGTATCGGCCTGGGCGTGGGCTGGTCGACCCTGGTGGCCGCCGAGTTGATTGCCGCCACCAGCGGCCTGGGTTTCATGGTGCAGTCGGCGGCGCAATTTCTGGTCACCGATGTGGTGGTGCTGGGGATCCTGGTGATCGCCCTGATCGCCTTCGCCATGGAAATGGGCCTGCGCGCCCTGCAGCGTAAATTAGTGCCCTGGCATGGCCAGGCACACTGAGTGAAGAATCTACAATGAGCAGCCTGACCGTTACCCCATTAAGTACCGCCCTGGGCGCCCAGATCAGTGGCGTCGACATCTCCCAGCCGCTAAGCGAGGCACATCACGGTGCCATCGAGCAGGCGCTGCTCGACCACTCGGTATTGTTCTTCCGGGACCAGGTGATCACCCCGCAGCAACAAGCGCGGTTCGCGGCGCACTTCGGCGACCTGCACATTCATCCGATCTACCCTAACGTGCCGGAACAGCCCGAAGTGCTGATCCTCGACACCGCCGTCACCGACGTGCGCGACAATGCCGTGTGGCACACCGACGTAACCTTCCTGCCAACCCCGGCCCTCGGCGCGGTGCTCAGCGCCAAGCTATTGCCGGCGTTCGGGGGCGATACCTTGTGGGCCAGTGGGATTGCGGCTTATGAAGCACTGTCTGAACCGCTAAAGCGCTTGCTCGATGGCCTCACCGCCACACACGACTTCACCAAGTCGTTCCCGCTGGAGCGCTTTGGCAACACCGCCGAGGACCTGGTGCGCTGGGAGGCAACTCGCAAGAAAAACCCGCCGCTATCGCACCCAGTCGTGCGCACGCATCCGGTAAGTGGGCGCAAATCGCTGTTCGTCAGCGACGGTTTCACCACCCGAATCAATGAACTGGAAGCGGCCGAAAGCGAGGCCATTCTCAAGCTGCTGTTCGCCCACGCCACCCGCCCGGAATTCACCATCCGCTGGCGCTGGCAAGAGAATGACGTGGCGTTCTGGGATAACCGCGTGACCCAGCATTACGCCGTGGATGACTACCGGCCACAGCGGCGGGTGATGCACCGGGCTACGATTCTTGGGGATGTGCCGTTCTAGTCGCCACACCGAAAACCAAATGTGGGAGGGGCGGTGCGACGATTCGACTTGCTCCCGATGGCGGTGGTTCAGTCAGCTCATCCGTAGCTGACCCACTGCTATCGGGAGCAAGTCGAATCGTCGCACCGCCCCTCCCACATTTTTGACCCAGTTGTGTCAGTTATTCAGCAGTGGATGGCTTTTCCCACAAGTTGATCCCGCCTTCCTGCGCAAACCGATCAATCTGCGCCAGTTCTTCAGCGCTGAAGCTCAAGTTCTTCAACGCCCCGACGTTCTCGATGATCTGCTCCGGCCGGCTCGCGCCGATCAGCGCGCTGGTCACCCGTGGATCACGCAGGGTCCAGGCCAGCGCCAATTGCGCGAGGCTCTGGCCGCGACGCTGGGCGATTTCATTCAAGCCGCGCACATGAGCGATGTTGGCTTCGGACAGGTGTTGGGCCTGCAACGAACCACCACCCGGACGATTGACCCGTGCATCGGCCGGTATGCCATTGAGGTACTTGTCGGTGAGCAAACCCTGGGCCAGCGGCGTGAAGGCGATCACCCCAGCGCCAAGTTCTTCGGTGGTGTCGAGCAGGTCCTTTTCCACCCAGCGGTTGAGCAGGTTGTAAGCCGGTTGGTGAATCAACAGCGGCACTTTCCACTCTTTGAGCAAGGCTGCGATTTCGCGGGTTTTCACCCCGGAATAGGACGATATACCGATGTACAACGCCTTGCCTTGTTGCACGGCGGTGGCGAGGGCGCTGGCGGTTTCTTCCAGGGGCGTGTCGGGGTCAAAACGGTGGGAGTAGAAAATATCCACGTAGTCGACGCCCAGGCGTTGCAGGCTTTGATCCAGGCTCGCCAGGATGTATTTGCGCGAGCCACCGCCCTGGCCGTAGGGGCCGGGCCACATGTCCCAACCGGCTTTGCTGGAGATGATCAATTCGTCGCGGTAGTGCTTGAAGTCTTCGCGCAGCAAACGGCCGAAATTTATCTCGGCGCTGCCGTAGGGCGGGCCGTAGTTGTTGGCCAGGTCGAAGTGGTTGATACCCAGGTCAAACGCCGTGCGCAGCAAAGCGCGCTGGGTGTCGATCGGGGTGCTGTCGCCAAAGTTGTGCCACAGCCCCAGGGACAGTGCCGGCAGCACCAATCCACTGCGGCCTACGCGGCGATAGGGAATAGATTCATAGCGGTTTTCGGCAGCAATGTACGTCATCGAATCCTCTCTGGACTGAGGGTTGAAAGGCCCGGGAATAAGGTTATTCCCAAGCCTTTTAACCCGCTGAATCGCTTAAGTCTGCCTCTTCCTTTTACAGCAAAGACCTACTTGAGAGGAACGGTATCAGCGCACCAAATGCAGGAACTGCAGATGGCGCTCGTACTGGTCGAGGATGTCGTTGATGATCTGCTCCTTGGTATAGCCCACCAGGTCATAGTCCTGGCTACCCTCACTCAAGTGCACCTCCGCACGATAGTAACGGCGGTTGTTGATCTCTTTGGAACCCATGCCACCGCGGGCAAACGACGGCGTGAAATAGCCGCGCATCTGCACCTGGTAGATGAACGGATGCTCCTCGCCATGGCCGATTTCCAGGCTGACGCTGTCGTTGGACGGGTCCGGCTGAGTGACTACATTCAGGCCCTTCTCGACAAACACCGCCGTCACTTCTTCGATCGCCGGGCGCACCGTCGATTCAAGGAAGCGATACACCTCATCACGTGACGGGAAATGCACGGCCTGGCTCAAGCGCTGGCGCCAGCCGCCACGGCCTTTGCGTGAAGCCGATATTGGCGCCAGGGAATGCAACTGCGCGATCTGCTTTTGCGACTCCAGGTAAAACGCCTTGTGCAGCCCCCACATCATCAGCAGCAGAATCAGCGAGAACGGCAGCGAGGTCAGGACCACCGCAGATTTCAACGAATCGATACTGCCGGCGAACAGCAGGGCACTGGTCACCAGCGCTGTCATCGCCCCCCAGAACACCCGCAGCCACTTCGGCCCGTCTTCATCAGCGTTGCCGCCTTTGGACGACAGGGTGGACAGCACCACCGTGCCTGAGTCCGCCGAGGTCACAAAGAACACAAAGCTGATAAACACCGTGACCGCAATCACCGTCTTGCTCCACGGGTAGGTTTCCAGCAGCAGGTAGAGGCTCATCGACGGGTCATCGATGGCCGACTGGCCCAGCGCGGCCATGCCATGGTTGAGCACTTGGTCGATGGCGCTGTTACCGAAGATCGACATCCACGCCAGGGTAAAGCCCAGCGGAATCAGCAGCACGCCAAACACGAATTCGCGGATGGTACGGCCACGGGAGATACGCGCAATAAACAGACCTACGAACGGCGACCATGCGATCCACCAGGCCCAGTAGAACACTGTCCAGCCGCCCAGCCAGTCGCTTGGCTTGTCGTAGGCGTACACATCGAAACTCTTGGTCGGCAGCGCGCCCAGGTAGTCCCCGATGTTCTGGATCAAGGTGTTGAGCAGGTGCTGGGTAGGCCCGGCGAATAACACAAACAGCAACAGCGCACAGGCCAGCAGCATGTTGATGTCGGACATCACCCGTACGCCCTTGTCGACGCCGGCTACCGCAACAATGATCGCCGCGCCCATCATCAACGTGATCAGGCCCACCTGGATCCACTGGGTGTGAGCAATGCCAAACAGGTAGTCCAGGCCGGAATTGAGGTGCAACACGCCAAAACCCATGTCAGCGCCCAGGCCGAACACCGTCGCGATGATACCGAAGCCATCCACCGCATAACCGATAGGGCCATTGATGCGCTTGCCGATCAGCGGGTACAGCGCCGAACGCAATGCCAGCGGCAGGTTATGCCGGTAGGCGAAATACGCCAGGGCCATGCCCACGAACGCGAACACACCCCAGCCATGCAGGCCCCAGTGCAGGAACAGCACCTGCATGGCCTGGCGCGCTGCATCGGCGTTCATCGCTTCGCCTTGGGGCGGCTGCACCAGGTGCGTCAACGGCTCCGAGACGCAGAAGAAAAACAGCGTGATGCTGATCCCGGCGGCGAACAACATGCCGGCCCAGGACAGGTAACTGAATTCGGGCTCGTCGTGGTCGGCACCGAGTTTTATCTTGCCGTAGCCCGATAGCGCGGTGACCACCACGAAGACCAGATACAGGGTCATCGCCAGCATGTAGTACCAGCCGACCGTATTGGCCGCCCAGTTTTGCGCCGCCAGCAGCCAGGCTCCGGCCTGTTGCGGGATAGCGATGACCGTGATGCCAAACAGCAGGATGAAGGTGGCGGCAAAGTAGAAAACGGGCGCATTCATGCGCACCATGCCGCTGGAAGGGGTGGACGATGCACTCATGAACGATGCACCTCAAGGTTGCGGGATATGGCTGTAAATAACGGACTCAGCAAAGGTAAGCCTCCTGTTGTGAGCGGGCAGCGAACCACCGGGTTTAACTTGAACGAACATTCAAGTTAAACATGAATAGGCGGTCTGGGACTAATCGCAGGGCTGAGTGGTCGATGATTCCTACACTAGCTCAAGGATTGGTATGACGGATGAAGAAGGCAAATCGTTCAGCGACCCCACGTTGAAATACATACGAAATGTGGGAGCTGGCTTGCCTGCTCCCACACGGGTCGGCGGTTGGCTCAGGTATTACTTCTGCGCCCCATCGTCATGCTGCAAGTTCGCCTGAGTGATATTCGCCCCCGCCGGCACACTGCGGGTCAGCCACACATTACCGCCAATGGTCGAGCCCTGGCCGATGGTGATCCGCCCCAAAATCGTCGCCCCGGCGTAGATCACCACATCATTCTCGACAATGGGGTGCCGCGGATGGCCTTTTTGCAGCTGCCCATCCTCATCGGCTGGGAAGCGCTTGGCGCCCAGTGTCACCGCTTGGTAGATACGCACGCGCTCGCCGATGATCGCCGTTTCGCCAATCACTACGCCAGTCCCGTGATCGATGAAGAAACTCGGGCCAATCTGCGCGCCGGGGTGGATATCAATGCCAGTGGCCGAGTGGGCGATTTCTGCACTGATGCGCGCCAGCAGCGGCAAACCTGCGCGGTACAGGTGGTGGGCCAGGCGATGGTGAATCACCGCCAGGATGCCCGGGTAGCACAGCAGCACTTCATCCACACTGCGTGCAGCCGGGTCGCCGTGGTAGGCGGCCAGTACGTCGGTATCCAACAGGCTGCGCAGAGCCGGCAATGCCAGGGCAAAATCCTGGATCAGCCGAATGGCATGGGCATCCACACCGCTGTCATCTTCGCCGCCCTGGCGTGCGGCGTAGCGCAACTCCAGGCGCGCCTGGGCGAGCAAGGCGTTGAGCGCCACGTCGAGGGTATGCCCCACGTAGAAGTCTTCGCTTTCTTCACGCAGGTCCACCGGGCCCAGACGCATGGGAAATAGCGCGCCGCACAAGGCTTCGAGGATTTGCGCCACCGCCTCGCGGGACGGCAATTCACGGCCACCGTGCTCGCCGCTCAAGCGACCGTTGCGCGTTCGCCACTGGTCCCGCGCGCCGCGCAGCTGGCTGACGATGGTCTGCAATTGCCAATGACTGGAACGCTCACTCACGGTATTCACTCCTGACGAAATGGCCATCACTTTACGGTATGCACCCTGGCAGCTCTTAAGAACCAATGGTGTGGTCGTAAGAACTATTGTTCATAAGCGATTGACGGTTGCCCGATGAAAAGTGCCTGCCTATAGTCCTCCCCATCATTCAGTCACCGTGCGTAGCCATGATCAAACAACAGCTCAAGCGCTTTAACCGTCTGGAACTACTGGGCGGTGCCACCGCTCTGGAAAAACTTGAACGGCTGTCGGCCTGGCTGGGCAGGGACATTTACGTCAAGCGCGATGACACCACGCCCCTGGCCATGGGTGGCAACAAGCTGCGCAAACTCGAATACCTGGCGGCCGACGCCATTGCCCAGGGCGCCGACACCTTGGTCACCGCCGGCGCGATCCAGTCCAACCACGTCCGCCAGACCGCCGCACTGGCCGCCAAACTCGGCCTGGGCTGCGTTGCTCTGCTGGAAAACCCTACTGGCACCGAAGACGCCAACTACCTGGCCAATGGCAACCGCCTGCTGCTGGAGCTGTTTGACGCCAAAGTGGAACTGGTGGAAAACCTCGACAACGCCGACGCCCAACTCGCCGCCCTCGCCGACCGCCTGCGCAGCAATGGCAAGAAGCCCTACCTGGTGCCTATCGGTGGTTCCAATGCACTCGGCGCTTTGGGTTACGTGCGCGCAGGGCTGGAACTGGCCGCGCAGATTGAAGACAGCGGGATTGAGTTCGCCGCCGTGGTGCTCGCCTCAGGCAGTGCCGGCACGCACAGCGGCCTGGCCCTGGCCTTGAGCGAAGTACTGCCGCAGTTGCCGGTGATCGGCATCACCGTGTCGCGCACCGAGCAAGCGCAGTTGCCCAAAGTGCAAAGCCTGGCAGAACGCACTGCCGAGTTGCTCGGAGTGGCTATTCCCGACGCCTTCAAAGTGATCCTGTGGGACGAGTATTTCGGCCCCCGTTATGGCGAACCGAATGCCGGCACACTTTCCGCGATCAAACTTTTGGCCAGCCAGGAAGGTCTGCTGCTGGACCCGGTCTATACCGGCAAGGCCATGGCCGGTTTGCTGGACGGCATCGGGCGCCAGCGGTTTGAAGAGGGGCCGATCATTTTCCTGCATACCGGTGGGGCGCCGGCATTGTTTGCCTATGACTCAGTATTCAATTGATTGAATGGCATATATTCTCAAAAGAAATATGAAATTGTTTTTTTATTATTTTCAAGTCTTAAAAACCCGCTTTATCATCGCGCCGAAGGCGAAGACGCGCTTCGCGCTTTAAGGCAGGATACGACTACTGCGTCACCTGCTTCGCTCACCATAAAAACACAGGGGCTCTTCATGACTATTTCTGTATTGCGTCGCACGCTGCTGGTCAGCACTTTGGGCCTGGCGCTTGGCGCCGGTTGGTTGGGCCAGGCGGTTGCCGGCGAGCAGTTGAACACCATCAAGAAGGCCGGCGAGATCAAGATCGGTCTGGAAGGCACCTACCCACCGTTCAGCTTCGTCGACGAAAGCGGCAAGCTCAGCGGTTTCGAAGTGGAACTGTCCGAAGCACTGGCCAAGGAGCTGGGCGTCAAGGTCAAGCTGCAAGCTACACCGTGGGACGGCATTCTCGCCGCACTGGAATCCAAGCGCCTGGACGCAGTGGTCAACCAGGTGACCATCTCTGAAGAGCGTAAGAAAAAGTACGATTTCTCCAAGCCATACACCGTGTCCGGCATCCAGGCACTGGTGCTGAAAAAGAACGTCGACTCGATCACGAAAGCCGACGACCTGGCCGGTAAAAAGGTCGGCGTGGGCCTGGGCACCAACTACGAACAATGGCTCAAGGACAATCAACCCAAAGCCACTATCAAGACCTACAACGACGACCCAACCAAGTTCCAGGACCTGCGCATCGGCCGTATCGACGCGATCCTGATCGACCGCCTGGCCGCCCTCGAATACGCCAAGAAAGCCCCCGACACTGCCGCTGCCGGCGACGCCTTCTCCCGTCAGGAGTCCGGTATCGCCCTGCGCAAAGGCGAGCCTGAATTGCTCGATGCGGTCAACACGGCCCTCGACAAACTGCGCGCCGACGGCACCTTGAAGAAGCTGTCCGAGAAGTACTTCAACGCTGACGTCACTCAATAATGGAAGCAGGTCTTCAACTCGCGCTGGACTCCGCGCCCTTTCTGCTCAAGGGCGCGTACTACACGGTAATCCTCAGCCTGGGCGGGATGTTTTTCGGCTTGCTGCTGGGCTTCGGCCTGGCCTTGATGCGCCTGTCGCGCTTCAAGTTGCTGAGCTGGACGGCCCGAGTCTACGTGTCGTTCTTTCGCGGTACGCCGTTGCTGGTGCAGCTGTTCCTGATCTACTACGGCTTGCCGCAAGTGGGCATCGAGCTGGATCCGATCCCGGCGGCCATGATCGGCTTTTCGCTGAACATGGCCGCTTATGCGTGTGAAATCCTGCGGGCCGCCATCGCCTCCATCGAGCGTGGCCAGTGGGAAGCCGCCGCCAGTATTGGCATGACCCGTGCGCAAACCCTGCGCCGGGCCATTCTGCCGCAAGCGATGCGCACGGCATTGCCGCCCCTGGGCAACAGCTTCATTTCGCTGGTCAAGGACACTGCGCTGGCCGCCACCATCCAGGTACCCGAGCTGTTCCGTCAGGCCCAACTGGTATCGGCGCGGACCTTCGAAATTTTCACCATGTATCTGTCCGCAGCCCTGATCTACTGGATCCTGGCGAGCATCCTGGCGCATCTGCAAAATCGTCTGGAAGACCGGGTCAACCGGCATGACCTGGAGTCCTGAAGCATGATCGTGGTTGAAAAACTGACCAAACAATTCAACGGTCAAGTGGTGCTTGACGGCATCGACCTTGAGGTCAAGGAAGGCGAAGTGGTCGCCATCATCGGCCCCAGCGGTTCCGGCAAGACCACCTTCCTGCGCTGCCTGAATTTCCTCGAAGAACCCACCAGCGGCCGCATCAAGGTGGGGGATATCCAGATCGACGGCAGCAAGCCGCTCAACCAGCAACAGGGGCTGGTGCGTCGTCTGCGCCAGCACGTGGGCTTTGTGTTCCAGAACTTCAACCTGTTCCCCCACCGCACTGCGCTGGAAAACGTCATCGAAGGCCCGATTGTGGTCAAGAAGATGCCACGGGAAGCGGCCACCGAACTGGGGCGCAAGCTGTTGGCCAGGGTCGGCCTGGCGGGCAAGGAGGCGTCCTACCCAAGGCGGCTGTCCGGCGGCCAGCAACAGCGTGTGGCGATTGCCCGTGCGTTGGCCATGGAGCCGGAGGTGATTCTGTTCGACGAACCCACCTCGGCTCTCGACCCGGAACTGGTGGGCGAAGTGCTGGCAACCATTCGCAGCCTGGCCGAAGAAAACCGCACCATGGTCATCGTGACCCACGAAATGAGCTTTGCACGGGACGTAGCCAACCGGGTGATCTTTTTCGACAAGGGCGTGATCGTTGAACAGGGTGAAGCCAAAGCGTTGTTCGCCAACCCCAGGGAAGAACGCACCCGGCAGTTTCTGAGCAAATTCCTCGCCCACTGACCCACCCTCTGTAGGAGCGAGCTTGCTCGCGAAAAACGCCCAGGCAACTCGGTCGATCTGAATCACCGCGTTACCGTTTACGTTCTTCGCGAGCAAGCTCACTCCTACAACGGGTTACCATTTCAGCGCATAAAATACCCCCGCCGTCCCCCCCTTAAAATCCCCCTCCCCGTCAGACCCTTCTGAATATCCTCAAACCCGCCGTTTAGCCTTTTGCCTCCATTGACGCTCCCCGGCCAACCCTCTTATCTAGCGCCTTGAGGATTGGATCCCATCCCGGCTACTGACTGAATCGTTCCTTTCGAATCGCCCTGTGCCTATGCGCCGAAGGTTCGGAACGATGACTGCTGGCTGCAACAAGGAGATTACTTATGACACATACCCAAACCCTGGCCATGCTGCCTGCCCCGAAGCTGCCCCAGGCGGTAGGAAACGGCATCAGCGCCCTGGCCTCCACCCATCTGCAGGTCGACATATCCCCCTACTCGGGCATGGAGGAAGGCGACCTGATCGAACTGTTCTGGAACAACTGCTTTGCCGCCTCGCGCAAGGTGACGGCGTGCAAGATCGGCACGTTCACTCATCTGTGGGTACCGGAAAGCTTCGTGCAGGACGGGCCGGCACGCGTCCACTACCAGGTCCTGCAAATCGGCCATGGCCCGATGCGCTCGGCCGTCGCCCTGGTGCGGGTCAAGACCAACTACCCCGGAGGCCAGCCTGCGCCATGCCTCAACCACGAAAGTGATGAAAACCAGAATCTCGCCCCCGTGGGTTTGCCCGAGACGATCCGCCGCCATGGCGTCAATCGCAACCAGGTTCGGCGCGGCATTCCGCTGACCATCGAACCTTACTTGAACATGAGTGCCGGCGATGCCATCACACTGCGCTGGGGTGATGTGCGCCTGGACCTGCCGAAAATCCAGGACAAAAACGTTGGCCTGGCAGTGCAGGTGTGGGTACCGTCCCAGATCATTGTCGAAGCGGGCGACGACTGCCGATTGGAAGTCACGTACTGCATTCTCGATCGCGTGGGCAATAATTCACGCTGGGCACCGGCCCGCACGCTACGTATCGCCGCTTGCACGCCAGTCTTGCCAACCCCGCCTGCCTCGCCCGCGCCGGGCTATCAACCGCGTCGCTTCGGCTCACCCTGTGAACCGGGGTGACAGCCCTTCTATGCATATTCCTAAAAGTTAGTTTATTTAAAGAATTAACACGCTTAGGGTATATGCACCGGACCACCGGACATTCCTGATTTTTCTGTTTTTATTTCATTGAATGCGAGGTCGGTATGGTCAGAATTACCCCGGTGCATAACGCCAGGGCATTGCGTGCAGCCAAGGAGCGGCGCTGATGTCTAACTTGGCTCTAACACCCCCCCAGAGTGATCTGGACGTAGCCCCCCTGTTGTTGCCCGCAACGGTGCTGCGCAACGACGCCCAGGCACTGAGCGCGGCTCATGAGCTGGCCCAGGCTGCGCGCCTGCAGGCCGCTACGCGCGACCAGCAGCGCAAACTGCCGTGGGCGCAACTCGAACAATTCACCCGCAGCGGCCTGGGCAGTATTTCCATTCCCCGCGAATACGGCGGCCCACAGGTGTCGTTTGTGACCCTGGCCGAAGTCTTCGCGATCATCAGCGCAGCCGACCCGGCCCTCGGGCAGATCCCGCAGAACCATTTCGGCATCCTGCACGTATTGCAGGGCACCGCGACCGAGCGCCAGAAAAAGCAGCTGTTCCAGAGCGTGCTCGACGGTTGGCGCATCGGCAACGGCGGCCCGGAACGCGGTACCAAAAACACGCTGGAGCTCAAGGCACGCCTTACGGCCGAAGGCGATGGGTTCGTGGTCAGCGGCCAGAAGTTCTACTCCACCGGCGCACTATTTGCCCACTGGGTCGCGATAAAGGCATTGAACGATGACGGCAAGCAAGTCATGGCCTTCGTGCGGCGCGGCAGCGAGGGGCTGCGCATCGTCGATGACTGGTCGGGCTTTGGCCAACGCACCACCGCCAGCGGCACCGTGCTGCTCGACCGGGTGGCGGTAGACCCGGAATTGGTCATCGACAACTGGCGCCTGGGCGAAAGCCCGAATATCCAGGGTGCCGTGTCGCAACTGATCCAGGCAGCCATTGACGCCGGCATCGCCCGTGGTGCCCTCGACGACACTATCGCCTTTGTACGCGAGCGTTCACGCCCCTGGATCGACGCCAAGGTCGAGCGGGCCAGCGATGACCTGTATGTGATCGCCGATATCGGCAAGTTGAAGATCGAACTGCACGCTGCCGAAGCACTGTTGCGCAAGGCCGGTCAGGTGCTGGACCAGGTCAGCGCGGCGCCGATCACCGCGCAGTCCGCCGCGCGCGCCTCGATTGCCGTGGCCGAGGCCAAGGTGCTCACCACCGAAGTGGCATTGCAGGTTACCGAAAAGCTCTTCGAACTGGCCGGCAGCCGCGCCACCCTCGCCGAATTCAACCTTGACCGTCACTGGCGCAACGCGCGGGTGCATACCCTGCACGATCCGGTGCGCTGGAAGTATCACGCCATCGGCGCCTATCGACTGAACGGCACCTTACCTGCTCGTCATTCCTGGATTTAACCGACCAGAACACTTTTTCCACGAGCTTCTGGAGAAACTCATGACCCTTTCTCACCACGTCGCGGTTATCACCAGCGATGAGCAAGCCCTTATTGTCGCCAGCGACCTCGCTGAAGATTTGCGCCGCGACAGCGCCCAGCGCGACCGCGAACGCCGCCTGCCGTGGCCCGAGCTGGACGTGTTTTCGCGCTCCGGCCTGTGGGGTATCACGGTGCCCAAGGCATTCGGCGGCGCGGGCGTATCCAATGTCACCCTGGCCAAGGTGATTGCACTGATTTCCCAGGCCGATGGTTCCTTGGGCCAGATCCCGCAAAATCATTTTTATGCCCTTGAAGTGCTGCGCGTAAACGGCAACCCCGAGCAGCAAAAGCGCCTGTACGCCGAGGTGCTGGCCGGTCAGCGCTTTGGTAACGCCTTGGCGGAACTGGGCACCAAGACCGCCCATGACCGCGTGACCAGCCTCACCCGCGACGGCGACGGTTTTCGCATCAACGGGCGCAAGTTCTACGCCACCGGCGCGATCTATGCCCAACGCATTCCCACCTCGGTGGTGGATGAAAACGGCATCCAGCAACTGGCGTTCGTACCCCGTGACAGCGAGGGCCTGACGGTCATCGACGACTGGAGCGGCTTCGGCCAGCGCACCACTGGCAGCGGCTCAGTGGTATTCGATAACGTGTGGGTCGCAGCGCAGGACGTGATCCCATTCCAGAGCGCCTTCGAACGCCCGACCACCGTGGGCCCCTTGGCGCAGATCCTTCACGCCGCCATCGACACCGGCATCGCCCGCGCAGCGTTTGAAGATGCGTTGCATTTTGTGCGCACCAAGACCCGCCCGTGGATCGATTCCGGCAACGACAAGGCCACCGAAGACCCGCTGACTCTAAAGAGCTTCGGCCACCTGAGCATTCGCTTGCACGCCGCCGAGGCGTTGCTGGAGCGCTCCGGCGAATTCCTCGACCGCGCCCAGGCCGACAGCAATGCCCAGACCGTCGCCGCCGCGTCCATCGCCGTGGCCGAAGTGCGCGCCCTGAGCACCGAGATTTCCCTCGCAGCGGGCAGCACCTTGTTCGAACTGGCCGGCAGCCAGGCGACTTTGGCCGAGCATGGCCTGGACCGCCACTGGCGCAACGCCCGGGTGCACACCCTGCATGATCCGGTGCGCTGGAAATACCATGCGGTAGGCAACTATTACCTCAACGATGAAAACCCGCCTCTGCGGGGGACCATTTGATGAGCAAGAAAAAGATCCTGCTCAATGCCTTCAACATGAACTGCATCGGGCACATCAACCACGGTTTGTGGACTCACCCACGGGACAACTCGACCGAGTACAAGAGCCTCGAATACTGGACCGAATTGGCGCAGATCCTTGAGCGCGGGCTGTTCGATGGTTTGTTTATCGCCGATATCGTCGGCGTCTATGACGTGTACCAGAACTCGATTGACGTGCCGCTCAAGGAGTCCATCCAACTGCCGGTCAACGACCCGTTGCTGCTGGTCTCGGCCATGGCCGCCGTCACCCGGCACCTTGGCTTCGGCCTTACCGCCAACCTGACCTACGAGCCGCCCTATCTGTTCGCCCGGCGCATGTCCACGCTCGATCACCTGAGCCGTGGCCGCGTCGGCTGGAACATCGTCACCGGCTATCTCGACAGCGCCGCCAAAGCCATGGGCCTCACCGAACAGGTCGAACATGACCGGCGCTACGACCAGGCCGATGAATACCTGGAGGTGTTGTACAAACTCTGGGAAGGCAGTTGGGAAGACGACGCGGTGCTCAACGACCCGCAAACGCGGGTGTATGCGCAACCGGGCAAGGTGCACAAGGTGGAGCACCACGGTGAGTTTTATCAGGTAGAGGGTTATCACCTGTGCGAGCCATCGCCGCAGCGTACGCCGGTGCTGTTCCAGGCCGGCAGTTCCGAGCGCGGGCTGCTGTTCGCCGGGCGCCACGCCGAGTGCGTGTTCATCAGCGGGCAGAACAAGGCCGCGACCAGGCTACAGGTGGACAAGGTGCGCGCCAGCGCAGTGGAGGCTGGGCGCAACCCGGATGACATCAAGGTGTTCATGGGCCTCAACGTGATCGTGGGCGCCACCGAAGAACTTGCATGGTCCAAGCACGCCGAGTACCTGAGCTATGCCAGTGCGGAAGCCGGCGTGGCGCACTTTTCGGCGTCCACAGCGATTGATTTTTCTGCCTACGAACTGGACGAACCGATCCAGTACGTGAAGAGCAACGCGATCCAGTCGGCCACCAAGAACCTGCAAAACAACGACTGGACCCGGCGCAAATTGCTCGAACAGCACGCCCTGGGTGGGCGCTATATCACCTTGGTGGGCTCGCCTGAACAGGTTGCCGATGAGTTGGAATCCTGGATCAGCGAAACCGGGCTGGATGGTTTCAACCTGACGCGCGTTGTGACGCCGGAGAGCTATGTGGATTTCATTGACCTAGTGATACCGGAACTACAACGACGTGGGTCGTACAAGACCGAGTATGCGCAGGGCACGTTGCGGGAAAAAGTCTTCCACGGCACCGCTCGCTTACCCGAACAACACACCGGCTCCAGCTACCGACACTGATCAAAAATGTGGGAGGGGGCTTGCTCCCTCCCACATTGGATCTCCATTGTTTGTGCCTATACCTTATGACTGGAAATTGATTATGAAAAAAACACTGCTCACCCACCCAGTCAAAGCACTGGCCCTGGCCTTCGGGTTATTCAGCACAGCGGTCTTCGCCGCCGACCCTCCCCTGAAAATCGGCACCACCGCCGCCTTCGCCATTCCGCTGGAAGCGGCCGTTGAAGAGGCCGGCAAACAGGGCCTGAAAGTCGAACTGGTCGAGTTCAGCGACTGGATCGCCCCCAACGTCAGCCTTGCCGCCGGCGATATCGACGTGAACTACTTCCAGCACATTCCCTTCCTGGAAAACGCCAAGGCCGCCGCCGGGTTTGACCTGGTGTCTTACGCACCGGGCATCATCAACAACGTCGGCCTGTATTCGAAGCAATACAAAAGCTTCAACGACCTGCCCGAAGGCGCCAGCGTGGCCATTGCCAACGACCCGATCAACAGCGGGCGCGGCTTGCAGCTGCTGGCCAAGGCCGGGTTGATTACCCTTAAGCCGGGCGTGGGCTACAAGGCCACCGAAGAAGACATCGTCAGCAACCCCAAAAAGCTCAAGATCCTGCAGGTGGAAGCCGTGCAACTGGTACGCGCCTACGACGACGCCGACCTGGTGCAGGGCTACCCGGCGTATATCCGCCTGTCCAAGACCTTCGATGCGGAATCGGCGCTGCTGTTCGATGGCCTCGACCACCCGGAGTACGTGATTCAGTTCGTGATTCAGCCCAAGAGCAAGACCGACCCACGAGTGATCAAGTTCGTCGACATCTACCAGCACTCGCCGGTGGTACGTGCCGCATTGAATAAATCCCTGGGCAAGCTCTACCAAGTCGGCTGGGAAGATAAAAAATGACCGCCGCCAACGCCCAACTGCGCGACCTGGGCCATGCGCCCAGGGACGCCGAGCAAACTGAACTGCACCCGGACCTCAATCGCGCCCACGTGCGTTTTATCAATCTGGGCAAAACCTATGGCGGCACCGTGCACGCCCTGCAAGGCATCGACCTGGCGATCCAGCGTGGCGAAGTGTTCGGCATCATCGGCCGCAGCGGCGCCGGCAAGTCGTCGCTGATCCGCACCATCAACCGCCTGGAACAACCCAGCAGCGGGCGCGTACTGATCGATCAGGTGGACATCGGCGGCTTCGATGAAGACCACCTGGTAGCGCTGCGCCGGCGCATCGGCATGATCTTCCAGCACTTCAACCTGATGTCGGCCAAGACCGTGTGGCAAAACGTCGAACTGCCTCTCAAGGTCGCCGGCGTGAACCAGGCACAACGCGTGCGTAAGGTGCATGAACTGCTGGAGCTGGTAGGTCTGCAAGACAAGCACAAGGCGTATCCGGCGCAGCTTTCCGGAGGGCAGAAACAGCGCGTCGGCATCGCCCGCGCGCTGGTGCACGACCCCGAGATTCTGCTGTGCGACGAGGCCACCTCGGCCCTCGATCCGGAGACCACCCAGTCGATCCTCGGCCTGCTGCGTGAGATCAACCAACGCCTGGGCCTGACCATCGTATTGATCACCCATGAGATGGCGGTGATCCGCGAAATCTGCGACCGCGTGGTGGTGCTGGAACACGGGCGCATCGTCGAGCAAGGCCCGGTGTGGCAAGTGTTCGGCAACCCGCAGCATGAGGTCAGCAAGACCCTGCTCGCACCGCTGCAACACGGCCTGCCGCCCGAATTGCAAGCCCGCCTGCAACCGACACAAACCTCGGCTGATGCGGCGCTGGTGCTGCGCTTGCAGTTCACCGGCAGCGATACCGATGAGCCGGACCTGGCCGCACTGTTCAGCGCCCTCGGCGGCCGCGTGCGTTTGCTGCAAGGCGGTGTGGAGCGGATCCAGGGGCACGCTCTGGGGCAATTACTGCTGGCGGTGAATGGGTCGCCGCACAATGCCGAAGAGCTGCGTAACCGCGCCGGCAATTGGGCACAACGGGTGGAGGTGCTGGGCTATGTGGTTTGATCGTTTAGTACAGGGCGCTATCGACACCTTGTTGATGGTCGGTGTGTCGTCGCTGATCGCCTTGCTGGTCGGTATCCCGCTGGCGGTATTGCTGGTTACCAGCGACAAGGGCGGCATCTACCAGGCGCCGACGCTTAACCGCGTGCTGGGGGCGTTCGTCAATCTGTTCCGCTCCATTCCGTTCCTGATCCTGATGGTGGCGTTGATCCCGTTCACTCGGCTGATCGTCGGCACCACCTACGGTGTATGGGCGGCCGTGGTGCCGCTGACCATCGCCGCCACACCGTTCTTTGCGCGCATTGCCGAAGTCAGCCTGCGCGAGGTCGACCACGGCCTGATCGAAGCGGCTCAGGCCATGGGTTGCCGGCGCTGGCACATCATCTGGCATGTGCTGCTGCCGGAAGCCCTGCCGGGGATCGTCGGCGGGTTCACCATCACCCTGGTCACCATGATCAACTCATCGGCCATGGCCGGTGCGATCGGTGCCGGTGGCCTGGGCGACATTGCCTACCGCTATGGCTATCAGCGATTTGATTCGCAGATCATGCTCACGGTGATTGTGTTGTTGGTGGTGCTGGTGGCGGTAATTCAACTGAGTGGGGATCGCTTGGCGCGGGTATTGAACAAGCGCTGAACTCACGGGCATTCGTCCAACTGCGCGACGCTGGCATGGGGTACGAAGCTGACGGTTTTTTCCTTGGCCTGCCAGGGGCGCACGATGTAGCTGCCGTCCGAGTCTGCCATTACCCGCAGTTTTACACTGCGCTGCGGGTTGTCGGCGTCTACCAGCCCGCGAAGAACCTTGGCGTCGTCCGACCAGGTCATCAGCGTACACACGCGCCCTCCGGAGGCGGAGCCTTGCAATGGCAACCCACCCAGCTTCGACCCGCTTGCCGGGATCAGCCCGAGGAAGACGATGAGTGCAAAGGCTGCCAGTGATGCGAAGGCAACCGGGTTCTTGTGATCGCGCATGTACACCACAAGGCAGGCCCCACAGCCCTGGACCAGGAACAGCACGACCACCTCGGCAAACATGAACGGTGCAAAGAGCACAGCGCTGTCGGAATACTCAAGGAAGGCGCGGGAGACCGGCACGGTTACCATCAGGATTACCAGCATTTGAACCGCGCCAGCACCCACACTGGCCAGCCAGAACTCGCCGGATATGTCACGCAATCCAACCTGAGCAGGGCGTGCGCGCATGATGATGCCGACATAGGCGAGTACCGCCACCACGATCGCCACAATCCAACTGACAGTCAGCAAAGGCCCACTTTCGGCGTTCACCGACAGGTACACGGCGCACATCCAGAAGATGGCCATGACGACCAGGCTGGCAGCCCAGTGCAACAATAAACGCCGGTGCTGGGCCGTCAACTGAGGGGAAAGCGGACTGAGATTCAGCTGATCACTAAGGCGCACGCCCGTGTCGTTAAGGCGTTTGAACAAGATGAATGTAGGGATCAGGATCGACGCGCCCATCATGCCGATGACGAATACCAACATGGCGAACATGGCCGGCAATGCGGTGAACGCCGCGGCCGACAGAATGCTCAGGGGTACCTTTTCCACCTGGATGTACTGGTACAAATACAAGCCTGCCACCGACAGGATCCCCACCGTCAGCGGCCAGGCGCGTTCATTGAGCCAGAACAGGCCGCTGCTGAGTTTCGTGGCGTATTGGTCCACCTTGTTTGCAGTGAATTTCTGACCCTCACGTGAACGTTTTTCTTCTTCCATGAATGTACAACCCTCTTTGAATGAGGGCCGAATCTTACCCAGAATCCTGCGGGGCGGTCTGTCGGATTCTCCCAACACGCACACAATGAACCGCCCTACACCAGATACACGTCTTTCAACTCAAGGGTGAGCCTGAGGTATAGTCCGACCACCTCAACCGCAGCGGTGCGCCACACCATGAAACTCGCCCCCGACGACCTCAACCAGATCACCTCCACCACCCTCGGCCATTACAACAAAGTCGCCGAAGACTTCCGTGAAGGCACCCGCGATCACGATGTGAGCCAGAACATCGACGCGCTGTTGCGACATATCCAGGGCTCGGCGCCGTTTACCGTGCTGGATTTCGGCTGCGGGCCGGGGCGGGATTTGCAGACTTTTACGCGCATGGGGCATATCGCCGTGGGGCTGGATGGCTCCGAGCGGTTTGCGCAGATGGCGCGGGACGACAGCGGCTGTGAGGTATTGCAACAGGATTTTCTCAAGCTGGACCTGCCACCCGAGCGCTTCGATGGCGTGTTCGCCAATGCGGTGCTGTTTCATATTCCCAAGCAGGAATTGCCGCGGGTTCTCAAGCAGCTGCATGGCACGTTGAAGCCTGGAGGCGTGCTGTTCAGCTCCAACCCTCGAGGTGAAAACCAGGAGGGTTGGAATGGGCCGCGGTATGGCTCTTATCACGACCTGGAGGCGTGGCGGGGCTTGCTGACCGAGGCCGGATTTGAAGAGCTGGAGCACTACTACCGGCCGGCCGGGTTGCCGCGGGAACAGCAGCCTTGGTTGGCGAGTGTGTGGCGTAAAATTTAGTGCCGCATCGCCTGTACCGACCTCATCGCAGGCAAGCCAGCTCCCACATTCGGAATGCATTTCACTGTGGGAGCCGGGCTTGCCCGCGATGGCGCCGTAACAGGCAGCGTTATTTCACCTGATACACCACCGGCTTCTCCCCCTCCACGAGCGCCGTCACACTGCGCCCGGCATACCCATCTTTCTGCGCGTCCGAAAAATTCGCCACCAACCGCGTCCCATCGGCGAAGGTGGTTTGCTGCAACAGTTTGTCCGCTGTCAGCCAGCGAAACTCAGTCATTGCCTGAGTCCCCAACCGTTGATGCAGCGGCCGAAAGAACCGGTCCTGGCGCTGAATCACCGGCAGCCTGTCCTTGAGTGTCGTCGCGCTCAGGTGATACAGCGGCGGTACGTTGTAGAGCAGTTGGGCCAGTTCATTTTCAGCCCGTACATTGCTCAGCTTGAGGTTGTCGAACAGCCAGTGATGAGTGGTGATCACCGAGCCATGGAACACCGCCTGATACAACGGCAGCCGCATCGTCGGGTCGAAATACACCGTGCGCAGCGACGCTTTCAACGGCACAGGCTTGAAGAACACCGCCGGCTGTTCCGCCGGGTACCAGTTGCCGACGTAATAGGGCGACTGCCGGTCGCGGGTCATGTCCCGGTCACCCCAGCCGATCACCGGAGTTTGCATACCATGGGCAAACATAATGCCCTGAGCGGTGACGGCGTTGCCGTCTTCGGAACCTGCGGGCAGTTTTAGCGAAGTGTTGATCCAGCGCGAGGCGTCGATATTGCCCTGGGCATTCTGCACCTGACTCATGGAGGCGCCGTCGCGGTAGCTGTCAAAGATCATGCTGGTGGCGTACGCATCGAGGAACCAGGCATTGAATCCGGCTGCGGCCTGCACCGCCTTTACCCGTGCTTCCAGCAACGGTCGCACACAGCGCGGGTCCGTGTAGTGGCCGGATTGTTGGAAACCGGCTTTCGGCTGGCCGTTCTTCAATATGATTGCGCAGTCACGGTACGCCTTGCCGCCCAGGTGGGCAGTGGCCCAATCCGGATTTTCGCTGGCCGACAGCGCCGTTTCATACGAATCGTAAGGCGCCATCAGATACCCGGCATCCACGCCTGCGCGAATCGCTTCGGGATGCCAGAGCCCGCCTTCCCAGCCATCACCCAGGGTCAACAGCAGACGCGAGAGCCCCGCGTCACGCAAGGCTTGGATAGTCGAATGCCCCCAGGTTTCGGGGCGATCACTCAAGGCTGAGGCGAAATCCACGGCCAGCTCGCTACGCAACTCGCCGTAGCGAGTGGCAAGGCGACTCATGTCGGGCTCTTCCACTTGCCAGGCTTGCCGGGCCTTCTGGTTGATGGCCGCATTGAGGCCGCGCAGCAACACGGTTTGCTCATAACGATTCAATGCGGTTGTCTGTGCGAGCACCTTCGCAGACTCTTTGTCCAGCAGCCTGCCAAGCTCATGGGTGCGCAGCCGTTTGATCAACGTTGGCCAATCACGGACATCATCCAGCGTCAGCAAGCCGTTGCCCCAGAGGTAAACGTGACTGGCGCCGAGCAATTTCACCGCCTCGGGGGTTTGCCGCAGCTTGTCCGCCAGCGGCTCGTAACGGCCCTGCTCCACCAACCATTGGCGATAATGCTTGGCCCCGGCCAATGGGTCTGCATCGCCCAGGTACAGGCGCAGCGTCATCGGTACGTCGGGGGCAAGGGTGGTGAATTCATGGGCCGCTGACAGCGCCAGACCCTGGCCGTCCGCTTGCCATTCAAGGCGATTGTTGTAAGGGTTGGTCAGCAGCCAGTTAAGCGTGAAGCGCCCGTGATCCAGGCCCCACAAGGGCAAGCTCAGGTCCTGGGTGGTATTGACTTCGCCGTGCTCAAGCAGGAACGCCTTCCACACGGGGTTATCAAAGGGCACATAATGCCCTTCAGCCAACGGCCAGATCAGCGCCTGGCCCATGGCCGTGGCCGGCTGGCGCAGCAGGGCCAATTCACCCGGCTCGCGAGCACTGATAGACAGGGACAGTTCGCGCTGCTCAAGCCGGGCCGTCAGGCGGTAGGCGCCGCTATCCCATTGCCAGGAGACCTGTGCGGCATCAGCTTGCAACGCACTGACAGCGTGCGCGGCGACACCGCTGGAGGCTTGTACCGGGGCCTCCCCCGCTGGCGTGACACGCAGCGCCAGGGTTGCAGGGTCGAGGTCAACGCGCCACAGGGCGTTTTCCAGCACGGTGGAGGCAAAGACTGAGGGCGCAAGAACAAGCGCACAGAGCACAAAGATGAGGCGCAGGCACTGCATGGGAATCGACCTGGACGGAGAAGTTAGGTCGAGAGGGTAAAACATGCAGACAGTGGCCGGGGCAACAAGTGGATCTTTCGGAAGCTTCCCACAGCCTCAAGCGAGATGAAGATCCAAATGTGGGAGGGGCGGTGCGACGATTCGACTTGCCCCTCCCACATTTTTAACCGCGCTGTTCCTGATGCTCTTGTTTGGGTTCGCGGATTTTGTACCAGGCCACATACAGCGCCGGCAAAAACAGCAGCGTCAGCAACGTGGCGATGATAATCCCGCCAATCATCGCGTAGGCCATCGGCCCCCAGAACACTTCCCGGGCAATCGGGATCATGCCCAGGCTCGCCGCTGCCGCCGTAAGCAGAATCGGCCGACGCCGGTGTTCGGTCGCTTCCACCACCGCATCCCACGGCGTATAGCCCGCCACTTCATACTCATGAATCTGTGTGACCAGGATCACCGAGTTGCGGATGATGATACCGATCAGCGCCAGGATCCCCAGGATCGCTACGAACCCCATCGGCGTACCGGTGGGGATCAACGCCAGCACCACGCCGATCAGCCCCAGCGGGGCAACGCTGGCCACCAGGAACATTTTCTGCACGCTGTGCAACTGGATCATCAGGAACGTGGCCATCAGGAACAGCATCAACGGCACCACACTCGCAATCGGGCCCTGGGCCTTGCCGCTTTCTTCCACGGTGCCGCCGGTGGCGACTTTGTAGCCCACCGGCAGGCCGTCACTGAATTTCTGGATGGTCGGCGCCAGTTGCTTGACCAGGTCGGTCGGCTGCATCTCATCGCGCACCGCGGCCTTGATGGTAATCGTCGGCTTGCGGTCACGACGCCACACCAGCGGCTGCTCCAACTCGTAACGCACCGTGGCAAACGCGAGCAACGGGATCGAGGTGCCGTTGGGCGTAACGATCTGCAGGTTCTGCAAGGTTTCCGGCGTACCGCGCTCGGCATCTTCGGCGCGACCGACCACATTGATCAGGTAGATATCGTCGTGCACCTGGGTCACCGCCGCGCCGCTGACCACGCTGTTCATCAACTGCGCCACGTCTTCCGACGACAGCCCCAGTTGCCGCGCCTTGTCCTGGGCGATGTCGACGCGTAGCACTTTGCCCGGCTCGTTCCAGTCGTAGATGATCTCGCCCAAGTGGGTGTTCTGGTCCAGCAAGGTCGCCAGTTCGATGGCGTGCTTGCGCACCTGGTCGGTGTCTTTACCGGAGACGCGGTACTGGATCGGCCGCCCGACCGGCGGGCCCATTTCCAGCGGCTGCACATAGCTGCCGATACCGACAAAATCATCGCGCAGGCGTTTCTGCAATCGCGCAATCAAGGCGCTGCGCTCTTCCAGGCCCTTGCTGACGATCACCAACTGCGCGTAGTACGGGTTCTCCAGTTGTTGGTCCAGCGGCAGGTAAAAACGGATCGCGCCCTGGCCGATGTAGGTGCTCCAGCGAGAAATGTCCGGGTCGTCCTTGATGATCGCTTCGAGGCGGTCAACCGCCTTGCGCGTCTCGTTGATCGAGGCGTTTTGCGGCAGGTTCAGATCAACCAGGATTTCCGGGCGATCCGATGACGGGAAAAACTGGTTCTGCACAAACTGCATGGAAAACACCGAGGCCGCAAACAGCGCCACGGTGATACCGATGGCCCACCAGCGGTTGCGCATGGCCCAGAGCATACCGCCATTGAACGCGCGACCAATACGCCCAGGTTCGGCGTTATGCGGCTTCACATTGGCGCTGAGGATATGCACGCCGATCACCGGCGCAAACAGCACCGCCACGACCCACGACACCAACATCGCCACGGCGATCACCGCGAACAGGGTAAAGGTGTACTCGCCCGCCGAACTGGCATTGAGGCCAATCGGCACGAAACCCGCCACGGTCACCAGCGTACCGGTGAGCATCGGGAACGCTGTTGAGGTGTAGGCGTAGGTGGCGGCCTGCTCCTTGGTTTCGCCTTTTTCCAGGCGCGTGATCATCATCTCCACGGTGATCATCGCATCATCCACCAACAGGCCGAGAGCAATGATCAAGGCGCCCAACGATACCCGCTGCATGGTGATGCCGCTGTATTCCATAAACACGAACACCAGCGCCAGCACCAACGGAATCGAGCACGCCACCACCAGCCCGGCGCGCATACCGAGGCTGATAAAGCTCACCACCAGCACGATAATCACGGCTTCGAACAACGCGCTGGTAAAGCCGCCGACGGCCTCTTCCACCACTTCGGCCTGGTCAGACACCTTGTGCACACCGACGCCCACCGGCAGGTCGGCAGTCAGCTCATCCATGCGCCCGTGCAGCGCCTTGCCGAACGACTGGATATTGCCGCCCTTTTGCATGGCGATCGCCAAGCCAATCGCCGGCTTGCCATTGAAGCGGAACATCGGCCTTGCCGGGTCGACGTAACCGCGACTGATGTCAGCGATATCCGCCAGCCGATAGAAGCGGTCATTGAGGCGCAGGTTGACGTTGGCCAGGTCTTTCTCCGAAGCGAACTGCCCGGAGGTGCGCACCGAAATCCGCTCCGGCCCGGCCTCGATCACCCCGGCGGGCGTTACCGCATTCTGCGATTGCAGGCTTTGCACGACCTGACGTTGATCAATGCCCAATGCCGCCAGTTTGCGCGTGGAGAAGTTCAAGTAGATCACTTCGTCCTGCTGGCCGATCATCTCGACCTTGCCCAGCCCCGGCACCGAGCGGATTTCGGCGCGCACCTGCTCCACGTAGTCGCGCAACTGGCGCATCGACAAGCCGTCGCCAGTAAAGGCGTACACCGAGCCGAACACATCACCGAACTCATCGTTGAACGACGGCCCCTGCAGCCCCTGGGGGAAGGTGCCGCGAATATCATCGATCTTCTTGCGAACCTGGTACCAGATCTCCGGAATGGCCTTGGCGCTGGTGGTGTCCTTGAGGAACACGAACACCGTGGACTCACCCGGTCGCGTATAACTTTTCACGTAGTCGAGGGAGTCGAGCTCTTCGAGTTTTTTCTCGATGCGATCGGTGACCTGCTTGAGGGTTTCCTCCTGGGTAGCGCCCGGCCAGCGGGTCTGGATCACCATGGTCTTGATGGTGAACGAGGGGTCTTCTTCGCGGCCCAGGTTCATATACGAGAACACGCCCATCAGTAGCGCGACGAACATCAGGTACCAGACGAAGGACTGATGCTTGAGTGCCCAGTCGGATAAGTTGAAGCTCCCTTTCATCGCGGGCTGTCCTCGTCGATTTTGACTTTTTGCCCGGGTTTCAGGCTGTTCACGCCGGCGGTGACGATGCGTTCACCGGCTTTGATGCCGCCATTGACCAAGGCGCTGTCAGCATCCCGGCTGACCACACTGACGTCGCGTGGCTGCACGGTCTGGCTCTGGGTATCAAGCAGCCAGATGCGCGTCTTGCCGTCGACGTCCTGCAAGGCGCTCAAGGGCAATTCGATACGCGGCGTAATGGCGCTGCTCAAGGTCACGCTGATGGCGGTGCCCAGGCGGAACGCGGCGGGAGTGTCGGTCAGGCTCAGACGTGCGCGGCGGGTGCGCGTGGCACTTTGGGCCTGGGGTTCGATCTCGCGCACGATGGCGGTGGTATGCACGCTGGGGTCCAGTTGCCCGGCGACCAGAAACACCACATCCGTCGGCAGGCGCTCGGCCAGGCCGGCAGGCAGGTCGATCACCGCCTCCTTGATGTCCGGGCGAGCCAGGGTCACCACCTGCTGCCCCGCGCTGACTACCTGGCCAGCCTCGGCATTCCAGGCGGTGACGATACCGGCGTGGTCAGTGTGCAGTTCGGCGTAATTGAGCTGGTCCTTGGCTTGATTGACCGAGGCGCGGGCCTGATCAAGGGTGGCCTGGGTGGTTTTCAGGTCAGTCTGCGCCACATCCAACTGAGCCTGGGCGCCGACGCCCCGGTTGAACAGCTCCTGCTGGCGACGGGCATTGGCCTGGGCATTGATGAACTGTGCCTGCACGCGGGCGAGGTCGCCCTGGGCGGCACGCAGTTGGTTCTGCTGGTCGGTGGGGTCGAGCACGGCAAGCAAGGCCCCCTTCTCCACCTCGGCGCCCACGTCGACGGCGCGACGGGCGATGCGGCCCGACACCCGGAAACCCAGGTTGCTTTCGTAGCGGGCCTGGATAGTGCCGGCGAAGCGGCCGAGGTTTTCCTGATCTTCAGCCTTCACTTGCATGGACAACACCGGGCGCACAGGTTCAGGCGGCGCCTCTTCCTTGGAGCAAGCCATCAGCAACAGGCTGGCGGCGACGATAACCGTCAGTTGCTTCATGGCTGGGCTCCTTGCTGGGCGATCTCGACTACCATGCCGGGGTGCAGCAATTGCCCACCGGCCACTACGACTTTTTCGCCGCCTTCAAGGCCCTCGCCAATAATCACCTTGCCGGTGAGGTAACGCGCCACCTTGACCTTGTGCAGCTGCGCCTTGCCGTCGGCATCCACCAGCCATACGGCAGGCTCGCTGAGGTCTTTGGTCAAGGCCGCCCAGGGTAATTCGATGCTGGCCTTGGCCGGGCCGTTGGCGGTGGCGCTCACCACCGAACCCAGCTCCATGCCTTTAGGCAGGTTTTGCAGGGCGATCTTCACTTGTATGGTGCCGGTATTGGCCGCCACTGCCGGGGTCACTTCCCGCACCTTGCCCACGGCTTTGATGCTCGGGTTGTCCAGCAGGCTGACGGTAATCGGCGCATCCGGCGGCGGCTCCACCAGCAGGGATTCATACACGTTGAACACCGCGTCACGTTCGCCATCACGGGCCAGGCTGAAGATCGGTACGGTGGCTTGTACCACTTGGCCGACTTCGGCCTGGCGCGCCGTGATGATCCCCGGTGCATCGGCGACCAGCGCCGTGTAGCCAAGTTGCTCACGGGCGTTGGCCAATTGCGCCTGCGCGGCGGCCAGGGCACTTTGGCTGCTGCGCAACGCGGCCTGGGCGGCGTCGTATTCGCTGCGACTGGTGTAGCCCTTGGGTAAGAGTTTTTCCTGGCGCACGAAGGCGGCGGCGGTCTGCTTGACCCGCGCCTGTTCGGCCACAACCTGGGCCTGGGCGGAATCGACGTTGGTTTGCAGGTCCTTGGGGTCAAGCTTGGCCAGTACTTGCTTGGCCGTTACTCGGTCGCCCACGTCCACCATGCGCTGAATGATCTTGCCACCCACGCGAAAGGACAAATCGGTCTGCACCCGCGCCTGGATATCGCCCGTCAGCGTGACCGCCGCGGCAAAATCCGCCGGCTGCACGGTTTGCACAAATACCCGTGAATGCTGCTTGGGCTCGGCTTTGTCTTGGCCACAGCCGCTCAGCAGCGCCAGGAGGCCAAGGCTGAAAATTAATGTCGAAGCGCGACCGCCCATGCAGGCTCCTTTTGCGTGATGCTCACGTACAAGTGTGTATGCGACTGTGAGCTTAGAACAGGGTTCCTTATCTGCATGGAGGATCCCATACTCCAATGGTTCCCCAGCCGATTAAATGCATATGCTGAAAACCCTCGCGGTGGCCAATTACCGCTCGATCAACAAATTGGTAGTGCCGCTGGACCGCTTGAACCTGATCACCGGGCCCAATGGCAGCGGCAAGTCCAACCTGTACCGGGCCCTGCGCCTGCTGGCAGAAACCGCCCAGGGCGGAGTGATCAATGCCCTGGCCCGTGAAGGCGGGCTGGATTCGACCTTCTGGGCCGGGCCGGAAACCATCAGCCGGCGTATGCGCACTGGTGAAGTACCGATCGAATCCAATGTGCGCCAAGGCGTCAAACGCCTGCGCCTGGGGTTTGCCGCCGAAGATTTCAGCTACGCCATTTCCCTGGGATTGCCGGAGCCCTGCGAGTCGTTTTTCAGCCTCGACCCGCAGGTAAAGAAGGAATGCATCTGGGCCGGCCACGTCTACCGCCCGGCCAACCTGTTGGTGCAGCGCTCAGGTGCCATGGTGCGTGCCCGCGAAGGCCGTGCCTGGGATGTACTGGCGCAGCACACACCCAACTACCACAGCCTGTTCGATCAGGTCGGCAGCCTGCGCGGCTCGCCGGAAGTGCTGCTGTTGCGTGAAAGCATTCGTGGCTGGCGCTTTTATGATCACTTTCGCAGCGACGTGGACGCGCCAGTGCGCCAGCCCCAGTTGGGTACGCGTACGCCGGTGTTGCACCACGATGGCCGCGATTTGGCGGCCGCGTTGCAGACTATCCGCGAGATCGGCGACCCCGAGGCGCTGCAACGTGCCGTAAGCGATGCATTCCCGGGGGCGCGCCTGAACATTGAACCGTTGCAAGGCGGACGCTTTGCCATTGAGTTCTATCAGGAAGGCTTGCTGCGGCCGTTGTCGGCGGCGGAACTGTCAGACGGCACCCTGCGCTACTTGTTGCTGATCGCCGCACTGCTGACGCCACGGCCACCGACCATGATGGTGCTGAACGAGCCGGAGACCAGCCTGCACCCGGACCTGTTGCCGGCATTGGCGCGCTTGATTATCCAGGCGTCGAAGCAGTGCCAGGTGTGGGTGGTGTCCCATGCCAGCCGCTTGATTGCGGCGTTGCAGCAGGATGAGGGGTGCAATTCGATTGTGCTGGAGAAGGTGTTGGGGGAAACGCGGATCGTGGGGCAAGGGATTCTGGATGGGCCGGCCTGGCATTGGCCGGAGTAGGTGGTGACTGTACCGGCCTCATCGGGAGCAAGCCCCCTCCCACATTTTGACCTGTGAGTACATTCAAATGTGGGAGCTGGCTTGCCTGCGATAGCTATATCAGCCCTGCCACTTCCCGCCTTCAACAATCACACTTTCAGGCTTGGTGTCATCGCTCAGTTCTTTGCGCACATATTGGTCATAGAGCTTGAGCAGAAACTTCTCCTCGCCCAGCTTCGCCAGCTCGGCATTCACCCAGTCGCGCAGTTCGGTATTGCCCTTCTTCACCGCCGGAGCAATCGGTGCTTCATCACCCAGCTTTTCTTCCAGCACACGGTAGCCCGGGTTCTGCTTGGCCCAGCTGAACAGCACCAGGTTGTCCTGGGCATATGCATCGCCACGCCCGGCCGACAGCGCTTGCAGCGACTCGGAGTTTTTCTCGAACTTGAGCAGCTTCCAGTCCGGGTGGTTTTTGGTCAGCCAGATGTCGGCGGTGGTGCCGGTGGTGACAATGGTGGTGCGAGTGGCCAGGTCATCCAGGCTTTTTACCGTGCTGTCATTCGGTACAAGGGCCTGCACCGCGACTTTCAGGTTGGGGTTGGTAAAGTCCACCGCTTCCTTGCGCTCGGGCGTCACCGTCATGTTGGCGAGAATCAGGTCGACCTTGTCGCTTTGCAGGAACGGAATGCGGCTGGCGGGCTCAACGGCGACAAACTCCACCTTGTTTTCGTCGCCCAACAGGTCCTTGGCGAATTGACGGCCAATGTCAGTATCGAAGCCGACGTAGCGGCCAGCCTCGTCGACAAAGCCAAACGGTGGCTTGTCGGTGAAGACGCCAACGATCAGCTTGTCCCGCGCTTTTATTTTGTCGATGTAGCTGACAGCCGCGGGTTTTACCGGCTCTTCGGCCTTTTTATCGCAGCCGGCCAGCACGGCGACGGCAAACAGTGGCAGCAGTAACTTTTTCATATCAGCTCCAGTTCCTTGATCTTTTTGGGCAGTGTTGAAACGAAGGAGAACTTCTCCAGGAACTGCTGCGCGCGTGCGGTCTGCGGGTTCGTAAAGAATGCCTCGGGGGTGTTGTGTTCGAGGATGCGACCGGCCTCCATGAACACCACGCGGTCAGCGACGGCGCGGGCGAAGGCCATTTCGTGGGTGACGATCAGCAGGGTCATGCCATCGCGGGCCAGGCCCTGGATCACTTCCAGCACTTCCTTGACCATCTCCGGGTCAAGAGCCGCCGTGACCTCATCAAAGAGCATGACCTGGGGGTTCATGCACAATGAACGCACGATGGCGATGCGTTGCTGCTGGCCGCCGGAGAGCTGGCGCGGGAACGCGTCGCGCTTGTCGGCCAGGCCCACGCGCTCCAGCAGTTTTTGCGCCTGCTCACGAGCCTCGCGGGGGTCACGCTTTTGCACTTTCAGCGGGCCGAGCAGGATGTTGTCGAGCACGCTCATGTGCGGGAACAGGTGGTAACTCTGGAACACCATGCCGATGTCCTGGCGCACCTGGCGCCAGTCGGTGTTTTTATCCAGCAGCTCAACGCCTGCAAACCGCAGGCTGCCGCTGTGCGCGACTTCCAGCCCATTGAGGCAGCGCAGCAAGGTGCTTTTGCCACAGCCGCTGGGGCCGAGGATCACCACCACCTCGCCGCTTTGCACGCTCAAGTCGATGCCCTTGAGCACCTGTGCCTGGCCAAAGAATTTGTTGAAACCCTGGAACTCGATCAATGCGCTCATGCGTGGGCCCAGCGCCGTTCCAGCACCTTGGAGGCGGCCGACAACGGGTAGCAGATAAAGAAGAAAAACAGGAACAGCGCGCCGTAGATCAATACCGACTCGTAGGTACGCTCGATGATTTGCTGGCCGACCTTGATCACATCCACCACGCCAATCAGCACCGCAAGGGAACTGGTCTTGATGATGCGCGTGTAGACGTTGATGGTCGGCGGCGTCATGCGTTTAAGGGCCTGGGGCAGCAGCACGTAGCCGTACAACTGCGGGCCGGACAGGCCAATCGACAAGCCCGCTTCACGCTGACCACGCGGCAGCGAATGCAATGCACCGCGCACCACCTCGCCGACTTCGCTGGCGCCCCATAGCGACAACACCAGTACCGCGCACCAGAAGCTCGGCAGGCTCACACCAAAGAAAATCGGCAGGCCGAAAAACAGCAGGTACAACCACACCAGCACCGGAATCGCCCGGAACAGCTCCAGGTAGATGCGCAGCACACCGTTGATCACCTTGTTATCCAAGGTGCGCAGCACGCCATACAGCACGCCGCCGACCGTACTGAAAGCGATGCTCAAAAACGAAATCGACAGGGTTTGCGCAGCGCCTTTACCCAGTTGTGGCAACGACACCCACAGCAACTCAAGACCCGAACTGGCCATGCTGGAGCCTCCTTTCCAAACGGCTGAGCAGCAACGACAACGGCAAAAACAGCAGCACGCAAATCAGCGTCAGCACGGCGAGCATCTCGTAGGTCTTGTAGTAGAGGGCGATGTAGCTCTTGGTGGTGTAGAGAATCTCCGGCACCGCCACCGCGGAAACCACGGTGGTCTCCTTGAGCAGGAAGATGAAGTTGGCGAACAGCGCCGGCAGGCTGAGGATGCCGGCCTGAGGCAAGATCACATGGCGCAACAGCTGCCAGTCGGACAGGCCAATGGACTTGCCCGACTCAATCTGCGCCAGCGGCACCGCTTCCACGCCGGCGCGCAGCACTTCGGTGAGGTAGGCGCCGCCCAGGAAGGTCATGGTGATGATCGCCGCCCAGAACCCGGAGATATTCAAACCCAGGGCCGGCAGTGCGAAGTAGACGAAAAACAGTTGGATCAACAGCGGCGTGTTCCGCGCCAGCTCCACATACAGCGCTACCAGCCGTGACAGGTACGGCGTGCGAAACACCAACAAGGCTGCATTGATCAGCGCCACCAGCAAGGAGGTGCCGATGGCGATCAGGCCCACTTGCAGGGTTACGCCCACCGCTTGCAGGAACGCCGGCAAGGTGCTGAGGATAAAAGCGAAATCGAAGGTCATGTGCAGTCCATATCGCCGCATGGGTAATGCTGCGAGCGCAATCCGTTCCGGCGTGGATAACGTCGGGTAGCGCGAACTTTAAAGGTATAAAAAGCAAAATTTAAATACCGAAATAGCATATTGATATCACCCAAAAAACTAACCTTCGCCAGGGCGATCAATGTGGGAGGGGCAAGCCCCCTCCCACAAAAAAAACGCCGACGCTGTAGTAGCCGTCGGCGTTGAAACCTTGAAGGGGGTTTTGAGTTACATCAGAACGCCGGCACGACTGCGCCGTTGTACTTCTTCTCGATGAAAGCTTTGACTTCCGGGCTGGTCAGGGCCTTGGACAGTTTCTGGATAGCGTCGCTGTCCTTGTTGTCCGGGCGCGCTACCAGGAAGTTCACGTAAGGGGATTTGGCATCTTCGATGATCAACGCGTCCTTGGCCGGGTTCAGACCGGCTTCCAGGGCGTAGTTGGTGTTGATCACATCCAGATCAACCTGATCCAGCACGCGTGGCAGCAGGGCCGATTCCAGCTCTTTGAATTTGAGGTTTTTCGGGTTGTCCTTGATGTCTTTTGGCGTGGACAACGCGTTGGTCGGGTCTTTCAGGGTGATCAGCCCGTTCTTCTGCAGTAGCAACAGGGCGCGTCCACTGTTGGAGCCTTCGTTCGGGATGGCCACGGTCGCGCCGTCTTTCAGATCTTCAATTTTCTTGATCTTTTTCGAGTAGCCGCCGATGGGTTCAACATGCACACCGACTACAGTGACCAGGTTAGTGCCCTTGCCCTTGTTGAAGTTTTCCAGGTACGGCAGGGTCTGGAAGTAGTTGGCGTCCAGGCGCTTCTCAGCGACTTGCACGTTTGGCTGCACGTAATCGGTGAAGACTTTGATCTGCAGGTCCACGCCTTCCTTGGCCAGGGTCGGCTTGATCAACTCCAGGATCTCAGCGTGCGGAATCGGCGTGGCCGCAACCACCAGCTTTTCGTTGGCCTGAGCGAAGCCGGCAGTCAGGGCAGCCGCCAGTGCGGTAAACAACAGAACCTTTTTCATGCAGTGTCCTTTTCTAACGACCATTTTTTATGTGAGGTGCCAGCGAAATGCTATCGCGGCGTAGGAAGGACAATACCTAGATTTTTTATTCCCGAACAATATCTTTTATTCACGTTGATATTCCATTTTGTTCATACAGGAAGGTACGCAGCGATTCGCGCTCGGTCGCACTGGCGCTGGCAAAAATTCGTCGCACTTGCTCCAGCGGCGAGCCGGCCACCGGCAGGTTCAAATGCTCGGGCAAGATTTCATCGCCACTGCTCACCAGCAAGGCAAAGTGAATGACGTTTTCCAGTTCGCGGGTATTGCCCGGCCAGGTGTGACGCTCCAGTACCTGTTGAGCGGCGTCGCTGATAAGCGGCACCGGCAGGTCCAGGCGCTGGCTGTAGATGCCGAGGAAATACTCGGCCAGAGACAAAATATCCCCCACCCGCTCGCGCAACGCCGGCAGGTCCAGCCGGCCTTCGCTCAAGTAATGAAACAGGCGCTCGTGAAACTTGCCAACGGCCACAGCCTGGGCCAGGTCGATGCTGGTAGCGGCCACCAGACGTACGTCTACCGGGCTGGGCTGATGGGCACCGACGCGGGTGACCTCATGATTTTCCAGGGCCGCGAGCAATTTCACCTGGATCGGCAGTGGCAAGTCACCAATCTCATCCAGGTACAAGGTGCCGCCGTTGGCAGAGCCAAACCAGCCAGCTCGACTGCTCGCTGCGCCGCTGTGGCTGCCGGCGGCATAGCCAAACAACTCCGCATCCGCATAGGTAGGACTGATGGCGCCACAGTTGACCGAGACAAACAGGCCAGTACGGTCACTGCCACGGTGGATGTGTCGCGCCAGCAGTTCTTTACCACTGCCGGTTTCACCGCGGATCAATACGGGTAAGGCGCGCGGCGCAAGGCTTTCCAATTCTTCACGCAGTTGGCGTGAGCGTGGGTCGACGAACACCAACGCCTTGGCGCGGATGCTCAGTGGGCTCTTTTCGGCATCGGGAAAGGTCAGCAAAGGCTGGCCGTAGGTTTCATGCAAACTCATGGCAGGCTCCCGCCCCAATCCACTCAGGGACGGGGCGTTGAAAAAATATCAGGCACTACGCCGAGCATGGTGCTCGAGGCGGCTCTGCAGGCGATAGAGATAGGCGAAACCCTGCTCCCAGCGGCGGTGGCCGGACTTCACATTGATATGCCCGGCGCCGGACAAAATGCCGGCTTCGGCCCCCCATTGACGCGCCAACTCCAGAGCCCGGGGCGCGCTGACGGCGCTATCGTTGTCGGAGCTGACCACCTGGCTGGGAAACGGCAGCAGGTCGGTGGGAATTGGTGCGAAGTTACGCAGGGCGGGGGCACAGGCTGCGCGCTCGACATCGGCTGGGGCTACCAGCAAGGCGCCGCGAACCTGACGCAAGAAATGCACGGGGGCAGTGGCCGCCCAATGAGCCACGGTGATGCATCCCAGGCTATGGGCAATCAGGATTACCGGTGTGCTGTCGGCGGCAATCGCCTCGGCCAGTGCAGCTACCCAATCCTCTCGACGCGGCGTCAGCCAATCGGCCTGCTCCACGCGAGCGCTGTTGGGCAGGCTGTGCTGCCAATGGGTTTGCCAATGATCTTCTGGCGATCCTTGCCAGCCCGGCACGATCAGATAACGAATCGACTCGCTGTGCATGGGTGTGCCCTCCTGCAGCTTTTAACGTTGCTGACCAGTATAGGGGCGCCCCAACAATCAAATAAGGAATAAAAAGGAATTTATTAATAACCAAAAACTCATCACATCATTTATTCGAATCCGACTCCCTTCCACATTCCAGAAAACCCAACCATTGTGCCCCCCGACACCATGGCATCGGGGGCCGGTAATGTTGAGTTGGATAACCCAATGCTCAACGACCGCTACCGCTATACCGACTCAACGAGAATGATGCATAGAGTGCTCCGAGCCGATATCGACCCCAAATTTACGATTCATGGGCATATAGAAATCGCGTACTTCCGTGTACTTTTTTCCGAAATCTTCGGGCAAAAGAAGACGCGCATTCAAAAGTTCAGTCATGTCATCAACAAACGGGAAGAAACCATATTCCTCTTGTGCCACTACATCACCAAACATTCTCGGCCCGGTAACCTCGAAGATTTTCGTTTCGTACTCTTTATAGGCTTGCCGTTCTATGTCTGTCGAACCTTCTCTTAAAAACGGACGATTATTGTTAAACCACGACTCGTTGGCTTTGAACCGCTGATATGACTCCTCCAGAATCTTGTCAAATAATGGATTGTCTGCATGGCTTGCGAAATTACTTGTATTGAACCCATTGAAATCCGCTCCCTCATAAGTAATGGGCGAGTTCATCAATAGATCACTTGGTGTGGCTTTCAGCGTGACATCCCCCACGTTGAAGGTCAGCGTGTCATCCGTATCCAGGTATATTCCACCGTGCTTCTTTATCAGTGCAACGCGCATCACATCCGATGAAGCCGCTAAATTTTGCCCTTGACCTGATCTAAAATACTGATACATCTCTCCATATTTACTTGCCGTTAGCTCTCGAAAAGCTTCATCCTCTTTCAGATCATGCACCTCCAGCCCACCCACTTTGTGATCCAGAGCAGAT
Source organism: Pseudomonas sp. W15Feb34 (assembly GCF_023127765.1). Taxonomy (NCBI): domain Bacteria; kingdom Pseudomonadati; phylum Pseudomonadota; class Gammaproteobacteria; order Pseudomonadales; family Pseudomonadaceae; genus Pseudomonas; species Pseudomonas sp. W15Feb34. The sequence continues at coordinate 304,041 of NZ_SPKN01000044.1, forward strand.
TTTATTTTCTGAAACGCACTCCCGCTGTTTGCATCCACGTGAACGACAGACTTGTAACCCGGGCTTTTCCTGGCGTTCTCAATAATGTTCTGGATTAAATGCTCCGGCATTTCATTGCCAGCCCAAAAATAATGAATGACTTTGGGCACTTCTGTCGTGCCGGATGGCAGCGACGGCAACCGCGGCAACTTAAGCGTCTTACTTATCATCGAAGGAGGTGCGTTTTTATTCCCTTCGATCGCTTCGGCTTTAGTACCACCCAACCATCTTCCTCGGCCTTTACGCCAATAATATACGTCATTCACTTGACCATTTTCGTTGAGCCCACGCCAGAGGCGTGCCTCAACGTCATAAGTGACTTTAGTACCGTACTGCCCGACAAAAACCATGTAGTCCTGAGAAAACATTCGCTGCACGTCATCCATGGGGACCGTGAACTCATCGAGGATAACGGGAGGCGTAGTAGGCCCCATTGGGTAGCCGATATGCCCATTGACTCGTCGTGGGGGATTGAAGAATGGACGCTCCTGTTCAGCCACTTGAGTGGGCGCCTGGGCTGCGGCGTCAACCCCTGCTGTAACGCCCCCGTTGGCCATTCTCTCTGTCATCGCTTTCGCCAGCGGCGCCCCCGCATGGGTGACCAAGGGCGGTATCGCGTTCAGTACTCCAAATACAATCCGGTCAGAACCCGTGGCCTTTCCTTTGACGGCATCATCAATACCAATACCTGTTTGAGTGGCTCCGGCTGCCATGAAAAAAACATCCAAGCCTATCGCTACTTCCGGCATGACCAATGCCAGCGGCGTCATGAACATGGCAACCTTCGTGGCCTCTTCCACACCTTGCAAGACTTTGTTCTTGGTGTAGTCACCATCGCTGACGATCGCGTTTTCTGCATCCGAATAAGACCGCGCCTTTTGCCGGACCTTGACCGCTTCAAAAGGGTCGCTGCGCAAAGGCTCAACCGAGATAAAGCGATCGGGCACCCAGCCGTTGATCCTTGCAAGGAAGCCGTTGCCAGATACTTGCGCATTGGACCAATGTGCCATCCCGTCCAAGGATTGACGCACACCGTCTGCCAACAGCTTTTGGGCCTGGTCCTTGAGGGAAAAATGCGTCAGCAGTGATTCAAGTTTCACAGGATCAGTGGCTTGCTTGGCCAGCCAGATATTCATTTGCTGTGGGTTATCGAAACGATGTATCGGCGAGGAGTTACCAGGGATGTAAAGCAAGGTCAGCTGGGTTTTGCGATCGGTCATACACATCAAGTCGGTTGACTGCAGGCCATTGATGCTCAGCAACCCGATATCCAGGTTCGGATCCTTGACGGCAGGTGCTGAAAAGTCCTGAACCGTCAGCTCGGACCATTCCTTTTGCGCAACAGGCCCCAACGCCCTCTGGGCGAGTGCCGCCTCGACTGGGCCAAGCGTGCCTTCCAAGCGCTGTAGGTTGATCGCTTTAACAAAGGATATTTTACTCAATGAAGCATAGGAACTACTGTGCTTGTCCCAAAACCCGTCAAGGGTGTTCTTGTAAAGTTTGGTTCGGTCTGTATCCCAGACCAAGGCTTTGAAGTCTTCAACAGGAATGGACACTTGAGTGTCTGCACTATACAGCGCAGAACCTGGGGAACTCGGCTCTCGGTAAATAGCTTGTCGACTGTGTGCTTCCTGCACCCAACCGTCAACTTTATTGTAAATATAAACTGCCGGCGAAAAATACTTGGCAATCTTTACAAACCAGCCCTCATTATCCTCAATCGTTACATCTTGTCTGTTTTTCAACGCCGCTTGTGTCAGCGTTATTTTTTCCACAACATCCTTATCATCTTTACCATTATCTTTAAACGTAACCAGATACGTTTTATCAGGATCAACGTCGACGCCCCAATGTTGTTTTATTTTCTCCGAGAGTATCGTCGAAATTTCTTTCTCGGGAGAAATGTAGTCAAAAGAGTGTGTGCTGATATAAGCATCTATTTCAGGGTTTGGTTTCAACACCGGCGCCCCGGCCTTTGGCGCTTTACTCTCTCGATAATCAGCGCGACTTAATGATTTTTTGGGAAGCGGATGCTGCACACCCGGCCTATCAGGCCGCGAATAAATCCTTGCAGTGGGGGTTTCTTCGAGCTGAGGGGGAGTTGATTGTGGGTTAACAAATGCACTTACCGAATGAATAGGAAAGCGTACGTTCATGCAACTTCTCCATTAGTTAAATTTCTCCATGCGCCGACTAGAGTAATCATACCGTTGTGAATTGCACGCCCAGAAATATTCAAATACGTGAAAATTCTTTTCCTCTATAAACACTGTAACCACAAAATAAAAAAAGGCCGCACCCTGCCAAGGAAACGGCCTAAAAAACGTGTCGCGGCGGATGAAACTAACGTGCGGTAATCACCGACAATTTGGTAATCCCCGCACGTTCAATCGACGCCATGGCGCGTGCCACTTCGCCGTAGTTCACTCCATCGTCAGCCTGCAATTGCACCCGCACATCGGGGTCCTTGGCCTTGGCCGCCTGCAGGTTGAATTCCAGCAGGTCCGGCTGGATTTCGTCCTTGTTGATAAACAGTTTGCCGGCGCCGTCGATGCTCACCACCAGCGGGTCTTTCTGCTCGACAGGCGCCACGGCCTGGGTCTTGGGCAGGTTGATCGGGATCGAGTTGGTCAACAGCGGAGCGGTGACGATAAACACCACCAGCAGCACCAGCATCACATCCACCAGGGGCGTGACGTTGATCTCGCTCAGCACCTCATCACTGTCTTGCGTGGAGAAGGCCATGTCAGGACGCCTCCTTCACTTTTTGCGGGCTGGCGGCGCTGGCTTTGGTCAGTGTCGGGTGCAACAGCACGCGGAATGAGTTCTTCTGCGCCAGGCTGTAGAAGTCGTGGGCAAAGTCATCCAGGTCTGCCGCTGTCAGCTTCAGGCGGCGCAGGAAATAGTTGTAGACCAGCACCGCAGGCACGGCCACGGCGATCCCCACGCCGGTCGCCACCAGCGCCGCACCAATCGGCCCCGCCACGGTTTCCAGGCTGGCGGACCCGGCGGCGCTGATCCCCTTCAGGGCTTCCATGATGCCCCACACGGTGCCAAACAGGCCGATGAACGGCGAGGTGCTGCCGATACTGGCGACCACAGCCAGGCCGGTCTCCAGGGAGCGGCGCTCGCGCACGATTTGCTGGCGCAGGGCGCGTTCGAGGCGGTCCTGATGATTGATCGCCTGGCTTAGATCCGCAGCGTGAGGGGTATCGCCCACCTGGATTGCGGCATAGCCGGCCTGGGCCACACGCGCGGCGGCGCCGGGCTGGGTTTCGGCGAGTTCGGCGGCTGAATCGAGGCTCGATGCCGCCCAGAACTGTTTGTGAAACTTGCGATCCTGGGCCTTGAGGCGACCGAACTGCACGCCCTTGAGCAAGGCCAGGCCCCAGGTGGCGACCGAAAAGATCACCAGCAGCCAGATCACCGCGCTTTCGATGGATTCAAGTGGAGACGCTAATGCCATGATGTTTTCCCTCTTGTGCAGGTCGCGGCGTGTGCACACCGCGGCCGAATAATTAATGAATCTTGAAGTCGATCGGTACGCTGACCCAGCCGTCCTGGGCCACATCCCCCTGCTTGGCCGGTACGAAGCTCCAGCGCTTTACGGCGGCCAGTGCGGCGTCATCGAGCTGCTGGCGCCCGCTGCTTTTCTGCACCTGAATCTCACCCGGTTTACCGCTGGCCAGCACATGCACCCTTAACAACACCGTGCCTTCCCAACCGCGTCGCTGAGCCAGTGACGGGTACTCCGGTGCCGGGTTTTTCAGGTACGCGGCGTTGGCCGAAGCCGGCGTCACCGGCGCGGGTGCGGGCGGAGCAGGTGGGGCTGGCGTCGGTGGCGCAGGCGGCTGCTCGACGGCTTTGGGGGCCGGCTTGGGCTCAGGTTTCGGCGCGGGCTTGGGCTTGGGTTTCACAACAGGTTTGGGCGGCGCCGGCTTGGCCGCCAACTCATCCACCACCGGCGGTGGCTCGACCACAGGCGACGGCGGTGGTGACGGTACTGGCGGTGGCGGTTCAACCACCGGCGGCGCCGGCTGAGAAAATTCGATGGTCATCGGCGGAATTTCCGGCGGCACAATCGGCAGCACCGGCGTGGGTTTCTGGCTCACCCAATAGATCACTGCGCCGTGCAGCGCCAACACCAGCAACCCGAGCAAAATCCCTTCGCGGCGGCTGGAAAAACGCTTCGGGGTCTTCTGCAGGCGCAATTGCCCCAACGGCGCGCGATGCGGCCGGCCAAGGTCGACCAACTCACCACTCGGTGCCTGGCGCCACTGCGCCTCGGGTGCACTGGCGGCGGTCTGGACATTGCCCATTGATTCACTCCCTACGGTTTTGAAAAACCGACGGGCCAGCGTGCAGCCCCGTCGAGGGCTGAATCATCGGGGCCAGACACTTATCTCTTAAAGTAATCTTTAAATTTATATATAGAACAAAAATGCATAAATGAAACAGCCGCTGACGTCAAAGCCACGTGGCTCGGGGCCTGGCGCCAAACCCTTGTTTTTCAATGCTTTAAAGGCATACAAAATATTCAGCAAAGGTATGGCTCAGTGCGGATTTCCACTGCACAACGCCAGCAATTCTCCCAGCAAACTCTGGCCCGCTGCGCCCAAACCACTGCGGCCATACAGGGCCAATCGCACACCATGAACAGGCGGCAGGCCACTCTCTGGGCCGAGTATGCAATGGCCCGGTTGCAACACCCGCTCCGGCAACAGGCTGATGCCCAAGCCTGCCGCCACCGCTGAACACACGCTGGCCAGGCTGGCGCTGGAGTAGCCGATGCGCCAACGCCAGCCGGCCCGCTCAAGATGGTGAAGCATGTCGTTGCGGTACAAGCCGCCCACCGGGAAAGCCACCAGCGGCAGCGGGTCGCGACCCAGCGCCGGAGTGCTCAGGCTGTCGACCCAATACAAGGGCTCCGGCCACGACGCCACACAGTCGTCGCTGTCGCCCATCTGCTTGACCAGCAGCACATCGAACTCTCCACTCCGGTACTGGCGCTGCAATTCAGGGCCCAGACCGCTGGTGACTTCCAGCCGCACCCGTGGATACGCCACGACAAACGCTGAAAGCAGCGGCATCAGGCGCTCGGCGGCAAAGTCCTCCGGCACGCCAAGGCGCAACACACCGTCGCTCTGCTGGTTGATCAGCACGTCAGCGGCTTCTTCGTGCAGTGCGAGAATGCGGCGCGCATACGCGAGCAGACGCTCACCCTCGGCGGTAGCCACCACGCGGCGCTGGTCGCGGTCCAGTAACTGACAAGCCACTGCGTCTTCCAGCCGGCGGATCTGCTGGCTGACAGTGGACTGGGTCAAATGCAGGCGCTCGGCGGCGCGAGTGAAATTGCCGCAGTCCACCACGGCGACAAAACTGCGCAACAACACGGGATCGAACAACGTCATCACCATTGCGTTTGCCACTGATTGGCATGTTTATATTTAATTTCAGCATACCCCGGTGGCTGACCATACTTCACCTTTCATCGCGCCCGGGGGCCCTGCATGACCAACGATCAACCACACCTGCAACGCGCTATCGCCTTGGCCCGCACCAACGTCGCCCAAGGTGGCCGCCCCTTCGGCGCGGTGCTGACGCGCAACGGTGAAGTGCTGGTGGAAGCCGTGAATGAGATCCACCTGACCCAGGACCCCACCGCCCACGCCGAGCTGCTGGCGATCCGCGCAGCGAGCCGGCTGCTGGGTGCACGCCTGGACGGCTGCGTGATCTACGCCAGCGGCCAGCCTTGCCCGATGTGCCTGAGCGCCATGTACCTGTGCGGTGTAGAACGGGTGGTGTTTGCCGCCAGCAACGAAATGGCCGAGCCGTTCGGCCTGTCGACCGCAGCCATTAGCCAACAGGTCGGCTTGCCCATCGGTGCGCAACGCCTGCCCATCCAGCACCTGCCCGACCCAGCAATGACTGCGCTGTATCACCAGTGGAAAACCCTGCATGACCCTGAATAAATCCCTTGCCGGCTGGGGCCTGCTGCTGGTGCTCGGCCTGAACCTGCGCCCCATCCTCAGCTCCATCAGCCCGTTGCTCGGCGAGATTCGCCAGGCCACCGGGCTGAGCTTCCAGAGCAGCGCCTTGCTCACCAGCCTGCCGGTGATCTGCATGGGGTTGGTGGCATTGGTGGGCGTACGGGTGGAAGCCCGCTTGGGCGAACGTCGCGGCATCGCCTTGGGCTTGTTGATGATTTTGCTGGCGTGCCTGGCGCGCTGGTTGATGGGCCAGGCTTCGGCGCTGTTGGTTACCGCACTGCTCGGTGGCGCGGGCGTGGCGCTGATCCAGGCGCTGGTGCCGGCGATGATCAAGCGCGAATTTAATTACCGCGTGCCGGTGGCGATGGGCGTGTATTCGGCCTCGCTGATGGCCGGTGGTGGGCTGGCGGCGCTGCTTAGCCCTGTGGTGGCCATGCATTTCCAGCAATGGCAGGCGGGCCTGGGGGTGTGGTTGTTGCCGGCGCTGGGGGCATTGCTGCTATGGGCCTGGCTGCCGCTGGGTGCCGCGCGAAACCCACAACAGGCACCTGCGTTCAAAGGGTTGCGCAACCGGCGCGCCTGGCTGCTGGCGCTGTATTTCGGCCTGGTCAATTGTGGCTACATGAGCATGGTCGCGTGGCTGCCCGCCTACTATCAGCAACTGGGCTGGGGCGTGTTGCCCAGCGGTTCGTTGCTGGCGTTCATGACCATCTTCCAGGTGATCGCCGCACTGTTGATGCCGGTGCTGGCGCAACGTGGGATTGATCGGCGCCCGTTGCTGAGCATCAGCCTGCTGGCGCAAACGGTCGGCTACCTCGGCCTGCTGATGTCGCCACAGCAATTCCCACACCTGTGGGTAGCGCTGATCGGCTTCGGCCTGGGCGCATGTTTCGCCCTGAGCCTGCTGCTGACCCTCGACCACCACCGCGACCCACGCCAAGCCGGGCAGCTGGCGGCATTCGTGCAAGGCGTAGGCTTTCTGATCAATGCACTTTCGCCGTGGCTGACCGGCGCGCTGCGCGAACTCACCGGCAACTTCGTCAGCGCCTGGATGGTGCTGACGGTGACCGTGGTGGCGATGCTGCTGGTGACGCGGGTGTTCAACCCGGCCACCTATCGCACCGACCTAGAAGTCGTAGCGCCCAGTCACGCCTAGGGTGCGCGGCGTGCCCAACAGGCCCTCGTAACCGCCGTTACCGCCGGTCCACAGGGTGGTGTAGTAGGTTTTGTCGAAGGCGTTTTTCAGCCACAGCGACACGTCCCACTGCCCCTGCTCATAGTCACCGCGCAGGCCGGTGGACAGGTTGACCACCGCATAGGCCGGGATCTGCCCGTAGTCGGAATCTTCCACCGTGCCCACCGCCTTGGAACGGAACGCGTAGCTGGCGGTGACATAGGGTTCGAAACCGTTGGCCAGGTTCCACTTGTACTCGCCGTTGGCGTTGGCGATCCATTTGGACGCGCCCACCACTTGATGGCCGGTGAGGTCGCAGGACGCCGGAGCACCAGGGCGCAAGCTGGTTTCGGGTGGGCACGGTGCATCCTTGTACGACAGGTAGCTCACGTCGTTGAACGAGCCGTTGATATTCAGGGTCAGGCCCTTGATCGGCACCAGTGTGCTTTCCACTTCCACGCCCCGCGAACGCACGGAACCGGCGTTGGTCAGGTACTGCACGCGGTTGTCCTGGTCGTAGGCGTTGGTCTGGTAGCCGTTGACCTGGGTCCAGAACAGGTTGGCGTTGAGTTGCAGGCGGCGGTCCCACAACGTGCTCTTGAAACCCAACTCGGCGTTGTTGGCGCGCTCGGTGCCGATCAGTAACGAGTCGGCCCCGGCCGTGGGCGCAGACCCTACCGCCAGGTTGACCCCACCAGACTTCTCGCCATGGGACAGCGTCGCGTAGCCCAGCAGGTTGTCATTGAAGTGATAACTGAGGTTGAGCAGCCCCGAAGGGGTGGCGCTGTACTGCGTCAGGTCGCCCGAGTCATACGCCCCGGTGCGCCCCCGCCGTGCAGTGGCCCCCGCACCGCTCACCGCAGCACCGCCCAGCGGCGCATTGCGCGTGACCCAGGCGCTTTTTTCTTCGTAGGTGCCGCGCAGGCCGGCGGTGAAATCCAGGCGCTCGGTGAGGTGCCAGGTGCCTTGGGCAAACAGGGCAAAACTGTCGGTGCGGATATGCCCGTTGCCGACGCTGCTCACATTGCTCAAAGCGCCGTTCGGCGTGCCGTTCCAGATATCGGCCTTGGGGCCGTAATAGGCGAAGGATTTGTTGTCCAGGTCGGAGCCGAAGTAATAGGCGCCGAGCACGTAATCGAAGAAGCCACCGGTTGGCGATGCCAGGCGAAACTCCTGGGACCACTGCTTATCTTCCACCGAAACCCCGGCGTTATACGACGCCGGTACGTTGAGGCCGTCATCATTGCGTGGGGTGAAATTCCACCAGCGATAGGCACTCACCGACGTCAGGGTGAAGTCGCTTGGCAGCGTCCAGTTGGCCTCCAGCGAGGTACCACCCTGGAACACGGTGACATGCTGGTCGTTGTCCAGGTTGACCTTGCGATGGGTGCCATCCACCAGGGTCGCCCCCGCTGCGTTGGCCCGGGATTGATACAGGTTGGTGCCATTGATGGTCGGCCCGGTGCTGTACAGCACGCGGGTGCCGGCGCTGGAATCCTCTTCGTTGTAATCACCGATCCAGCGCAGGTTGAACGCCTCGTTGGGCTTGTACAACAGTTGCCCGCGAAAGCCCTGGCGCGAACCGCCGTTAAGCTCATGGCCGTCGTGCTCGTTCTTGATGTCGCCGTCGCTGCGGGTGCGATAGGCCGAGAAACGCCCCGCCAGGTCCTCGGTGAGTGGGCCGGAGATCGTGCCCTTGGTCTGGAAATAACCGTCCTCGCCCAGAGAGGTTTCGATGCTGCGCTCCGGGGTAAAGCTCGGTGCGCGGGTGCTGATGTTGATGACCCCGGCGGTGGTGTTCTTGCCGAACAACGTCCCTTGCGGGCCACGCAGTACTTCAAGCTGCTCGATGTCCATCAGGTCGAACACCGCCATGCCCGGGCGCCCGAGATAGACGTTGTCGATGTACAACCCCACGCTGCCTTCCAGGCCATCGCTGGCCGGGTTGTTGCCCAGGCCGCGAATCGACACGCTGGACTGGCGCGCGTGCATGTAGGCGACGTTGACGCTGGGCACCAGTTGCTGCAAATCCTGGATGCGGTACACCCGCTGGGTTTCCAGCGCCTGGCCGCCGACCACGCTCATGGGCGTTGGCACGGCCTGGGCACTTTCGGTACGCCGCCGGGCCGTCACGGTGACGGTTTCCAGTTGGCCACTGGCGCTTTCGCCCTTGCCGGCAGGCGCGGGTGTTTCAGCGGCCTGGGAAGGCGACCAACTGCTGCTACCGGCCACCAGCATCGCCAGCGGCAAGGACTTGAACAGACTCATAAGCGGCTCCAGAACCCGGAGATATCCGTCGCCAGATATTCCTAAAGGTTATTTATTTATGTTTTTACGAACATTTACTGCATAAGAGATAGCCTTTATAAGGAGTCGACCTAATGCATAGCCAATGCATTTCCCGGATATTTTTGATGTGAAAAATGCATATCGATTTGCGCCAGCTTCGCCACTTCATCGCCCTCGCCGAGCAACGCAGTTTTGTCGCGGCAGCCTTGGCCGTGAACCTGTCGCAGTCGGCGTTCAGTCGCAGCATCCAGGCCCTTGAACACAGCGCCGGCTGCCAGCTGGTAGACCGTGGCCGCAAGGACCTGGCGCCCACCAAGCAAGGTCAGGTACTGCTCGAACATGCCCGGCGCCTGGTCAGCGGCGCCCAGCAATTGGCCAACGAGATCAGCCAGTTCAACGGCCTGGAAGCCGGCGAGCTGCGCTTCGGCTGCGGCCCGGCCCCGGCAGGTGGGTTGATCCCGCGCGCCATCGGCAGTTTTATCGGGCGCTACCCCAAGGCCCGCGTGCAGTTCCAGGTGGATGACTGGCAAAGCCTGGGCAAACGCCTGCTCAGCGAAGAGTTCGAATTCTTCGTCGCCGACACTCGCCACTTCGAAGCCAACCCCGACTACCACACCCACCGCCTGCGCGCCCGTCGCTGGTATTTCTGCTGCCGCGCCGGCCACCCCCTGGCCGGCCGCGAAAGCATCCGCGCCGATGAACTGATGAGTTATCCGCTGGCGGTCACCATTCGCCCGCCGAACCTGCGCAAGGTCATCGTCGACCTCAGCGGCAGGCCTGATTACCAACCCAATGTGGAGTGCGAAAACGGCTATAGCCTGATGGGTGTGGTGCTGCGCTCGGACGCCATTGGCATCGTCAGCGCCAACAGCGATGTGCTGCACATGGCGCGGGGCGAGCTGGTGTGTTTGAAAATCGATGGCCTGGATGAAAACCTGGAGGAGCGTTACACCCGCTACGGGATTGTCAGCCGTGCGGGGTATCGATTGTCGCCGTTGGCGGAGGCGATGATTGAGCAGATCAAGGAGATTGATACCTTGGATGAAGAGGTGTGTGCACTGGAGAATGTCGCCGTCTGAACTGGCCTTTCGCGAGCAAGCTCGCTCCCACACTTCAAATGCGTTCCAAATGTGGGAGCGAGCTTGCTCGCGAAAGCGCCGGTGGCAACACCCATGCATTCATTGCATGGAACCCAGTCCCCAAATGCACTTGCCAGAGCACCCCTCGAACGGCGAAAAAAACCACCTGTCCTCCGTTCGGTAAATTCCCATGTCTGGTCCCAAACCCGTGCGCAATGTGCTCTACATCATGTGCGACCAACTGCGTCGCGATTACCTGTCGTGCTACGGCCATGCCCATCTGCACACGCCGAATATCGACCGCCTGGCCGCTGCCGGTGTGCGTTTCAGCCGTGCCTACACCCAGGGCACGATCTGCGGCCCGTCGCGCATGTCGGCCTATACCGGGCGTTACGTCAGCAGCCATCAGGTGGCATGGAACGCCGTACCGCTGCCGCTGGAAGAGCTGACGATTGGCGACTACCTGCGCCCCCACGGCATCCGCACCGCACTGGTGGGCAAGACCCACGCCACGCCGAACCTGGAGGCGTTGCACCGCCTGCATATCGACCCCGACAGCGCCCAGGCCGAACAGCTCAATGAGGTGGGCTTTGATGCGTACCTGCGCCACGACGGCATCTATCCTGACAGCCCGCTGTTCGACGACAAACGCGAGTCGGCGCCCTACACCCAGTACCTGCGCGAGCAGGGCTACGGTGGTCGCAACCCCTGGCATGACTGGGCCAATGCGGCCCAAGGTGAAGACGGTGAAGTGCTCAGCGGCTGGCACATGCGCAATGCCGGCAAACCTGCGCGGGTGGCCGAACAACATTCGGAGACCGTCTACACCACCGACCGCGCCATCGACTTTATCTGCGAGCAGGGGCAGCAGCCATGGTGCCTGCACCTGTCGTACATCAAGCCGCACTGGCCCTACATCGCCCCGGCGCCGTACCACGCGCTGTATGGCGCCGAGCATATCCAGGCGCCGATTCAACCTGAACACACCAGCGATCACCCGGTGTACCAGGCGTTTCGCCAACACCAGGAGAGCCTGAATTTTTCCAGGGATGAAGTGCGCCTGACGGTGATTCCCACGTACATGGGCCTGATCAAACAGATCGACGATCAACTCGGGCGGCTGTTTGATTTTCTGCAAAGCAACGACCGCTGGGACGACACGCTGATCGTGTTTACCAGCGACCATGGTGACTTCCTCGGCGATCATTACCTCGGTGAAAAAGAGTTTTTGCTGGAGCCTGCGGTGGGTGTTCCCTTGATCGTGCGCGACCCACGGGCCAGTGCCGATGTCAGCCGTGGCAGCGTGGACACACACCTGGTGGAAACCATCGACGCCCTGCCCACTTTCCTCGACGCTCTGGGCCTGCCCGCCGCCGACCATCGCCTCGAAGGCCGCTCGCTGATCCCGCTGTTGCACGGCGAGCAACCCACCTGGCGCCACTACGCCATTGCCGAATACGACTACGCCTTCCAGGCCCCGGCCCGGGAACGCCTGGCGCAGCCCATCGACCGTTGCCGCATGACCATGGTGCGCAGCGAACGCTGGAAGTACCTGGCCTATGACGGCTTTCGCCCGCAGCTGTTCGACCTGGAAAACGACCCGCAGGAAATCCACGACCTGGGCAGCGATCCCGCCTATGCCCAGGTGCGCGAGACTCACTTGGGTTATCTGTTCGAATGGCTGCGTGGGTTGAAGCGGCGTACCACCATCAGCCACACCGAGATTGAAGTGCGTGGGCAATGGTTTCGGTATGGTGAGCCGGAGGCGGAAAAAGTGGTGCAAATTGGGGTCTGGTAAACGCCACAAATCCAATGTGGGAGGGGGCTTGCTCCCGATAGCAGTGGGCCAGTCAAAGATGCTGTGACTGACACTCCGCTATCGGGAGCAAGCCCCTCCCACATTTTGATCTCCAACTGGTTTAGAGACCTTTGGTGGTCTGGCTGCGCTGCCCCTGCACACCCACCGGCACATCACCCTTGAGCGTGACCCGGCGCACGATGCGCTCTTGGGTGCCATAGTCGTCCACCGCGTAATGCTGGGTGGCACGGTTATCCCAGATCGCCACGTCACCGGTATTCCAGCGCCAGCGTACGGTGTTTTCCAGACGCGTGACGTGGCCTTGCAGCAGGTTGAACAGCTGGGTCGACTCCGCCTGGGAATAGCCTTTCAGGCGCTTGACGAAGTGCCCCAGCAGCAGGGTTTTCTCACCGCTGACCGGGTGCACACGCACCACCGGGTGTTCGGTTTCGTACACTGTCGAAGTGAAGACCTTGCGGTATTCCTCCAGCTTCTCCACCGCCACATCCGGCTTGCGTGCGGCGTAGTCGTATTCGTTGCTGTGCACCGCCCATAGGTGGTCAGCCAACGCACGCAGCTCGACGCTGATGTCGTTGTAAGCGGCGGCGGTATTGGCCCAGACGGTGTCGCCGCCGGACGCTGGCGCCAGCACCGAACGCAGGATCGAAGCTTTCGGGTAGGCATCGACGAAAGTCACGTCGGTGTGCCAGGAGTTGGCGCGCTGACCACGGGTGCCATCCAATTCCATCAGAAAGCGCGTGCCGTCGCGCACCGGCACCGTAGGGTGTGCAATCGGCTCACCAAGCAGGTGGGCGAAGGCTTCCTGGCTCTGGTCATCGAGATGGGTTTGTTCGCGGAAGAAGATGACCTTGTACTGCACCAGTGCCTGCTGGATGGCCTCAACGGTGGCGGCATCCAGGTCACCAGACAGTTTGATGCCACGGATCTCGGCGCCGATACGACCGGCCACCGGGTGGATGTCGAGCGCGTGGGCGATGGGTTGAACAGCTAATGCGGCGTTGCTCATTGTGATGACCCTCATGTGCCTGCTGATGGTGGAGATGCTTTCCAGCAACGCTCTATCCATATGCATTTTAGATCTAGCAAATGAATCAATGCTTCGTTGACGGAATAAGAGCTTGCATTTAAAACCTCAGCTTGCTCGGTCGCAAATGCCTTCGACCTATTTTTAAAATGCCGGGAAAGCATATGGATCTTCGCCAACTGCGCTACTTCATCGCCCTTAACGAACACCGCAGTTTCGTGCGTGCGGCGGACGCCATGGGCATCACCCAACCGGCGTTCAGCCGCAGCATCCAGGGGCTGGAACAGGAGTTTGGTTGCCTGCTGGTAGACCGCGGCCACAAGGACCTGCGCCCCACACCGGAAGGTCAGGTGGTGCTGCAACATGCCCTGAGCCTGGTGCATGGCGCAGCGCTGCTGAGCAGTGAAGTGACGCGTATGACCAAGCTCGACGCCGGCGACCTGCGCTTCGGCTGCGGCCCCGCGCCCGCCGTGAAACTGGTGCCGGATGCGGTGGCGCGGTTTATCAACGCCCACCCGAAAATCCGCACCAGCTTCCAGGTGGACAACTGGGAAACCCTCAGCCGCAGCCTGAGCCGTGAAGAGATCGAATTCTTTATCGCCGACATCCGTCAGTTCGAGGCCGACCCGAATTTCCAGACCCGCGCACTGACACCCAAGCGAGGCGTCTTTTTCTGCCGCCCCGGGCACCCGTTGCTGGCCAAGGACAGCCTGTCGACCAACGATATGTTCGACTATCCGCTGGCCGCGCCGCTGATCTCCCAGGGTATTCGCAAACTGCTGGCGAACCTGAGTGGGCGCATGGATTTTTCCCCGAGCATCCAGACCGAGCACTTCCCGGCGCTGGTGAAGATTGTGCTGCAATCCAACGCCATCGGCGTCGGCACCGCAGAAGCCTTTGCCGAAGACATCGCCAGCGGCTCGCTGGTGCTGCTGCACTGGCGCAACCTGCCGCAGAACATGGATACCCTGAGCGCACGCTGCGGGATCGTCAGCCGCACGGGGTCGCGGTTGTCGCCAGCGGCGAAGGCGATGATCGAGACGTTGGTGGAGGTGGATAGTCAGCAGATAAGTGTGGCGGTTTGAAGGGCCTCATCGCAGGCAAGCCAGCTCCCACATTGAGCGGTGAACACATTCAAGTGTGGGAGCTGGCTTGCCTGCGATAGCGATAGCCCAGGCACCGACAAGCTCAGAGCCCCGCCGCCACCAAACCCGGCGCCACCCAATCGCTCACCTGAAACGACTTGCGAATCAGCTTCTCCTTCGAGGCCAAATCCACCGCATCCTGCAATTTGCCCAGGAACACCGGGTCCAGGGTCGAGGGGAAAATCTCACTGAGTTTCTGGTCTTTCAAATCATTGGTCAGGATCACCGGCGGGTAACTGGCCAACCCCGACACCAGCGCGATATAGGCCTGCTTGTTGTTGTCATCGGTCAACCACTGCACTGCTTGCTGCTGGGCCTTGAGCAGCTTGGCCACAGCATCTGGGTGTTCGTCGACAAACTTGGCGCTGCCCACCAGCACGGCCTGGATGCTGCCGGCATCGCCCAGGTCCTTGGTGGTCAGCGGTATTTCTGCCAAACCTTTGGCCTGCAACGCCGTGAGAGTGGAGCCGCCCCAGGTTGCGTCAATCTGCTTGGCGGCCAACGCAGCGCTGGCGGCATTGAAGTCCAGGTTGATGACCTTTAAATCCTTTTCACTCAAGCCCTGGCTGGCCAATGCGCTGTCGAACGACAACTGGCTGGCCGTGCCGCGGAACACCGCCACGCGCTTGCCCTTGAGGTCTTGCAGCGTCTTGATGCCAGAGCCCGGCACCACGCCGAGGTAGTGCTTCACACCACGCGCGGTGGCGCTGAGCAGGCGAGTATCCAGGCCATTGGAGCGGCCGATGATTGCCGCCAGGTCACCCAGATAGGCAAGGTCCACCTGGCCATTGGCGAAGGCTTCATTGATCACAGGGCCCGCGCCCTTGAAGTAATTCCACTGGATCTTGATGCCTTGGTCGGCAAAGGCTTTTTCATAGATTTGCTGTTCACGCAAAACGTCGGTGATGCCGCCGCCACTGTGCTGGCTGCCGGCACTGAGGTCGGGCACGGCGATGCGAATTTCCTTGAGGTCAGCGGCATGCACCAGCCCGGCCAGGGCGGTACCGGCGAACAGGCTGATCAGACGTTTGAAGGGCAGTTTCATAAGCGCAGCTCCTGGTGGGCGACGGTCGCCTGGGGAGCAAAAAATAGGCACAGCACGAACAAAACTTTAAATACTATAAATGCACAATTTAATACCTTTTTGGACTATGCGAGCGAATACACAGGCTCCAGAGCGGTATGCATGAACAGCATCGAAAATATTCTTCGAATGCATTGGATGCGTGGAGAGCTGAGGCTTTAAATGATTTCTCTTATCTCGCAATCATCTTGATTACGTTTTTATAAGATCGAAATCACATAATGCATTTGGCGACACGGAGGTCTTCCATGGCCCGGATTTCACTTTTGAGCCTACCTCTGGCGGCCCCGTCCAACGGTAGAGTGTCCCGTTGGCCGCAGCTGGGTCAGCGCCTGTTGGCGTGGCTGCTGCCGTTCACGTTGTTTGCCCTATGGTGGTTGGCCAGTCGCAATCACTGGATGAGCGAACAGATTCTGCCCGCCCCCACCCTGGTGTGGAGCAGCGCAGTGGAGTTGGCCGGTGGCGAGTTATGGAGCCATCTTGCGATCAGCTTGCAGCGCCTGTTCTGGGGCCTGCTGGCCGGTATCGGCGTGGGCGCGATACTCGGCGCAGTCCTGGGTTTCAGCGCCCGCGCCGAGCGTTTGGTATTCCCCACGTTCAGCGCGCTGTCGCAGGTCCCGACCCTGGCGTGGATTCCGCTGTTCATGGTGTTTTTCGGCATTGGTGAAACCTTGAAACTGGTGGTGCTGGTCAAGGCCATTGTGGTGCCCGTAACCCTGCACACCCTGGTGGGCGTGCGCGACGCCCAACCCAACCTGCGCGAAGCCGCCCGCGTGTTGCGCCTGCCCACCCACTTGCTGATCCGCCGCCTGATCCTGCCCGCTGCGCTACCGGCGTTCATGGCCGGGGTACGCCTGGCCCTGGCGGCGGGCTGGACGTCGTTGCTGGCCGTGGAGTTGCTGGCCTCCAGCGAAGGCATCGGCTACCTGATGGTGTGGGCGCGCCAGTTGTTCATGCTCGATATTGTCTTTGTGTGCATCGTGGTCATCGGCGTGCTGGGTGTGGTGATGGACCGCGGCATCGGTTGGCTGGATCGCAAGTGGGTGCACTGGCCCCATCCGGCTACAGCGCAGATCCGCCGCGGGCCACGCTATGAAGGCTGGCAACGCTTGCAACCGTGGCTGCTGCCGCTGCTGTTGCTGGCGCTGTGGCAGCTGGCGACGCAACAGGGCTGGGTCGACCCGAATATTCTGGTCAGCCCCTGGGCGGTGCTGCAAACCACCATGGCCGGTGTGCTGGATGGCAGCCTGAGCGCGGCTTTAGGCAAAAGCCTCGGCCGGGCCGTGGGCGGCTTGCTGCTCGGCGGCAGCCTGGGCTTTGCCATGGGCTTGTGGCTGGGGCTGTCGCGGCGCAGTGAGCGGGTACTTGGCCCGACCCTGGCCGCGCTGCGCCAGATCGCGATTTTCGCCTGGGTGCCGCTGCTCACCGCCTGGTTCGGCCTGGGTGAACTGGCCAAGTGGGTGTTTATCGCCCTCGCCGCGTTCTTCCCGTTATTTATCGCTACCCAGCGCAGCGTGCTCAACCTGTCGCCGCAACTGCGCGAAGCCGCCCAAGTGCTGCGCCTGAGCCTGTGGCAACGTCTGCGTCGCCTGGTACTGCCGGGGGCCGCGGCGGGTATTTTCGCCGGCCTGCGCCTGAGCCTGATCTACGCCTGGATGGGCACCATCGGCGCGGAATATTTCATGCCTTCGGACGGCGGCATCGGCAGCCTGATGATCGGCGCCCAACAGTTGCTGCGCATGGACCTGATCATGAGCGGCATGCTCCTGGTCGGCCTCACCGGCGCCGCCCTCAACCTGATCGGCCAACGCATCGAAACCCGTGCCACCCGCTGGAGACACGCATGAACGCACCGATTGTCAGCTTCAACCATGTGGGCAAAAGCTTCGATGTCGACGGCTTCGAACTGGAAGCCATCCGCGAGTTCAACCTGCAGATTGCCGAAGGGGAATTCGTCGCGATTGTCGGCGCCAGCGGTTGCGGCAAGTCCACCCTGCTGCGCTTGCTGGTGGGGCTAGACACGCAGTATCGCGGCGAGATCCAGGTTGATGGCAAGGCCGTCAGCGGTATCGGTGGCGAGCGCGGCATCGTGTTCCAGGAGCACCGCCTGTTTCCCTGGCTGACCGTGGCGCAGAACATCGGCCTGGGTCTGGTCAACGAGCCGCTGAACGAGGCCGAGCGCAACCGGCGCATCCGTGACTTTATCGAGCTGGTGGGCCTCACTGACTTCACTCGCGCCTACCCGCATCAACTTTCCGGCGGCATGGCGCAACGAGTGGCAATCGCTCGTGGCCTGGTGGCCAGCCCGCGCATCCTGTTGCTGGACGAACCGTTCGGCGCCCTGGATGCACTGACTCGCCAACAGATGCAGGACGAACTCCTGGCGATTCGTGCCCGCGCCAGGATCACCACGGTACTGGTCACCCACGACGTGGAAGAGGCGATTTTCCTCGCCGATCGCGTAGTGGTGATGGAGCCCCGGCCCGGGCGCATCAAGCAGATGGTGGACATCGCCCTGCCCCATCCGCGCCAGCGCAGCAGCTTTGAATTCCACCAACTGCGCGAAGAACTGCTGCATGAATTGATCAGTGATGACCACTACCAGCCGCCGGTGCGCGAACACATCCGCGACCTGCCCCTGGCGTTCATCGCTTGCTGAAAGCGAGTTTGACGTCCGGCTGCTCCTGGCGCTCAAACCGATTGGCCCGGGCGAAGGTGCCGAAATCATTGAAGCGCACGCCCATCTGGGCCATGACCTTATGCGCCACCTTGACGGTCATCTGGCGAATGTAGAACGGCTCCTTCACCACAAAGTGATGGATGCCATGGGTGCTGCCGAAGTTGAAGCAGAACGCCTGCAACGGCCACAGCCACCAGGGGTTCAATACCTGGGTCTGCTGGATCACGTTGCCCAGTTCCACATCGCCGTAGTAGTGCATGTTGGAGCTGACAAAGTGCAGGCAGAACGTACGCAATACGTTGGGGCCGATGATCACCACTGCAGCGATGTCGATCACCTGCATCATCTGCAAGGTGTCGGCCGACCACATGATCGGCGCGCCCAACAGGCTGGCGATGCCGTTGGCGGCATGAAAGCCCAGGAAGACGTACCAGGCGCCCCAATGCAGCAGTGCCAGCGGGGCATACACCAGCACCACGCGCTTGAGGATGCTGAGCTTGTGTGCCCAGGTCTTGGCCCGCAGCATTCGGATCAAGGCCGACATCATGTTGTCGCCCACCATCAGCAAGCGCGCAACCCCCCAGGGCTCGCCGTTGGTAATGGCGCGCTCTTCCATATCGGTCTCCGTGCCGGAGACCTTGTGATGGTTGAGGTGCAAATGCCGGCGTATCCACGGGTTGATCGTGCTTGGCCGTGCCAGCCATACCAGGCCCATCATCAGGTTGTGGGGCAGGCGCTGCTTGCGAAAGTACATGCTGTGGATCAGGTCGTGCTCTAACTCGTGGGTCAGTGAAGCAAAGAACGCATTGAGCAGCAGGCACGCCCACCAGGCCAGGTGACCGCTGATATAGAGCGCCGCCGAGCCGAGCATGCCCAACAAGGCAAACGCCAGGATGCCCGCGCCCAGGGCGTCCTGATGCAGCAGCCAGGGATGGCGCTGGCGCAATCGGGCGCCCTCGGCCAGCACCACCTCACGGATATGCGCTGAACGTTGTTGTGCGTTCATCTGTTGGGGACTTGCAGAAGTACCGTCCATGCTTCCATCCTCTTGTACATTGATGTGTCCATCCTGCCCTAAGCGATCGGGCAGGACGCTAGCCCCGGACGCCAACCTGTTGACCGCAAGCGCCAATCGCCATGACCGAACCCACTTCCCTCGCCAGTTGGACCCGCGCCCTGCGCAAGCAGCTCGACGCCCTGGGCCTGAACAGCGCCACGCTGTGCGCCGAGGCCGGACTCGACCCGCAGCAGATGGACGACCCCAACGCACGCTATCCGTTGTCGGCCACCACGCGCCTCTGGCAACTGGCGGTGCAGGCCAGCGGTGATCCGGCGATTGGCTTGCGGGTGTCGCGGTTCGTCAGCCCCACCACCTTTCACGCCCTCGGTTATGCCCTGGTGGCCAGCGGCAGCTTGCGCGAGGTGTTCGAGCGCATCGTGCGCTATCACCAGGTGGTCAGTGACGCCCTGAGCCTGGAGCTGACCCGCCATGGCGACGCGTATCACTTTCGCCTGCTCCAACCCCAAGGCAGCCCCGCGCCGGCGCCGGAGGCCATCGACGCCTTCGTGGCGATCTATGTGCGCACTTGCCGCAACCGCCTGGGGCGTGACTACGCGCCGCTGGCCGTTTATCTAAGGCGCCCGGAACCCGCCGACCCCACGCCGTGGCATACAGTCTTCCGCTCGCCGGTGTTTTTTGCCGCCGAGGAAGATCGCCTGGAGTTCGCTGCCCACGACTTCGACAGCCATCTCGACGACGCCAATCCGGAATTGGCCGAACACAATGAAACCGTGCTCAAGCGCACCCTCGCCCACCTGCAACCGCTGACCTGGGAGCGCAAGGTGCGCGCCGTGATCGAGGCGCAATTGCCCGATGGCGAGCCGAGTGCCGAACGCGTTGCCCAGGCCTTGCACCTGAGCTTGCGCAGCTTGCAGCGCCACCTGGCGGATGAAGGCTGTCGGTTTGATGCGCTGCTCAATGAGTGCAGGCAGAACCTGGCGTTGCTGCACCTGAGGGATCCGCAGTGTTCGTTGGCCGAGATCAGCCATTTGCTCGGGTTTGCCGATACCAGCAGTTTCAACCGGGCGTTCAAACGCTGGACGGGGATGACGCCCGGGCAATTTCGGGAGGGATTGCAGTAGAAGGATTTTCAGTGGCTGTGATGGCCTCATCGGGGGCAAGCCCCCTCCCACACTGAACTGTGAACGCGGTCAAATGTGGGAGGGGGCTTGCTCCCGATAGCGGTCGCTCAGGCAATCAACGCCCACGATCCCGGCGCAATACTTTCCTCACCCGCGCCACCAACACCTTGGCGTCAAACGGCTTGAGCAAGTAATCATCCTCATGCAGCTCCAACCCCCGCAACCGGTCTTCAATCCCGCCAGGCGTGGTCAAAAACAAAATCGGCGTTTTGCCGCGTTGGCGAATCGCCTGCTGCAATTTCCAGGCGTTCAAGCCCGGCAGCATCACATCCAGAATCACCAGCTCGTACACAGAGCTTTCCACAAACCGCTGCGCCGCCATGCCGTTGGCCGCAACTTCCACAGAGAAGCCGGCCTCGCTCAGGCCCTGGGCCATAAGCTGCGCCAGTTGCGGCTGGTCTTCCACTAACAACACCTGCATGTCTTACCTCTGGGTTTGATTACAAACCTGTCATCCAATTGTGCGGCTTTTGTCCGCGTCCACTGGCTACCGTGAGCACCTGCCTCCTGGAGCCACAAACATGTATCGCACCGCTTTGTTCTTGAGCCTCGCTGTGACCACCGCTGCACAGGCAACGCCACCACTGCCACGCCATGCCGAGCTGGATTTGCACACTGCGCGCCAACTGGCCGACGCCAGCCTGGCCCACTGCACGGCCGCGCTGACGGTATTGGACCGCGGTGGCAATTTGCTGGTGGCCCTGCGGGCTGACGGTGTCGGCCCGCACAACAGCCTCGCCAGCCAACGCAAGGCGTACACGGCGCTGTCGAGCAAAACCCCCACCCGGCTGTTTGCCGAGCGTGCGCGTAACAACCCTGAAGCCGCCAACCTTAACAGCTTGCCCGAGTTGCTGTTGCTCGGCGGCGGCGTGCCGCTGTTTGCCGAGGCTGAGCTGGTCGGCGCGCTGGGCATCGCCGGTGCCGGCGGCGCTGCGCAGGACGAAGCCTGCGCCGTACAGGCTGCCGAGCAACTGGGCTTGAAAATCACCCCCTGACTTGACCCCTTCCAAAAGGACTTCCCCATGAAAACCCTAAGCACGACCCTTGCCGCCCTCAGCCTGAGCGGCCTGTGCAACCTGGCCCTGGCCGCCGGCAACCCGCTGAGCGTACACGTGCTCAACCTGGAAAACGGCCTGCCATCGGCCGGTGTCAGCGTCACCCTGGAACAGCATGTGGGCGATCAGTGGCAATCACTGTCCCAGGGCGTGACCAATCAACAGGGACGCATCGCCGAACTGTTCCCCGCCGACCAGAGCATGAAGCCGGGCGAGTACCGTGTGGTGTTCAAGACCGGCGATTACTACAAGAAGGCCAACCGCGAGACGTTCTTCCCCGAGGTGCCGGTGATTTTCCAGGTCAAGCAGGTCGACCAGCACTACCACATCCCGCTGTTGCTCAGCCCTTACGGCTTCTCCACCTATCGCGGTTCATAGGCCCGCGGCAAGGCGCAGCCCGGCGAGGTCCAGTATCTCGATGGCGCCGTAGCTCAAACCAATGATGCCCTGTTGCTCCAGCGCCTTGAGCAGACTGTTGATGGTCTGGCGCGACAGGCCCAGCATCGCCGCCAGATCCTCCTGAGGCAGTTGCAACATGCGGCGCGCCTGCTCTATTTCGCCGTAACCCTGGGCGATCATCAGCAACCGATGGGCCAGACGTGCCGACGCGGGCATCAGGCTCGCCTGTTCGATGTTGATCAATGACAGACGCAATTTGTGGCTCATCAGCAGCGCCATATCCCGCCAGAACACCGGATGCTGTTCGAGAATGGCGAGGATCGCCGCCTGCGGTACCTGCAACAGCGTGCAGGCTCCCGTGGCGAGGGCATCGTTGGTGCGTGGCAGGTTGTCGAACAGGCAGATCTCGCCGAACCAGTGAGGGGTTTCCACCAGGCTTAACACCGCTTCCTTGCCTTGGGCGCTGACGGCACTGATGCGCACCGCCCCTTCCAGCACCGCATACAGGCCACACGGCGGGTCGCCGCGTTTGAACAGGAACTGCCCCGTTGCCAGTACGCGCAACCGCGCCGCCCCCAGCAGGCTACGCTGAAAGTCTGGCGGCAAGTGGCTGAACCACTGACCGCGAACCAATTGCGCGTGCCATTTGCCTGTGTCCATGGGAACTCCGAAGATTGTCGCCCAATTGACAGTTAGGCACCGACTGACAGGGCATGATCAAACATCCTACAGGAGGAACAACAATGAAAAGCCTCGTCGACCACCTCAGTCAATACGCCGCCTACCACCGCGACCCGCGCAATATTGTCAGTCACTTTATCGGTATCCCATTGATCGTGGTTGCCGTGGCCGTGCTGCTGTCACGCCCCGAGTGGACGGTGGGTGGCCTTTGGGTCTCGCCAGCGGTGCTCCTGGCGTTGTTCTCGGCGTGGTTCTACCTGCGCCTGGAACTGGCCCTGGGCGCGCTGATGACGGTGTTGATGGGTCTGTCGGTATGGGCTGGGCATGTATTGGCGGCACAGAGCACGATGGTATGGCTGAGCAGTGGCGTGGGTATGTTTGTGGTGGGCTGGGTGATTCAGTTTGTCGGGCACTACTACGAAGGCAAGAAACCCGCGTTTGTGGACGATGTGTCGGGGCTGATCGTGGGGCCGTTGTTTGTGGTGGCGGAGTTGGCGTTTTTGCTGGGGTTGCGGCAGGACCTGCAAAAGCAGATTGAACAACGTTCAGGCCCGGTGGGACGCCGCGATCTCAAGCCAAGTGAAGTCTAAATGTGGGAGGGGCGGTGCGACGATTCGACTTGCCCCCTCCCACATTGGGTTCTGTATTGAGCTTAAGCTTTTTGCCAGACCTTGGGTTTGAAGAACAGGGTCTCGCCACGGGCCAGCCCGGTGAGGCTATCGTGGTCTTTCACCACCTCAGCCTCGATTAGCTCGCTTTGCCCTTCCACCTTCAAGGTCACGCGAGTCGTTGCGCCCAGCGGACGAATATCGCGTACCTCGGCCGCATGGTGATCTTCCAGTTCATGCCGCGACAACGACACTTCGTGGGGGCGGAACAGCAGGTGCTTGTCTTCGCCCAAATGCAGGCGGTTCGAATCACCCAGGAAGTGATAAACAAAATCGCTTGCCGGGTTTTCGTAGACATCCCCCGGTGAGCCGATCTGCTCGATCACGCCCTTGTTCATCACCACGATGCGGTCGGCGACTTCCATGGCCTCTTCCTGGTCGTGGGTCACAAACACCGAGGTCAGGTTGATGTCTTCGTGCAGGCGCGCCAGCCAGCGGCGCAGCTCTTTACGCACCTTGGCATCAAGGGCGCCGAAGGGCTCGTCCAGCAGCAGCACTTTAGGCTCCACCGCCAGCGCGCGGGCCAGGGCGATACGCTGGCGCTGGCCACCGGAGAGTTGTTCCGGGTAGCGGTCGGACAACCAATCGAGTTGCACCATGTTGAGCAGCTCATGGACCTTGGCCGCGATCTGGCTTTCATTCGGGCGCTGGTTTTTCGGCTTCATGCGCAGGCCGAAGGCGACGTTGTCGAACACGGTCATGTGGCGGAACAAGGCGTAGTGCTGGAACACAAAGCCAACATTGCGATCCCGCACATCGTGGCCGGAGACGTCTTCGCCGTGGAACACGATGCTGCCGGCATCCGGGGTTTCCAGGCCGGCGATGATGCGCAGCAAGGTGGTCTTGCCGCAGCCGGACGGGCCCAGCAACGCCACCAGCTCGCCACTCTGGATATCCAGGTTGATGCTGTCCAGGGCCTTGAAGGCGTTGAAGTTCTTGCTGACATTACGGACTTCGATCGACATGACTTATTCCTCACCGGCGCTGTTGCGCAGGCGGTTGATTCGGTTCTCGCTCCACTGCTTGAGCAGCAGGATGAAGAGCGCCAGGATCAGCAACAGGCTGGCCACCGCAAACGCGGCAACATGGTTGTATTCGTTGTAGAGGATCTCGACGTGCAGCGGCAGGGTGTTGGTGACGCCGCGAATGTGCCCGGACACCACCGACACCGCGCCGAACTCGCCCATGGCCCGCGCCGTGCACAGCACCACGCCGTAGATCAGGCCCCATTTGATGTTCGGCACGGTGACATGCCAGAACATCTGCCAGCCATTGGCGCCCAGCAGGCGCGCGGCCTCTTCTTCCTGAGTGCCTTGCTCCTGCATCAGCGGGATCAGCTCACGGGCCACGAACGGCACAGTAACGAAGATGGTCGCCAGCACGATGCCGGGCAAGGCGAACACGATCTGGATGTCATGCTCCTGCAACCACGGCCCGAAGAAGCCCTGGGCGCCGAACATCAGCACGTAGACCAGGCCCGCAATCACCGGTGAAACCGAGAACGGCAGGTCGATCAGCGTGACCAGGATGCTTTTGCCACGGAACGAATACTTGCTTACGCACCAGGCCGCGCTGACCCCGAACACCAGGTTGAGCGGCACCGAAATCAACACGGCGATCACCGTGAGTTTCAGCGCCGACAGCGCATCCGGTTCAAGGATCGCGGTGAAGAACGAACCCAGGCCATTCTTCAGGCCCTGGGACACCACGATCACCAGCGGCAACAGCAGGAACAGGGCGAACACCAGCCAGCCAAGGCCGATCAGGATACGTCGCGACGTCGCGCTGCCACGGCGGGCAGCGTTGGCCGAGGACGCGGCGGAAATAGACGATTGGGACATGTTCCGCGCCTCCTTATGGACGTTCGATGCGCCGCTGCAACAAGTTGATCAGCAGCAGCAAGACAAAGGAAACCACCAGCATCAGCACACCAATGGAGGTGGCGCCGCGGTAGTCGTATTGGTCCAGCTTAACCATGATCAGCAACGGCAGGATTTCGGTTTTCATCGGCATGTTGCCGGCGATGAAGATCACCGAACCGTACTCACCCACGCCACGGGCGAAGGCCAACGCGAACCCGGTCAGCCAGGCAGGCAACAATGCCGGCACGAGGATATGGCGGAACACCTGCAGTGGCTTGGCACCCAGGCAAGCGGCGGCCTCTTCGACTTCCCGGGGGATATCGGCCAGTACCGGCTGCACCGTGCGCACCACGAAGGGCAAGGTCACGAAGGTCAGCGCCAGGGTGATGCCCAAGGGGGTATAGGCGATCTTGAAGCCCAGGTCGGTTGCGAACTGGCCGACCAGGCCGTTAGGCGCATACAGCGCGGTCAAGGCAATACCGGCGACGGCAGTGGGCAAGGCGAACGGCAGGTCGATCATCGCATCGATGATCTTGCGCCCGGGGAAGGTGTAACGCACCAACACCCAGGCCAGCAGCGTGCCGATCACGCCGTTGATCAGCGCGGCGTACAGCGCGGTGCTGAAGCTCAGCTTTAACGCCGCCAGCACGCGAGGTGCGGAGATGATGTTCCAGAACTGATCCCAGGTGAGTTGGGCGGCGTGTACAAACATCGCCGCCAGCGGGATGAGCACGATCAGGCTGAGGTACACGACGGTGTAGCCCAGCGTCAGCCCGAAGCCGGGTATGACGGGGGAAATACGACGCGACATAAGAGTCCTTGGTTAAAGGGTAGACACCACTGTAGGAGCGCGCTTTTTGTGGCAGCTGGCTTTTCTGTGCGAGCCGGGCTTGCCCGCGATGCAGGCACCTCGGTGTATCAGCCACACCACGGTGATGCTATCGCAGGCAAGCCAGCTCCCACACAAGCCCAGTTCCTACAGAAAGTCAGGCCCCTACAGTTACTTTGGCTTACTGCGCCGTGTAGATCTGGTCGAACACGCCACCGTCGTTAAAGAATTTCGGTTGGGCAGTTTTCCAGCCGCCGAAATCTTTGTCGATAGTCACCAGGTCCAGTTTCGGGAACTGCTGGGCGTATTTGGCGGCTACTTTCGCATCGCGTGGGCGGTAGAAGTTTTTCGCCGCAATCTCCTGGCCGGCCGGGCTGTACAGGTGTTTGAGGTATTCGGTGGCGATCTCGGCATTGCCTTTTTTCTCGGCGTTCTTGTCGACCACAGCCACCGGCGGCTCCGCCAGGATCGACAGGGACGGCACGACAATGTCGAACTTGTCGGCGCCGCCGTCTTCTTTCAAGGCCAGGAACGCCTCGTTTTCCCAGGCCAGCAATACGTCACCCTGACCGTTGTTGACGAAGGTAATGGTAGAACCCCGGGCGCCGGTGTCCAGTACCGGGACGTGCTTGAACAGCTCTTTCACGTACTCCTGAGCCTTGGCTTCGCTGCCTCCGGCCTTGAGGCCATAGGCCCAGGCAGCAAGGAAGTTCCAGCGCGCCCCGCCGGAGGTTTTCGGGTTGGGCGTGATCACCGACACGTCTTTCTTGATCAGGTCGCCCCAATCCTTGATGCCTTTAGGGTTGCCCTTGCGCACCAGGAACACGATGGTCGAGGTGTACGGGGTGCTGGCGTCCGGCAGACGCGTCTGCCAGTTTTCCGGCAGGGTCTTGCCCAGCTTGGCGACTTCATCGATGTCACCGGCCAGGGCCAGGGTCACCACGTCGGCGCGCAGGCCGTCGATCACTGCTCGTGCCTGCTTGCCCGAGCCGCCGTGGGACTGCTGGATCTTGACGTTGTCGCCGGGGTGAGACTGCTTCCAGAAGTTGGTGAACTCTGCGTTGTAGTCCTGGTACAGCTCACGGGTCGGATCGTACGAGACATTGAGCAACTCGTAGTCCTTGGCAACAGCGGAACCGGCAAACACGGCACTGGCCAGCGCGGCCAAGGCATAACGGCGAATCGACGACATAGAAGCTCCTGAAATTCTTGAGTGTTGGCTTTTCTTATAGTTGCGGGTCTATCGCCGTTCTTGCTCAGCTCGGTTTGTTACCCGGGTTCTGCAGACGGAATTTTTCCTTGCGCTCGATCTGTACCACTTGGGCGTTGTGCACAGTGATTTCCACCGCGCCAAAGCGCAGATCGCGCAAGGCGCTCTGGATCTCACGCAAAATGGCTGCTTCGTCCTGGCCGTCGACGCTACGTAGAGATGCGCTCATGGTCTCGCTCCTGAAATGAATAGTGCCTGGCAGTGACGACACTGCTTGCGGCGTGAGGGCGATAGTAGATAAGCGTGGATATTCTTAAAAATACTATTTAAGAATGTTTATATAACCAGAAAGAATTTTCTGATAGGGCGCGGGGTTGCGTGTGGATTTTCTGCTCAGATGCTGAAGTTAAGGCCTGATGTGATCCAAATGTGGGAGGGTCGGGGCGGTCGCACCGCCCCTCCCACAGTTTGACCGTGTTTCAAGGTCGGATGGCGGGGGCTCGTGACCAATCAATCTCCTGGGCCGGCATCGGTCGTCCAAACCAATACCCCTGGCCCATATCGCACTCCTGACCCAACAGGAACCGCGCCTGTTCCACCTGCTCGATTCCTTCGGCATGTACCTGCATCCCCATGCTTTTGGCCAGGGCGATGACCACGCGCACGATCGCAGCGTCGTCTTCGTCCCACGGCAGACCGGCGACGAAGCCTTGGTCGATCTTCAGCTTCTGCACCGGCAGGCGCTTGAGGCGCAACAGCGAAGAGTAGCCAGTGCCGAAATCGTCGATGGCCAGGCGCAAGCCCAGTTCGCGCAGACGGTGCAGTTGCTCAAGGGCCACCTCCGGGTCGTCCATCACAGCGCTTTCGGTGACTTCCAGCTCAAGAAACGCCGGGTCCAGGCCCGTGTCGTGCAGCACCTGAGCCACTTGTTCATAGAGTTCACGCCGGGCAAACAGGCGGCTGGAGACGTTGACGGCGATAAAGCCCAACGGCGCGCCGTCCGCCAGCCATTGGCACATCTGCCGGCACGCCTGGTCCATCACCCACGCGTCGATATCGGCAATCAACCCGGTGCGTTCGGCGATGGGGATGAATTCGCCAGGGGGCACCAGGCCGCGCTCCGGATGCTGCCAGCGCACCAGCGCTTCAACGCCCACCAAACGGCTGTCGGGCAGGTTATGCACCGGCTGGTAGTAGACGCGCAGTTCCTGCTGGTCGAGGGCACGGCGCAGTTCGCTGGCGATCTCCACGCGATTTTGCGCGTGAGCGGTCAGCTCTTCGGTGTACAGGGCATAGCCCTCGCGGCCGGCGCTCTTGGCCTTGAACAACGCGGAGTCGGCGTTGCGCAGCAATTGCTCGGCGCTCAAGGCATCGCTGGGGAACAGGCTGATGCCGATACTGGCGCTGATAAACAATTGATTACCGTCAAAAACAAACGGGTCTTTCATGGCATTGAGCATGCGCTGCGCCAAGGCAGCGGCCTGGATCACCTGTGGACAACTTTCCGCCAGCACAGCGAACTCGTCGCCGCCCAGCCGCGCGAGTGTGACCCCAGGCCCGAACAGGCCCTTGAGACGGTCAGCCACCAGCTTGAGCAACTGGTCTCCAACATTGTGGCCCAGGCTGTCATTGATGATCTTGAAGTGGTCCAGGTCCATCAACAGCAGGGCACAGCCACGCTTGTGCACTTGCGCCGAGGCCAGGGCCTGCTCGGTACGATCGGTGAATAAAAGGCGGTTGGGCAGGTCGGTGAGCGGGTCGTGATGGGCCAGGTGCGCCAGTTCGTGTTCGGAGTCCTTGATGGCGCTGATGTCCGAGAACACCGCGACGTAATGGCTGATATGGCCCCGCTCATCGCGAATCACACGGATGGTTTGCCACTGTGGATACACCTCGCCGCTTTTGCGGCGGTTCCAGATTTCGCCGCTCCATTCGCCTTCGCGTTCCAGGGTCTGAAACATCTGTTGATAGAAAGCCGACGAATGGCGCCCGGACTTGAACAGGCTGGGCGGCTGGCCCATGACGTCGTCCCGGCGGTAGCCGGTAATCTCCATGAATGCCCGGTTGACGTGCACGATCAGGCCCTGGGCATCGGTGACCAATACACCTTCGCGGGTGCAATCGAACACGGCTGCCGCCTGTTGCAGGCGTACGCGGTTTTCTTGCAGGGGCAGCTGCAGTTGGTGGGCGCGGGCGAAACGTACGCCCATCAGGTATATAGCCAGCGCACTCAGGGCTACCCAGACGTAGCCGCGAAGTTGCAGCCAATGCGCCAGCGCCCCCGGTTCATCAATAAAGTTGATCAATAATTGGTGGCTGAGTCTGAGCCATACAACGGAAATCAGCAGGTATACCAGCCCCGCACGTAGGGCTCCTCGGTATGAAAACAGCATATGGTCAGTAATCCTTACCAAAAAAACAGAATCGCCCTACGAAGGCTGGGGATTATAGAATAAGAAACATCCAGTCACTCCTATCTGAAAGAGCGGCTGGTTTTCTCTGTAGGCTTAGTGATAATGCGTGAGCTGTTCTTTTCTTTATCTGAGGGCCATACAGCCTATGTGGTACAACGGTTTTCTTGACCTGTCAGCCTGGCAACTGGTGGCAGTCACGCTGTTGATGACCCACGTGACCATTATTGGGGTCACTGTCTATCTGCACCGTTATTCGGCCCATCGCTCCCTTGAGCTCAATGCCGGCCTGAAACACTTCTTCCGCTTCTGGCTGTGGCTGACCACGGCGCAGAACACCCGCGAGTGGACCGCCATCCACCGCAAGCACCACGCCAAATGCGAAACCGTCGATGACCCGCACAGCCCGGTGATCAAGGGCCTGTCCACGGTGCTGCGCAAGGGCGCCGAGCTGTACCGTGCCGAGGCGGAAAACCCCGAGACCCTGCGCATCTACGGCAAGAACTGCCCGGACGACTGGATCGAACGCAAGCTCTACACGCGCTACCCGCTGTTGGGCGTGGCGCTCATGGGCGTGATCGACCTGCTGCTGTTCGGCACCATCGGTATCACCATCTGGGCGATCCAGATGATGTGGATTCCGTTCTGGGCCGCCGGCGTGATCAATGGCCTGGGCCATGCCGTGGGCTATCGCAACTTCGAATGCCGTGACGCCGCCACCAACCTGGTGCCGTGGGGCATCATCGTCGGCGGCGAAGAGCTGCATAACAACCACCACACCTACCCCAACTCGGCCAAGCTGTCGGTGAAGAAGTGGGAGTTCGACCTGGGCTGGGCCTGGATCAAGGTGTTCAGCTTCCTGCGCCTGGCCAAGGTGCAGCGTGTTGCCCCCATCGCCCACCGCGTCGAAGGCAAGGGCAGCCTGGACATGGACACCGCCATGGCGATCCTCAACAACCGCTTCCAGATCATGGCCCAATACCGCAAGTTGGTGATCGGCCCGCTGGTCAAGCAGGAGTTGGAGAAGGTCGATCACTCGGTACGTCACCAGTTCCACCGTGCCAAGCGCCTGTTGTCACGGGAAACCAGCTTGCTGGATGACCGTCACCACTTGCGCATCCAAAGCATGTTGGAGCACAGCCATGCGCTGACCGTGATCTATGAAAAGCGTCTGGCGCTCCAGCAGATCTGGCTCAAGACCAGCACCAATGGCCACGATATGCTGGCCGCGATCAAGGAATGGGTGCACGAAGCCGAGGCCAGTGGCATTCAATCCCTGCGCGACTTTGCCCACCAGTTGAAGACCTACTCGCTGCGCCCTGCGGCGGTCTGACGGTACTGTGGGAGGGCTTGCCCTCCCACACACTGGCTTTTTGGCGCCATTTTCCGGGCACCGTCAATCCACGCCGATCACGGAACTTCACTGCAAATCCCCTCTCTCAAAGAACACTTCGCCATCATGGTGACCCCTTGTAGTGACCGCTGCTCCATCCTGCGGCGCGCCCAGAGAGAGTTGTACCGATGGTTCACGAAAAGCCCTGCCTGCCCGATGTGCCCACTGCCGAGCCGCCGCGTCCAGCTGCGGCGGCGACCCTGTTGGCGCTGATGCATGCCCAGGGCGAAGTGGAGCGGCTGAGTGAGCGCGAGCAATTGCTCAGTTCGCTGTTGGTCAGCGTGAACGCCGTGCTCTGGGCCATCGATTGGGCAACCCGTCGCGTGCTGTATGTGAGCCCAGCCTACGAGCGCATATTCGGTCGTTCGGCCGGTTTGCTGTTGGCCGACCACCGCGAATGGCGCAACAGCGTTCACCCCGAAGACCTCGATTACGCCGAACACAGCCTGGCCCGCGTGCTGGAACAAGGCGCCGTGGAAGACCGCGAGTACCGCATCATCACCGCCGACGGGCAAATCCGCTGGCTGAGTGACAAGTGCTACATCAACCAGCAGGTGGTGCCCGGTGAACCGCTGATTGTGGTTGGCATGGCCGAAGACATCACCGAAAAGAAGCTGCTGGAGCTGGAACTGCAACGTCTGGCCACCACCGACGTGCTGACCCAAAGCAGCAACCGCCGGTATTTTTTCGAATGCGCCAACCAGGCGTTCGACAACGCCTGCGTTCAGGGCACGCCGCTGGCGTTCCTGTTGCTGGACATCGATGACTTCAAGGACGTCAACGACACCTACGGCCACCTGGAGGGCGATCAAGTGCTGCGGCGCATCGCTGAGAGTGGTCGGGGGGTATTGCGCCGTGGCGACCTGTTCGGGCGCATTGGCGGCGAAGAGTTTGCCGCCGTCCTGCCGGGTTGCCCACCGGAGATGGCCCTGCAAGTAGCCGAACGGCTGGGCAAGGAGATCCAGGCCTTGTTGTTCAGTTATGAAGGGCGCGAGTTCAGCGTGACCGTCAGCCAGGGCCTGGCCGGCCTGCGTGAAGATGACTCCACCCTCGACAGCCTGTTCGCCCGGGCGGATGCAGCGATGTATGAGGCAAAACGCCAAGGCAAGAACCGCGTTATAGCCGGTTAATACCGATCAACTGTGGGAGCTGGCTTGCCTGCGATGGCGTCTTGGCTGACCCACCGCTATCGCAGGCAAGCCAGCTCCCACAATTGATCGGTGTGTGTTTCAGGTTTTGCGTACTCGCGTCAGTTCGGACAAGCCCACCTTTAGCAGCCGTGCGGTCTTGCTGCCGGCCAGCTCTTGCAGCCCTTCGTGCTCGGTCAACCGCGCCATCTGCGTCGCCAGGTTCACCACCAAGGCTTCGCGTGAATACACACCGCCTTCCAGTGAATAGGTGGCCGCGATCAATTGGCGCAACTCCAACGGCAAGCGCCAGCGAGTGCGCAACGCCGAACCGTAGGCGGCGCCGAAGTTGTCGAGGGATTCGCCGATCGCTTCGTCATCCAGGGCGCCGCCACCCTGACGCCAGTCTTCCAGGCAGCGCAACAAGGCCAGGTCGCCCAACCGATGCAGGATGCAGGCGCTGTAGCAGCGCTGGTGATCCAGTTCCAACATGCGTGCCAGGCGCCGGGCGTACTCGGCGCTGTCCTCGGACAACTGCCAGTGCCGCTCGGCGTAGGCCACCAGCCCGGCGTCACCCAGCACCACGTTGTGCTTGAGCGCAAGGCCCAGGATGAGGTTCATGCTTTGCCCGGGGACCAGCTTGTTCAGGGCCGCGTGCAGGGTCTGCACCGGCGTGCCGTGATACCCGGCGCTGTTGGCGGCGGCGATCAGCACAGCGGTGATTTGCGGGTCCATGCGCACCTGATCTTCGAGCTGCTGCAGGTCCACGCCCTCGGGGCCCAGGCTGCGATGCACCGCCGCTTTCACGTCCACGCGCAACGGTGCGCCATCGCAGACCTCTCGGCGCTGCTCCAGGAATGCTGGCAAGGTCATTCCCGGTGCCAGCGCCGGGATCTCGCAATACACGCTTTCGCCTTCGTTAAGCAGCAGGTCTTGCAGGCGCTGGGTCAGGCTCTCCATGTTCAGCGGGCGGGTCAGGTAGGCCGTGGGCGCCAGGGGCAAGGCTTCGCGTACGCTGGCGCTGTCGTTGCGACTGCTCAGCAGAATAAATGGCAATGCGGGGGAGCGGCGGCGCTGGCGCACACTGCGCAGCAGGCTCAGGCCATCGACGCCTGCAAGCTCCCAATCCGCCAGGATCAGGTCATAGCTTTTCTCACGTAACAGCGCAGCAGCGTGGTCACCATCTGCGCACACATCCAGCCGCGCGTCACAACGCACATTCAACAACACTTGCTTGAGCAGGTCCCGCGACCAGGGGTCCGCCTCGGCAATCAACACTCGGGGTACAGCAGGTAAATCAACAGCAGTCATCCAGCACGCTCCATCGGCAATGCTTGCACCTTAGACAATGCCGCCGCGTGCGTACAATGAAGCAGGCACAAAAAAACCGCCGAAGCGGTTTTTTTGCTTTTCGTAGGAGCGGGGCGTGTCAGAGTTCGGAGAAACACTCTTCGATAATCGCCAGACCCTTGTCCAACTGCTCGTCCGGCGAGGTCAGCGGCACCAGTACGCGCAACACGTTGCCGTAAGTACCACAGGACAGCAGGATCAAGCCCTTGTCACGCGCCTTGGCCACCACGGAGGCAACTGCGGCAGCGTTTGGCTTGTGGGTGTCGCCGTCTTCGAACAGCTCGACCGCGATCATCGCGCCCAGGGCACGCACTTCGCCGATCACCGGGTACTTGGCCTGGATGGCCTTGAGGCCGGTCACCAGGCGCTCGCCGACAGCCTTGCAGCGGTCCAGCAGGTGCTCTTCTTCGAACACTTCCATCACCGCAAGGGCTGCCGCACAGGCAATCGGGCTACCGGCATAGGTACCGCCCAGGCCGCCTGGGGCGATGGCGTCCATGTATTCGGCCTTGCCGCACACACCGGCCAGCGGGAAGCCGCCAGCGATGGATTTGGCGAAGGTGGTCAGGTCGGCGGCAACGCCCATCTGTTCCATGGCGAAGAAGGTACCGGTACGCCCGGCACCGGTTTGCACTTCGTCGGCGATCAGCAGGATGCCGTGCTTGTCGCACAGTTCGCGCAGGCGCTGCATGAAGGCTTTCGGCGCGACGTAGAAACCGCCTTCGCCCTGTACCGGTTCGATGATGATTGCAGCGATATCACGTGGCTCGGCATCGTTCTTGAAGATGCGTTCGATGCTGGCGATCGAGTCATCGACGCTCACACCGTGCAGTTCGTTCGGATACAGCGCACGGAACACGCCACCTGGCATCAAGCCCATGCCGGCCGAGTAAGGCACGACCTTGCCGGTCAGGCCGAGGGTCATCATGGTGCGGCCGTGGTAAGCGCCAGTGAAGGCGATCACACCAGCACGGCCCGTGGCGGCGCGGGCGATCTTCACCGCGTTTTCCACCGCTTCGGAACCGGTGGTGACCAGCAGGGTTTTCTTGGCGAAATTACCCGGCACCTTGGCGGCGACTTTTTCGCACACTTCGACGTAGGGCTCGTAGGCCAATACCTGGAAGCAGGTGTGGGTCAGCTTGTTCAACTGCTCGGTCACGGCCGCGATGATTTTGGGGTGCACGTGGCCGGTGTTCAGCACGGCGATACCGCCGGCGAAGTCGATGAACTCGCGACCTTCAACGTCGGTCACGGTGGCGTTCTTCGCCGAGTCGGCGAAGATCGGGTGAATCTGGCCAACACCGCGCGGTACAGCGGCTTCGCGGCGTTTCATCAGGGAAGCGTTGGTCTTGCTCATAAAGTCCTCATTCGCCACTCATCGGGTGGCGTGGTCCAAGGCATACGTGGCGGGGAGGCAACTACGGCAGCATTCGATGATCGACTGCCCCAGCTTTCCCGGCCACTACGAATTACGATGTGAAACACGCAAAGGGACAGCGCTCTCGTGCCCTCTGCGTTTACTGCAATCCCGCGCCTTAGATACCCAGGCAGAGGTATTTGATTTCCAGGTAATCCTCGATCCCGTACTTGGAGCCTTCACGGCCCAGGCCCGAGGCCTTGATGCCGCCGAACGGTGCCACTTCGTTGGAGATCAACCCGGTGTTGACGCCGACCATGCCGTACTCCAGGGCCTCGGCCACACGGAACACACGGCCCAGGTCACGGGCGTAGAAGTAAGAGGCCAGGCCGAACTCGGTGTCGTTGGCCATCGCGATCACGTCGGCTTCATCTTTGAAGCGGAACAGCGGCGCCAGCGGGCCGAAGGTTTCTTCCTTGGCCACGGCGGCGTCTTTGGAGACGTTGGTGAGGATGGTCGGCTCAAAGAAGTTGCCTTCCATCGCCTTGCCACCGGCCAGCAGCGTGGCGCCTTTGCTCAGGGCATCAGCGATATGTTCCTGAACCTTGGCCACGGCTTTTTCGTCGATCAGCGGGCCCGTGGTGGTGCCTTCTTCCAGACCGTTACCGATCTTCAATTTGGTCACCGCCACCTTGAGCTTTTCAGCGAAGGCGTCGTACACCGAATCCTGAATGTACAGACGGTTGGCGCACACGCAGGTCTGGCCGTTGTTGCGGTACTTGGAGATGATCGCGCCTTCGACGGCCTTATCCAGGTCAGCGTCGTCGAACACGATGAACGGCGCGTTACCGCCCAGCTCCAGGGAGACTTTCTTGATGTCCTTGGCGCATTCGGCCATCAGCTGGCGACCGATTTCGGTCGAGCCGGTGAAGGACAATTTACGCACGATCGGGTTGCTGGTCAGCTCGCCGCCGATGTCGCCGGCGCTGCCGGTGACCACGCTGAGCACGCCTTTGGGGATACCGGCGCGGTGCGCCAGCTCAACCAGGGCCAGGGCCGAGAACGGCGTTTGCGAGGCCGGCTTGATCACCATGGTGCAGCCGGCGGCCAGGGCCGGGCCGGCTTTGCGGGTGATCATCGCCGCAGGGAAGTTCCACGGGGTGATGGCTGCGGTCACGCCGATAGGCTGCTTGATCACGATCAGGCGCTTATCGGGCTGGTGGCCGGGGATCACGTCACCGTAGATGCGCTTGGCTTCTTCGGCGAACCACTCGATAAAGGAGGCGGCGTAGACGATTTCGCCCTTGGCTTCGGCCAGTGGCTTGCCTTGTTCGAGGGTCATCAGGCGGCCGAGGTCGTCCTGGTTTTCGATCAACAGTTCAAACCAGCGGCGCAGCTTGTTGGCGCGCTCCTTGGCGGTGAGTGCACGCCAGGCCGGCAGGGCCATGTCGGCGGCTTCGATGGCGCGGCGGGTTTCCGCGGCGCCCATCTTCGGCACGGTGCCGAGAATCTCGCCCGTGGCGGGGTTGTTGACCTTGATGGTCTGACCGTTGTCCGCATCGACCCAAGCGCCATCGATAAAGGCTTGCTGGCGGAACAATTGGGTATCTTTGAGCTGCATGTCGGCTTTCCTTAACAGCACCGCGCGCACGCGGAGCGAATTAGAGTTGTTGAAAGGCGCCTTGTGGGCTGCCGTCAGGGAAATCAGCCCCAGCGCGCAGAAGAAATAAAAGTGCGCACGGGAGACAGAGCGTTTGAAATCTCAAACGAATCCTAGGATCAATGGGGGTACAGGGCAATAGGATGTTCGAAAAAAAGAACGAATATGGCGCATCCGGCTCATCTTTCAGATCAAGCGCACACACGACAACAGCCCCGGAGCCTTGTGGGCGCCGGGGCCGTTGGGGACCTCGCAGCTTAAGGTTGGAACGACTTGAGCACGGCCAGCAGGCTGGTCAAGTTGTCGGCCACGCCGCCCTGGGCGACTTTTTCGGTGGCCGCGGCGCCAGCGGTGGTGTCGACACTGTAGATCTGCATCACGCCCTGGTTGGTGGCCGCCTGGGCCAGGGTGTTTTGTTGCTGTTGGGCCGAGACCGAGTTCTGGAACAGGATCGCCGTGGCCTGGCCCATGGATTGGTAGATGGTGCTCATCGCCATCGCTGGCGATTCGGCCACCACTTTGACGTTGGTCTGGGTGACCGCGTCGGTAATTTGCTCGTTAACAAATGCCATGATCAATTTCCTTATTTAGTACACGGTGCATTCCGTGTTCATCAATGAACGTTGCCAAACAAGGGCTGTGAAACCTGTGGCTTCAGGATTTCGCAGGTCCGGCCCGGGCGGCCTCGATCCGTGCGATCAACTGCTGGATCTCCTTGTTCACTTCACGCTTGAGATCCAACTGCTCGACGCTTTGATCGGGCGCGCCATTCAGCGCTTGGCGTACCGCCGCCTCGCTCTGCTGGGCGGCCTGGCGAATGGCCTGCTCGTTGGTCTTCGATTGTTCAAGCACCTGCACCGCGCGCTTGAGGCTTTCGTCAACGATGGCTCGCGGCGCACCCTCGAACATCTGCGGGCTGCGCAGCATCGCCTCAAGCCGCTGGCGATCAGCGCTGGATAGAACCGGTGGCTGCATGTGAACCTCCTGCGGCACTGGCTGGGCGGCAACAGCGCCGCTAAAGCCGCACCTCAACGTTGTCCTGCCAGAACCCTGCAAAGTAAAAGTGCGGCGAGGAATCACAGAAGGTCGCCAACTCCGCAGGCGTTATGGCGCTAGGCTGGTTGGGGAAAATGGCAGGCGGAGGCGGCAGCAGATTGGCCTCGTTGTAGAGGTTGCCGACTTCATAGCAGTTGGCCGCGAACTGCGAACAAAAGGACCCGCTGCCGATGTCGATGGACTCGTTGATCCGCGTCACCAGGCTGGTATCGGAAGTCCAGCGCCGGAACGCTGAAATCATCGCGTTCCACACGCTGTAGCGGCCCCGAATATCACCGCCGATCTTGTCGAAGTAGAACTGCTTGGCAGCTACCGTCGCCGCCTCGCCCAGTTCGGTATCCACGCAGGAAAACACCATCGCCGAGCGCGGCGGTTTTTCCAGGCTCAGGTCGGTCAGGGCCAGGCCACTGCCCACACTTTCGATCACCATCGTGTCGCTTACCGCAATCGCCGGGTGAACCACATTCAGGTAGGTCGTGTCCTGCGAGAACACCTTGGCCTTGACCAGTTGACCTGCTTTGATAAACGCCCGCGTAGCGCTGTCGTCATCTTGTTTGACAGAAAAAATAATATCTCCAGGCTGCATGATGTCGCTCCTCACTCAAGAAAAGTTGCTTTCAAGTTGCTGTTGCACCGCTCCAGCCGAACGCTGGAGCGCTGTGCTGGGTTCAGGCCGCTGGCGCGGCCCGGTTGGCCAGGGTGCTCGCGTACTTGGCGATGCTCTGGTCGATCTTGTCGATGGCCACGCTGGCGGCTTCGGCTTCCATGGCTCCGGCGGCGGCGGCCACGGCGGCAGCGGCGCCCACCAGCAGGTCGGTGGCCAAGGCGCCCAAGGCGTCTTCGGCAGCGCCTGGCAGGTTGTCGTTGACGATGTTCTCGGTCATTTGCTGGAGCAGCACGGCCTGGGCCGCCAACGCGATCTTGCTGACCCCGTCGAAGTACCCCGCCGCCGCCTGCGCCACCAGCCCGGCCGCCTGGCTGATCATCATGTCGGCCGGCACCGCGATCTGCGCCGGGGCATAGGCAAAGTTCTGCGCGTTGGTGAACTGCACCGCCTGCACGATCTGGCTATTGAGCGCCGCCGTGCTATCGGGCGACGGCGTGCTTACCTGGTTGAGCAGGTGCTCGTTCATGCGCGCCATGATCGAGCGCGAGGCCGGTGCAGCGGGCGCTGGCGGCGGCGGGTCGGCGGCGGGCGTTGCTTGGGAGGCGGCGGGTTTCTTTCTGCTGAACCACGACATAATCAATCTCCCGAGGCCTCAGCCCTTCTCGCCAATCTGCATGATCAGCGCCACGGCCTTGGAGATCACCGCGTTGGAAATCTGATTCATCGCCTGCTGGCTGTTGACCGCGTTCTGCAACGACAGGCCCGCCGCGCTGCTGGCCACCTGGTACAGCGACGCGATGGCCTGGGCCGGCGCCTCGGCCACCACCTTGACGTTGGTTTGAGTGACCGCGTCGGTGATCTGGCTGTTGACCTCTGTCATACATCTCTCCTTGATGGCATTCACCCAGGTTTGGGTGTGGATAGCGGCGGCGTGCTGCGCTCATATCACTAGAACGCCCCACGCCAACGTCTGTGAATCACCTTCAGCGCAAAGCACTGCGCAGCAGTTGCACGCGCTTGCGCACCAGCGGCAGCTTCACGTGCAACTCGGCGGCGATTTGCGGGTAAGGCAGGTCGTCGACAAAACGCATCTCGAACAAACGCTGCTGCAACAGCGGTAACCGTGCGACGTGCGCCTCGATCTGCTCCAGGCGCTCATAACATTCCACCCGCTCCAGCACCGAAGCGCAGGGCGCGGCGAGCGCGGCCAAGTGATCGTGTTCAAGATCCACCGAATCATCGAACAGCCGCCCCTCGCGCTTGCTGCGCCGCAAGCTGTCGAGAAACACATGATCGAGTACCAGAAACAGAAACCCCTCAGGGTCACGAATGCGCTCCGGCGAACGCCGAAAAAACAGCAGGGCCTTGATCGCCGTGGCCGACAACCACTCCTGGCCCTGATCCAGATTGCCCTTGGCCCGCCGCAACGCCCGGCGCTTTAGCTCGCCCTGCACGGCGCGCCAACTCGCTTCGAACAAACGGTCATCGGCGGCCCATTGATCCTTGAACTCAACAGTCATCCCCATCGCCAGCACTCCTGTGCATCCTTGATGAAGGGCCAGTCTGCGAGGGCTCGACGGGGGTACGCTGTTACCTGGGGAACACTGCGGCAACTAATTCAAGGCAAACGCCTTGCGCCGCAAATGCTCAAGATCGTTGATCACCATGCGCTCCAGATTGCCGCTGATCACGCCACTGCGGCGCCACAACTGCAGCTGCACATTAAGCTTGGGACGGCTGGTATTCAGCATCGACGCCAACACCCCCTGGCTGGCGGGCAGCGACACACTGGGCAAGGCCAGCGCCAGGTCGATCTCGCCCAGGTTGGCCAACAGAAACCGCGCCAACCGCGACTCCAGCCGATGCAGGCACACCAACTCCAGCAACTCGATGGCGTGCAGCAAACGCAGCATCATCAACATCAACAAACGCCGCAGAAACGCCGGT
Organism: Pseudomonas sp. W15Feb34; assembly: GCF_023127765.1. Classification (NCBI taxonomy): domain Bacteria; kingdom Pseudomonadati; phylum Pseudomonadota; class Gammaproteobacteria; order Pseudomonadales; family Pseudomonadaceae; genus Pseudomonas; species Pseudomonas sp. W15Feb34. The sequence continues at coordinate 344,178 of NZ_SPKN01000044.1, forward strand.
TCCTCAAACAGCACACCAAAATGCCGGCTACCCAACTGCAACAAGCGCGTAGGGCCACTGGCAAAGGTGGAAGACTCGCGCCCATGATCCTTGATCAACGCCGTCTCCCCCACCACCTGCCCGGCCCCGGTACTGCCAATGATCTGCTCCCGACCATCGGGCCCATGCACCACCGAATAAATCCGGCCCTCCACCACCAGCGCAATGAATTCGAGGGTGTCGTCCTTGAAATACAACAGCTCACGATCATCCAGCGTGCGCTCCACCATATGGGTGGCAACGTAGCGCAAGAGATGCTCCGGCATACCTCGAAACAAATCGGAGCGAGCCAGCAGGGTTTGTCTGAGCGGGAGATCGAGCATCACGGTTCCTTTGGAATGCATGCGTTCACCTGAGGAATTGCGGCGTGGAAGCGGGTTAAAGCCACAAGAGCAAAGCAAACAAAGGGACGTGCGGCGCGGGGAGTTGTGAATGAGGGTGGCGATTAGCCATTTTTTGTCGGAAATGGACGACAGGCAGCGGGGGAAATGCCGGAATGGACGCATCAGGTCGACATGGGTATGATGTCGCCCGCACAAGCATCCGTAGCTCAGCTGGATAGAGTACTGCCCTCCGAAGGCAGGGGTCGTGGGTTCGAATCCCGCCGGGTGCACCATATAGTAGTCTCGGGCTGTCTCAGATAGTCTACGAAACACCCCAAGAAGCCCGCCCTGTGCGGGCTTTCTTGTTTCTGGCTATCCGTCCCTGTCTACCCCTATAACTTCCCGCCGTGTATGCCCACGTGTATGCTTTGAGATTCCTATAACTGGAGGCATACAGGAAGTGAAGCGCACTGAAATCAAACGCCGCCCCTTAGCAGACACCACGCTTGCAGGCCTGGAGCCTGAGCAAACAACGTATCGGGAGCAGGACGGAAATGGCCTGTACTTCCGGGTGAAACCTAACGGGCAGAAATCATGGGAGCTGCGCTACAAAAAGCCAGACGGAAAATGGTCTTGGCTGGGTCTCGGCGGCTACCCGGAAATCAGTGGCTCATTGGCGAGACAGAAAGCAGCTCAACTTCGGGAAGACGCATCGACCGGCAAAAATCCATTGGTGAGCAAACAAGCGCGGAAGGTTGCAGACCAGGTTGCTGCCAACAACACCTTTGAAGCGTTAGGCCGCGAGTGGTTTGAGGCCAGACGCACAAGCTGGGAATCAGGTACGTCTCGACGAGTACTTGGCGCACTTGAGCTTCACGTGTTCCCCGTCTTCGGCAAACGCGTGTACACAGAAATATTGCCCCTGGAATGGATGGAGTTTCTACGCGGGATGGAGCAGAAGGGGATCATTGAACAAATGGGCCGAGTTCGTGGCTTTTGCAAAGAGATCTATGACCTGGCCCGCGTAACAGGACGAGCCGTCCACAACCCCCTTGAAGGTCTCAGCAAATTCCTGCAATCACGTAGCGCTGAAAACTATGCGCACGTTTCAATTGAAGAACTGCCTGCGCTACTTCGAGCGATCAACTCCTACCCTCATGCAAAAGACGTTCGTATAGGGCTTCGCTTGCTTTCCTTATTAGCATCGCGCCCGAGCGAGATCCGAGAGGCACGCTGGTCAGAAATCGATCTCTCCAAAAAGCTATGGACGATCCCAGCCGAGCGAATGAAACGTCGTCGCGAACATGTGGTGCCTCTCTCTCGGCAGGCAATCGAATCACTCACTGAGTTACGAACACTGACAGGTGCGTACCCTCTCCTATTTCCTGGCAGGAAAGACAGGACAATCCCCCGTAGCAACACCGTCTTTTTGATGGCGCTACGCAGACTGGGATATGCCGGCCGGCAGACGGGCCACGGCTTTCGTCACATCGCGAGCACCATACTCAATGAGCAGGGTTTCGATGAGAATCATATTGAGGCCCAGCTCTCTCATGCAAAGGAGGGGATTGCAGGGGTCTATAACAAAGCGGTGTACCTGCCTCAGCGCAGAGTGATGATGCAGTGGTACGCAGATCATCTTGATTCCCTAGAGGCCGGAAATGTAATGCAAGGTCAATTTGGGAAGGCCGTGTGAAGCAGCTAACCCTGTACCCCCTCAAAAATGATGTTACGGGTGTTACGCGTGTTACACGCTCACTTAAGCCATTGTTTTTATTGAATATATTCAGCGTTACACGCACTGAAAAACTTCCGAGCACCACGTGTTACATCGAGCAGTCGTGTTACAGAAAGGCCACACCCGCAACCCTGCTGGCATCCGCGTTTCCCTCCGAAAACCGCTGCGTTAGCCCACTGGCCTCGGGGCGTCGGGGAGAATTCAATGGACATTGAGTACGGCATAGAACTAGAAATCGCCGGTGTGGACGTCGACTGTCTACTTTGGGATCTCGACGATGTTGAAATCGCTGTTCGTACGTTGTCGTTGTATCACCAATTCTCCGAAAGATTTAGCGATGCGTTTCACTGCATCGACAACGCGATTTCCTACTGGCTAGAGGACGGCCGCTACGCTGACTGCGCAGAATCAACTACGACGAAGATGTTTCATCTTCGAAGCGTGATTGATCAGCACGTTTGTTTTTCCGAAGCGACCTCACTACCTAGAGTCATTCGAGGCGTCTTAGAGATCAATCACCCAGCCAGCGACACCCAGCTTGTAGCAACCTATGCGCTCATTCAGGCAGTCGAGGCAGTAACGGCACTTGGCAACTGGCTTTTCAACCTAGAGCTGCGCCTCTATGACCTTGACTATGATCTAGTCGAACAGATCAGGCTAACTGACGCCACCCAGTATGCTTCTCTCCTCAAAAGGGAAAGGGAGCGTAGCAGCGAACTTGAGATAGAGGCCCGGGAGGAGTTCGCCATTCGGTATGGCGAGACCTCAAAAGCATTGATGTTAGCTTCGCTGTACCAAGAAGCTGACCACATGGACAACCTAAGAAACGACTTGATCGCATCTCGGTTTCTGCGAACTGCACTCGATCAGGCTTTTGCAGCAAAAGCGTCGGAAAGGGCCAAAGCAGCCGGGAAAGCCAACGGCAAGCCGGGGACAGCGAAGCAAGAGAACACCAAAAAACTTTTTGAAGAGATAAGCAAATTGGCAATAAAGCAAATCGCTGTTGACCCCAAAATATCAGCGGCCGACCTTGTCAAAATACTCGTTAAACAGGGCAAGGGCTCTATACCAACCGTAAGAAAATACCTAAAGAAAGGCGGTTTTCTACCAAGATAATTTTTACGCAGTGGAAGAAAAGCAAACCATGTTTGCTTTTTTTTTGCCTCTTAGTCTGTGCCTGTCTTTCACTTTACAGGCACGACTATGACGAGCTCTCTCCCTTCCAAAACGGTACATATCAAAGATCTGGCGCCTGCAACAAGGTTGATCAGAGTTACTGAAGTAATGGCCATTGTAGGCCTCGCCCGCCCCACCATTTACAAGCTCATGAGCCAGCCCGAAAGCGGCTTTCCACAAGCAGTAAAACTCACCGACAGCACCGCTCGTGGGGCCCCCGTCGCATGGGTCCTTTCTGAAGTTTTGGATTGGGCTCACGCACGCATCGCTGCTCGCGACAGGGTGGCGGCATGACTCCTATTTTTCTGCCACAAACGAATTTAGACACCGGCGACTTACTCGGCATCGGCCTCCTACCCAACGTTACTCCCAAAGGCCAAGACCGCCTCCGCACATTGCGCGATGAAGCCATATCGAAAGGGGCACACGTAATGCTTCTCGTCTGGCCGTCTCGCGAGTGGGTGATGCTTTCAATCGAGCCGCCAGAAGGGGTGCTAGTTGAGGATACCGAGCAGCTCATTCCGAGTGTCCAGGCCAACGTGACTGCGCTGGAGCTGATGCTTACAAACTCCCGGCATGGCAATCACCTGTTCTGGATGAACTTGAGTCGTAACGCCTCCCAGCACTAACGAAAACGCCCCCGGCGGCAACCGGAGGCGTTGAGGTAAATCTACATGCCTGATCAATTTATGCCGCATCGAAAAAATCCGCAAGCCATCTGCACAGTTGCACTTTCAAAAAACGGACGTTACTCTCTGGCCGTCGCTGCAAAATCAGCGACCGGGTTTGACGGCCCGTTCAGACATTGGCGCACAGGCGCCCCCATCACGATTGCAGGCGCTTTTTTTGTGCCCGCACGTCCTGTTTATGGCGGCTGTGCGCGGGATACCTTCGGGTATGCCGGGTTCCTTTGTCCCCGGTCCGTCAACCTGCGTACAGCTGCCACCCTAATTCGTTTGACGGCGAACCGTGGCAGCTCCCCAGACAAAGGAGTTTCGCCCAATGCACGCCACCAATCCGTCCAAAATTCGCGCTGCTGCTCATCGAGCAATGGCTCTCGCCGCTTTACACGCCAACTCCAGCCTCGCTA
>NZ_SPKN01000044.1:348553-422142 GCF_023127765.1 Pseudomonas sp. W15Feb34
TCTCTCCCGTTACAACGCCCATATGTCCAAAGCGCGAGCCTTGGAAGCCGCAGGGGGTGCCCAATGAGCATACTCCCAGGCTTTGCACTACCCGAGGATCTACTCTGCGTCAGCCAAGACGCCGAAGCCGGTCTGCCTATCGACGCCATCACCTGTGCGCTCGACCGTGCCGATTCAGTTCTCATGCTATTGGAGGATCACTTAGACGGCGATAAACCCCTGCTTTCCAACCGCGTGCTGTCATCCGTCATTTGGGACGTGCGCGGGACCTTGGGCTTGATCAAAACACTCACCATGTACGGTGATGCCTCCTCTGTGCCAGTGAGCCAGAAAGGGGGTGCCCTGTGAACACTGCCAACACTCTCGGGCGTGCCGAATTCTCATGCGTTGCCAGCGGTACTCAAAAGCTGTTTAGGGTCAATGCAGGCGTGCCGATCGAGGACGCACTTGAGGCCATATCGCTGTTTCAGTACTACGCCAATCAACTGACCCTCGATGCAGCCATGAGTAACGAGGGCGAGCGGTTCAGTTGGCCCGCTCTCTACCTGGGCGAAATGGCAAAAGCGCTGATTGATGACGTCAACGATGCGCTGTATGCAACGAGGACAGCGCCATGACTCAGCGCACCAGCAAGACCTCAAAACGCCCCAGCTTTGCCGACGTAAAAAGCGCTGCTCTGAAGAACATCGACCGCGTACTTGCGCACTGGCTGCCGAACGGCAAACGCGTCGATGGCGGCAAGGAATACACCGCACCAAACCCCACACGCACCGATAAACGCGCAGGCTCACTCAAGGTCAGTTTGAGCAAGGGCACTTGGGCGGACTTTGCCACCGGTGATAAGGGCGGCGACCTGATCGACCTGGTGCGTTACATCGACGGCGGCACGGACGTTGAGGCCTGTAAAAAACTGGCGGATCTGCTCAGCGTTTCCGCAGGATCTGCAACCACCAAAAGCACGCCAGCCAAGAGCGCAACGCCGGAGTGGATTGCGATTCAACCGATCCCGGCCGAGGCCATGAACAAGTGCCCTGCCAAACACCGGCAACAGGGTGTTCCGTCCAAGGTATGGATCTATCGTGATGCTCAGGGCCGGCCGATCATGGCGTTGTATCGTTTCGACCTAGGTCCAGATGAAGACGGCAAACCGCGAAAGGTTTTCGCGCCGTTGACCTGGTGCAAGCGTTCCGATGGGCAAGCCACCCAATGGCGCTGGCAAGGCTTGCCGGAACCTCGGCCCCTGCTGCGCCTGGATGAGCTGGCACAGCGCCCCGATGCGCCCGTGGTGTTGTGTGAAGGCGAGAAGGCTGCTGACGCCGCCGCTGAGCTAATGCCCGACTACGTCGCCACCTGCTGGCCGAACGGCTCCAACTCTTGGCACAAGGCCGACCTCACGCCACTCAAAGGGCGCACGGTAGTACTGTGGCCGGATAACGATGCCAGCGGCAAGACCTGCATGGACGCCATCGAGCTTAAGCTGATTGAGCTGGGCACCGCTTCGGTACAACGAATCTCGCTCGACGTATTCAAGTTCAAGCCCAGCAGCAAAGGCGGAAAGCCCACGCTCATCAAGGGTGGGAAATGGGCAGACGGCGACGATGCAGCGGATGCGTTAGCCAAAGGCTGGACCGCTGACCACGTCGCCGAGCTGGTGCGCAACGGAGAGCTTTTCGGCAGTGTTGCTGAGACCACTGAACCTCAACAATCGAAGGCCAAAGCGCCCGCCAAACGCCCTGCGAAATCGAAAAATGACCTGTTGCCCGGCGGCTTTCGCCTGACGCCTGAAGGGGTGTTTTATTCAGGCGATGATGGCGAGGCACGCCCCGTATGTTCGCCTCTCGAAATCATCGCTCGCACTCGCGACGACAAGGGCCACAACTGGGGCTTGTTGGTTGAGTTCGATGACCCGGACGGCGCTAAAAAACGTTGGAACATTCCAGCCCGAACCATGACCGGCGACTTCGGCAAAGACGTACTCGGCCCCTTGGTAGACATGGGCCTGCGCCTTGCCGGAAGTCGATCTGGGCGCAACGCACGCAATGATCTGCAGAGTTATCTCGGCGGCTTCGACAGCGCCCAGCGAGCACGCTTGGTGACGCGCTTGGGCTGGCACGACAAGGCGTTTCTATTGCCCGAACAACAGATTGGCTCGCACGCCGAACACCTGCATTTTTATGAGGCAGGTGCGCAGTTGCCACCGATCAGCGAGGCGGGCTCTCTGGAGCAGTGGCAGCAGCAAATCGGCGCGCTGTGCGTTGGTAACCATCGCTTGGCGTTTGTCGTCTCTGTGGCCTTTGCAGGACCTCTGCTCAACCTGCTCGGGCATGAGTCGGGCGGCTTCCATCTCTACGGCGACAGTTCCGGGGGCAAGACTACCCACTTGCAGGTCGCTGCCTCGGTTTATGGCGGACCTCGTCTGGTGCGTTCGTGGCGCTCGACAGATAACGCCTTGGAGTCCATCGCCGCTGCGCACTCAGACGGCCTCCTGGTGCTGGATGAAATCGGCATGTGCGACCCGCGCATTATCGGCGAGACGGTCTACATGCTCGGCAATGGCACCGGCAAGGCACGGGCGAATGATCGAGGACAAGCGGGCCGACAGGTGCAGGAGTGGCGTTTGCTGTTTCTCTCGACCGGCGAGAAGACGTTGGCGCAGCACATGGCGGATGCAAACAAGGAGCTGAAAGCCGGTATGGAGGTGCGCATGCTCGCCGTGCCTGCGGATGCCAGCAAAGGCCTCGGCATGTTCGATGTGCTGAATGGTTTTGAGGACGCTGCGGCCCTCTCCGATGCGCTCAAGGCCCGTGTAGCCAAATACTACGGCACGCCCCTCACCGCCTTCCTGCACGCTCTGTGTGCGCCTGGGGAAATGCTCAGATGGTCGGTGATCGTCCGCCGCACGGTGGAGCAATTCATCACCCAAAACCTGCCCGTTTCGGCCAGTGGTCAGGCGCAGCGCGCCGCCCTTCGATTTGGCCTCGCAGCAGCGGCCGGAGAGTTAGCCACCGCCTTCGGCGTTACTGGATGACCCGATGGTACGGCCACGACCGCTGCACGAGTGTGTCTGCACGCGTGGCTGGCCGAACGCGGCGGCGCCGGGAATTTCGAGGGCGATGCGATTTTGGCGCGGCTGAGGCAGGTCATCGAGCGCTTTGGAGAAAGCAGATTTACCCGCTGGGAATCTGCAGCCGCCAAGATCGATGAGCACGGCCCACGCACGATTGATCGATTGGGCTTTCGCAAGACACTCGAACATGGCATGGGCGATGCCCTGCACACCACCAACACTTACTACGTGCTGCCTGAAGCCTGGAGGGCCGAAATCTTCAAGGGCATGAACATCAGTGCGGTGAACAAGGAGCTGCTGCAACGGGGCGTACTCGAACCGGGAAGCGACGGCAAGGCGTACAGCTTGATTCGCCTGCCCGGGTTAGGACCTCAACGCTGCTATGTGGTGAAGACAGTTCCTGGAACGGATGAAAGCGAGGCCAAGGCCGCCTGATGGCATGCCTGCTGATCGAGGTAGCGCCGGCTCATTACCGGCCTCGCCAGCCGTTCGACAACCATCCCTATCAACCGCAATACCCAGAGACAATACAGATGAATACTATCCAAGAACTGAAAGACCGCCGCGACAAACTGACCCTCGAAGTGGAGAGCATTCAGGGTGACCTGGCTCCCTTCGAAGAGGCGCTGGAAAGCCCGGAGGTTATCCAGCAGGGCCGTCAACGAGCCGTGCAGGATGAAATCAACGATCACAAAAGACGCATCGACTCGCGAAATCTGGAGATCAGCAACCTGAATCAAAAGATTCATCGCCTTGAGAGATTGGCAAACCGTGAGAGCTTGGCTGCGGGATATCTCAGCGATATGGCGAACTGGAAAGCCGACGAGATGGAACTCAACGAAAAGCGCAGCAGCATCGAGACCCGGTTGCAGCAGGTCCGCCAGAGCGATCAGGAAGACATGGCAAAAGCTCGACAAGCTGAAACGGACGCGGCCACCGCTTATGCACAGGCTGTCGCCTGGGGCGATGTAGAGGGCGAAAAAGCGGCTAACGCAGAAGCTCAAAAGGCAGCAAAAAACCTCACGGCTGCGGCTGAGCATCACCGCCGCCAACAACTGCTCATCACCGCACTGGAGCAGGAGCTGGTGACGATTGATCTGCATATCACAGAGGCACAAAAGGAACGCACCGAGATCGAGAATAAAGCGGCTCACCTGGCGAACACTGTGCTGGAAGAACAGTGGAATGAGGCCGCCAAAACACTGCTGGAGACCGGCGGCAAGCTGTGGGCCGCACGCAACCTGATTAGTCGTGACCCGGTTGCACTGATGAAGCTGGATATCCCTGAACTGGGCGAGCACTTTGGAAGCTGGACCTGGCGAGAACTCGCGGCTCGCTCACACCAACACAGCCTGCTTGACCTGTTGGCGGCCTAACTCAAACCTTCCCCGAAGCAACCGGCGAGGGCCGGTTGATTCGGGCCTACCATCGGTTTAACAATGAACAAAACACTACAGAACAGTGCTCAGATGCCTGACTACCTAAAGGCCCGAAAGCTGCATTTGAACGGGATAATTGTCGGCATGGCTGGAGTGAAAAAGCTCAACGCAAGAGCAAACAAAGACACCAAGGTTGAGACGCTCACGATTGATGCAATCAAGGCAGAGCTTGATTTCATAGACCTCCAGCTCAAAAGAAAGAGCGGTTGATGAAGAAGCGGAAGCTTAAGCAGCTTCCGCGTCGTTAGATCCTCCAATTACAAGCAAGGCTTCAGATTTTCGGCTTCTGATCTGTGGCGGCTGTGGGCTTATGACCGCTTTCGGCCGATTCTGTTGAAAAAGTCAACTTCGAATTCCACGGCAGAAAAGTACGCGCCTGAGATTGAAATCTGAATTTTTGGCAGTAGGTTCGGACCTCGGATTTCACGTAGCAGCGTGCAAAAGAGGTCTTTTCCCCCATCAGTATTCGAGCGTTTTGGGCAAGCCGACTTTTTCAACACAATCGGCCAATAGCGGACGTCCGAGCAAATCGAAATATTAGAAGGTCAACTGAGCTTTTTGGATTGATGGCAGCACTTTCGTACGCTGCCGTCTTCCAGGGCGGAAGGGGCTGTCCCATAGCTGCCGGCGACGTGATTGGATTTTCATTACGGTGTTACGATGTTGAGCCAAAAATCGATGTTGTCCATGTACGACATCAGTTCCTCCAGCTTGCCTGGCGCATCGTCTATCTTGATATCACTCGAGGCCAGCGCATTCTGCAACGCGATCTCTTTCAACGCGATGTAGTTCATCGTGTCGCGGGCTAGGGTCACCGTGGAATAGGCATCTTTTACTGCAACACTAGGTGGAATTGAGAAACCCATTCTCCATCTCCATCGAGCATTTCTGTTTGAGATCGGTGAATCGAAATTGAGCTTTAAACGCTCGTCGTCGTCTTTGGGGCCATTCAAGCGCATGGCAGATAGCACTTAGCCACGAAATATCTAGACGTTGCGATGAAGTTTTGTATACCGTACTAGCTCAGAATGCACCGGCAGCCGTTCACAACCGGTGAATCTCAGATTGCGGAGGGATTTGCATGCTCGAAGACTTGTTTCTAAGTAATTTTAAATCTATAGATATGAGCGCGCCAATCGCACTGAAAAACTGCTCAATTTTGTGCGGTTCAAACAGTAGCGGCAAGAGCTCTCTTATTCAAGCTATATTAATGCTTTGCCAAACATTTGCGCGGCGCCACCAGCATGACTCTGTTGTGCTAAATGGGCATATGGTTCGCCTAGGCTCTTTTCATGATATTAAAAAGCATCTTTCAGACTCAGAAAACATTACAATTAAGTTCTCCATTCCTTTTACGAGCGATAGCTCTTTCAGAAGCAATATAAAAAAAGTTTCGTGTGAATTGGTTTTTGGCAGAAAACAAAAGAACAAGTCAAAAGCCGAAGACGACTTCCACCCAATCGTTTTAAGTGCAAAATACGAACTACTAAGTAGCGGCGAAGAAGGAGAAGTAATCGACTATGTCCATTTTCGACAGCCGTCAACTGAACAAGAGATAGCAGATGATGATGGATCGCTTTATATAGTCGATGCTTTTGGTTTCTCAGATATAGATAAAACAAGGGCTGAGTACCCTGGATTTAAGATGCTTGGTGCCTTTAAGAAAGGTATCGTCCCGCGAGCATTCAAAATCAAATATGATTACACAAAAAAACTTAGCGCTAACATTGTTAGTATGATCATCGGGGAAGGTCCTGGTAGAAAAAAATTCCGAGAATCCCACCTTGAAGAGTCGGAGATAAAACTTCCAAAGCTTATTTTCGAAAAGCTTAAAGAAATAATCAATAGAGAACGCGAAAATTTAATCTCTACGACTGATGTGCCATTAGAAATCCTGGAAGCTTTTCAACGAGATGACCAACTCAAACATTTGCCAAATTCTACAATCAAAAAACATTTTGTTAATGCAACATTTGCATTGCAGCCTGACGATATACAGGATGGGCTCTTTTTTGACGAAGAGGTCGAGCTTTCAGACTGGAAGCTATTTGTACAAACACTTGACATAAAGCGTAGAAAAAATCTAGTCGACTTACTAGATAAGTACAGATCTGAATTCCAGGAAGCATGGTATCAAGGATCAAAGAAGATCTTCAAAGAAGAAAACTACACCTCGAGAATTTTTTCTATTGCTGGCGAAATGTTGAATTACTACTTCTCAACCTCTGTGAAGTATCTTGGGCCTCTTAGAAATGAACCGCAAGCAGTGTATGCGTCCCTAGGTCATATAGATACATACACAGTGGGACTGAAAGGTGAGTTCACAGCTGCGGTTCTCCACATTAATAAAGATAGAGTCATCGAGTATAGTTCGCCATTAGCAGTTGGCGGTGAATTCAAGTCCATTCAAAAATCCGGCACTTTGAAAGAGGCATGTCAGGAATGGCTATCTTACCTAGGTGTAATTGAGGATTTCCACACAAGAGATAAAGGCAAGTTCGGCTACGAGCTTTTTGTGAAGACGGCCCAAGGTGAGCAATGGCAAGACCTAACTCACGTAGGGGTGGGGGTCAGTCAAGTATTGCCTATTGTGCTGATGTTTTTACTATCAACCATTAATGACATATTAATATTTGAACAGCCAGAGCTTCACCTACATCCAAAAGTCCAATCAAGATTGTGCGACCTGTTCCTTACTATGGCCGCAGATCAGCGGCAATGCATCATTGAGACACATAGTGAATATTTGATAAATAGACTTCGACTAAGGATTGCCCAGGACGACGAAGTTAAAAAGATCGAAAATTCGGCCGTATTTTTTATCAACAAAAAAAATGGAACGTCTGTATATGAGCAAATCTCCCTAAATAAGTATGGCTCCATCGTAAACTGGCCCGAGGACTTCTTTGATCAAACTGATCGCGAAGTAGAAAACATATTGATAGAGGGCGCAAGAAAGAAACGAATGGAGAAGAGTCGTCATGCGAGCAGTAATTAATTTTGAGTTTCTACTAGCTCCGGCTTTTGCTCAAACTGACGACGTTATAGAGTCAATTGATGAACTAAGAATGCTCGCTGACCAAGTGACGAACCTGTCTGCACCTCCATTTCTTGAGCAAGAAATACTGTGGGCAATGCAGGAAGAGGGTTACTATCCGAGCACAAAATTATTCAAAGAAAAACTATCAAAGCTAGAAGATTGCCCGTATGGCCCTGATGATGTAGTCAGAATGGTAAACCGAATATTGGAAAAAACAGCTTGTATTTCCACCGTGGAGCCAGAACGGCTGGCTGAGTGGCAAGACAAAGTTGTGATGACACCATTTGCAAATTTTTCGGGGCCGCGATTGGAAAAACTATTTGGCTTTTTTGAAACCTTATCATTAAGTTGCTTTTTCGAGAAACGAGATTACTCAGTCCTTTCCTTTTGTGAAGAGTCAGGCGCCGCTAAAGAAGTTTCTATTTCCGGAGTCGTGAACGAGGTCTATCCAGAAGTTCAACAGAACCTGCCAGCTGAGTTCCTGAACAAACTACCCGTTTATTTTAAATACTCTGATTTCATCGCCGATAGTACTGCTAGTGATTTATTTGACAATGCTCGCTCTACTGGTGATTTTAAGTGTGCATTTTATGCTGGCGCTATGGCTCTGATTTATAAGTCTGGAGGTGATGCCAGCCTATTGCACTGGGATGACTTTAATATATCTCCGGATTTTTTAGCTTCACTGGTTCGAAATCAATGTATGCCAGGGGATAGATTTGGCTCAGTATTACTAGATTCAATTTCACACATTCTGGCTGGATCTGCGAAGTCTGCCGTGAGTATATTTACAACGACCATAAACTCTGAAGAACCAAGAGTTTTTGGTAGCTATATTGGATACAGAACGCACTTAACCAGGTCAGGTCGCGGACTTCGTCTAATGTTGTGGCGGTCGAAAAATGGAAGTACTATTTTTGCGAACGTCGGAAACAAATTTGAACTGGAAATATCGGATCCTGAATAGTTGTACCGACACTCTGCCTAAGTGACCCAAATAAAAACCAAGGTTTGCTCGAAAACCCTGCAGGTCTTCGAGTAACCCTATGGCGTGCTTCGGGTACCCGATTTGCGCGTGGTCCTGAATCCTGAACGGGGTCGCGTCTGAGTCCGCACGGAGAAGGTTGGTAGAAGCACTACACTAAACGGTGTAGCGCCTTAGAAATTGCGATAACGGCCAGGCTTGGGAGCCTTTCGTGCCAGCAAAGCGAGGGGCCGATGGGAAGCTATGCTCAATCGATCACTGAAAAAGCTGACGACCCTATATTGTCAGCGGCAGCTATCTACCCACATCTGGCGATCATTATCTGCTGACTGTCTTATGTCTGCTGTGCTTCAGCCTCACTCCGCCTAATCTAGGAACGCAAATGAAATGGAAGAGCAGGAATCTAAGAGAACTCGCCCACATTGTTTGTGGCGACTCTGAGCACTTTCGGTATCGTTCAAGCAGTTACATCACTGAGTTCTTTCAAGATTGTGACTTAGATTACACCCACGACGGTTCAACCCGCTGGGCATGGGTTGCAAGCAGACTGGAGGAGGTGTTGGCTCTCCCGCATGCCAGTCCTTCGGTTCCACCTGATGCTTTCATTCGGATCATCCGTGCAACTCTCGACAAGGGCGACGCGCAGGAGGGCGATCCGGACAGGAGCAGAGCGCTTGCCGCGCTTAACGCTGTGCTGGTGCGCGAAGGTTGGGAAGCGTTCTTCGACGAGCACGGCCTCGGCCAGTTGCGCCACAATGCCACTAACACCATTGCGCAGATGGCGAACCCGCATCGGCCGCTTACACCAGCGGAGATGGAACGCCGAGAGCTACTCACCACATACCTCGACAAGTGCTCTGAAGATGAGCTGATCGAGGAGGTGCTGCTGCCGTTATTCCGTCAGCTTGGGTTTCATCGCGTAACCGTAACGGGTCACAAAGATAAGGCGTTGGAATATGGCAAGGACGTGTGGATGAAATACACCCTGCCGACTCTCCATGTCCTCTACTTCGGCATCCAAGCAAAAAAGGGCAAGCTAGACTCAGCGGGCGTAGGAAGACCTGGTTCATCGAATGTCGCCGAGATTCACAATCAGGTGAACATGATGCTTGGCCACGAGATTTTCGATTCGGAACTGAATCGCCGAGTCTTGGTTGACCACGCATTCATCGTCGCGGGCGGCGAGATAACAAAACAGGCAAGAAACTGGATAGGCAACAAGCTAGATGCCACGAAGCGCTCTCAGATCATGTTTATGGACCGAGACGACATACTCAATCTTTTCATTGTTACGAATCTGCCATTACCAAAGAGCGCTTTGCCTCTCCCGAAAGTTACAGCCACCTTCGACGATGATATACAGTTCTGAAAAACAGCTAGCTAAGAATTGACAACATCTGAAGCGAAGCCATTGATTTGGCTTCGCTTTTTTATTTTTTTACGTGGACTATTTACGCTCTTTATTTACACGTAGCCGGTCTGAAACGTAAGTTTAGCTAGGAACTTGCACAGGCTTGCCGTCGACTATCCTGTAGTTCCTTTCAATGATTTTTATCGGGTTCGACGTGAAACTCTCTACCGTTGTGATCTGAGTGATGTCCGATAGGTCTCCAATATTTAGCTCTAACGCCCCTCGATCATTTAGAGCCTCAGGTTCAGCGCCAAAGCATAGTCTGTACTCTCGTTGCCAAGCATACTCAATGGGTTTGCGAAACAATCCTATCGGGCCGCTGTAGTCGCTGAAATCTACGTAATCGACCTGGCCGTAGCCACCTTCAAAGAAGGGAGAATTATAAAGGAGAGGGTGTGTCGCGATGGCTTGTGAAAGCCTTCTAGAAAACTCTGCATGGTTCGTAATACGAAGGACATGGGTACCAAACTCTCGGAAACGTTCACTGAATTGCAGCATTCCGTTGTCGAGTCCCCAAATCTGACCGTCATGTCCGGCTGATACAGAACCTAGGCAGTACACCATGACGGTTTCAGGTCGAGGTAAATTCAGGGTCATGATTGTCTCAGGGTTCAATACGATTTCGTCGTGACCTTCAACCTGAAGTGCGAGCTCGCTCACTACCCCATCCCTCATGCCAGAGCTGAGCTTAAGGTACACATTTTCAAGCTCGTCCCTTCGAAGTGCAGCGCAGGCTTCACCTTCAAGCTTCGCGAAATAGTCGACGCTATTCATGTAAAGCAGACCACGTTGCAGCGCCTGTAGTCGATCTAGATTAGCCACCTTGAACAGCATCCAACATTGCTTGTTAGGCATGCGATCAGGTATCGCTTGCATCTGCACTTCACCAGATACCATCTTGCCCCCTATCTGTGCAATCAAAGCTTCTAGCTGGGTTTGAATAGGTGTCAACGATTAGTGCATTCCATGTCCCCTATGTCAATTCGCCATAAGGTCAGCATGCATCAAAAAAAATAATAGCCTACGAGAGCCAAATGCGGTTCGCATCGAATAGCCCCTTATGGCCGGTAGCTGCCCTTATAGGCGAAAGCCCCTAGGTCAATGACCTCCCGCCTCAATCATCACAAACTGCTGCTCCAGAGCACCATTGTTGTAACACCTATTTGCGATGTAACACGTATATCGGCAAACCAGTCGAAGCTGTGTAACGCAATATAAATCATTTAAAATCATACAGTTAAATAATAATGTAACACGCGTAACACCCGTAACACGGTTTGTTAGAGTATCCCCCTAGCCCCATTAGTATTGCTCCTCCAGCGAAGCGAGATCGATCATGCTCTTGGCTTTGGTTCGATAGTGGGGACCCTCGCGCATTCTTGAAGATACGGGGTAGGAAACCCGCGTGATCGTGTCAGCGGAAAGGTACCCAGCTTAGTGAGCAGGTGAACCGGGTGAACTGCTGTTCACCGGTGCATATGCCCTATGAGTCGGAAAGCCGCTGGGGACCCTGGGCATTCGGATAGACACGGGGCAAAGAACCCGCGCGTTCGTGTTAGCGGCTGGATTTTTTAAGTTGGTTGACAGGTTGACGTGGTTGACACCCATCAACATGTTGACGCCATGCAGGTGTTCACTATCCGCAACAAATACAGCCACCTTTACCGAAGCTGTAACGATGGCCCTGTTTCTTCAAGATCCTTTCAATTTCAACGATTGAAATTTCAGTAACTTCCGGCACCTCCCACTAACTCGATCCCGCGGGTTTCATGCCCCGTGTGACGCACAAATAGCCAGGGGCCCCAGCAGTTTTCGTCGTTTCAGGGCAGCGCTCCACTCGCCCCATCTCTACCGTCATCCTCGTTCGGTTCATGGACATGTGGGCAAGGGAACCGGTAGTGTCGAATCGGCGCCGTTGAGCGTATCCCTTTTGCTGTGGGAACTGCACGGACGCTAATGAGGGAGTGCTAATACAAACACTGGATCAGTGCTCGCTTTCACCTATAGAAGAAGGAAAGGATCATGAGTCGCGTATCGTACTTCAAGATTTATAAAGACACGGCTGGCGAGTGGCGGTGGAGGTTCACAGCTAAGAACGGAAAGATCATCGCCGTAAGCTCCGAGGGATATAACAACCTCGTTGACTGCGAAGACTCTGTCAGCCTAATCAAATCCGAATCACCGACAGCGCCAGTGATTGGGGACGATGAGTACGACAAGCTCAGAAAATAGTGATTGAGTAATACAGTTCGGGGATGCGTTACCGCAGGTATTTCGGCGTGTATCCCCCTGCTGTATTCCCATCTCCAGAACCTGACGTAAGCCAATCATTGCTGATGATTCTGAGCCAAGTTCAAACGATCCCATCCCTTGGAGAACACTCATG
Organism: Pseudomonas sp. W15Feb34; assembly: GCF_023127765.1. NCBI lineage: Bacteria > Pseudomonadati > Pseudomonadota > Gammaproteobacteria > Pseudomonadales > Pseudomonadaceae > Pseudomonas > Pseudomonas sp. W15Feb34. The sequence goes on from NZ_SPKN01000044.1 coordinate 360,882, forward strand.
GAAGATGTCTCATTGCTCGCATCATTGCTTAAGCGCATGAATGAAAACCAGCTGGCGCTGGGGGCAGCTATCGAGGAGCTGTCAAACTGGGTTGAGCAAAGAGGATCTACAGAAGTGGCACAGAACATTCGAGGGGCACTGGATACCCTGGATGGAAATGCAGGATTCATCACCCTTGGGCTCGCCTCACTGGCGGCAGAAGGTCGAACCAAGAAGTAACTACTCTGCTGGATGGCAACACATCAGCCAACATTTGGTATTGCTTTACCCTACGGGGATACCTCGAAAAAGAGGGCAGAAGGAAGCGCCGTGTATGCCCACGTGTATGCCTAACCGAAGAACCACCAAGCACACCCAATGAATGCGGGCCTTTTGCTGACCAGTTCAAACGACGCCGGGGCACCAGATATGAAATGGAAAAGCCCCAGGTCGTGAGACCCAGGGCTTTTTTGTGCGTGCTGATTCAGCGCTTCTGCAACACCTCCAACCGCGCCGGCAGATCCTCCTTCGGAAAGCGCTTATGCAGCGCCAACAGCTTTTCATCAGCCGCCTTGCTCTCCCCCGCCTCACGCAGCTTCACGATGGCCTGCAACTCCTGCTCCAACGATGGCAACGCACTCGGCGCCGCCTTGCTGAGTCTTTCCGCTGGCGGGGCCGCCATTACGTCAGCGATTTCAGCCTGGGCTGGAGCACTTTCAACCCGTGGCGCCATCGCCATGCGGGCCATTGGCGCTGGGGCGGAAAACGCTTGCGGCGCTGGGTGGGCGGCATCTTCGTGGCGCAGGGCGGAGAATGTCGCGGTTGAGATTTCGGGCTGCGGCACGGGGGAGCGCATGACCACGCCGATCATCAGCGCCAACCCGGCGACGGTGGCGAATGCCATTTGCCAGCGCGGGCGTTGGCAGGCTTGCAGCCAGCGTTGCCACAGGCTGGGTTGCGGCACCGGCGCTTCGCGGCGCGCAGCGTTGAGAATGAAGGCGTCGAGGGACGCGGGCGGTTCGCCCGTGCTGTGTTGACGGTAGTGCTGGAGCAGCGCGTCGTCCGGGGTATGTCGGGGGTCAGTCATACAGGTACCTCCTCGGCCAGCAGGCGCCGCAATTTTTGTAGGGCGTAGCGCAAGCGGCTTTTTACGGTTTCCAGCGGGGCGCCGGTGAGGGTGGCGATTTGCGGCACTTCGAGGTCGCCATGCAGGCGTAACAAAAACACCTCGCGCTGGTCTTCGGGCAGTTCTTGCAGGGCGGCGTCGAGGCGCGCCTGGTCGCGGCTCAGGCTCAGTTGTTGCTCGGGGCCGGCGCTGTCGTCGGGTTGGGCGTGCAGCTGTTCGTCGTAGCTGTCGTGCAGGGGGTTGTGGATGCCGTGCTTGCGCCAGTGGTCGATCAGGCGGTTGCGGGCGATCTGGAACAGCCAGGTACGAAAACTCGCCCGGCCTTGTGGCTGGGTGGTGCTGCGGATCAGGCTGAGCCAGGTGTCCTGGTAGATTTCTTCAGCCAGTTCGGCTTTGTTGCACAGGGACACGAGGAAGCGGTACAGGCCCTGGCGGTGGCGCGTGTAGAGGGCTTCAAATGCGCCAGCGTCGCCGGTTCGGTAGCGGGCCAACAGCGATTCGTCGCTGGGTGGATCGTCTGGGACGGCCATGTAATGGGCGAACTCCTTTTTGTCAGCCGAAGCAGGATTACTGTGGGAGGGGGCTTGCTCCCGATAGCAGTGGGTCATACAGCACATCGGATACTGACACACCGCCATCGGGAGCAAGCCCCCTCCCACATTTGAACATCGTTGTGGGCCAGATCAGGGTTTGAGGCTTTGGGCCAGTTCCACCAGTTGCACGAATTCGTTGCGCAGGCCGAACGGGTCATCGCCGCGGGCCGAGCGGGCAAGTTTGGCGGTATCTTGCAAACTCATGTTGCCAGTGTAGCGGCCATCACCCTTGAGCTGTTGGGCGAACGCGGCAACGGCTGAGGAGAAGCGCAGGTCGTCGCTGGCCGGGGTGGCCTGGTTGGCGATAGGGCGCTCGATCAATTGGCTCTTGCCGCCCGCAGCGGGCTTGTAGCGCACCCGTAGCATCGCCAGCTCGGCGGATTTGCCTTCGGCCGTCGGTGCATTGGCATATCGCAACGGCTCCAGCCAACCCTTCTCGCCCTTGGGCACGATTTCGTACAGCGCGGTCACTGTATGGCCTGCGCCGATTTCGCCGGCATCGACCTTGTCGTTGTTGAAATCCTCACGCTTCAAGGCGCGGTTTTCATAGCCCAGCAGTCGGTATTCGCTGACCTGGGCGGGGTTGAATTCCATCTGCAATTTCACATCCCGTGCCACCACCGCCAGGGTCGAGCTGAGTTGCTCCACCAGCACCTTGCGCGCTTCACGCAGGTTGTCGATGTAGGCGTAGTTGCCATCGCCCGCATCGGCCAGTTGTTCCATCAGGTGTTCGTTGTAGTTATCCACACCGAAGCCGAGGGTGGTCAGGGATACGCCGCTTTTGCGCTGGGTCACCGCCATTTGCTTGAGGCTGTCAAAGTCGCTGATGCCCACGTTGAAGTCGCCATCGGTGGCCAGCAGGATGCGGTTGATACCCTTGTCGATAAAACCTTCGCGGGCCATCTGGTAGGCCAGTTCGATGCCGGACGCGCCTGCGGTGGAGCCACCGGCGGTGAGTTGGTCGATGGCGTTGCGGATCTTGGCTTTTTCAGCGCCCGAGGTGGGCTTGAGCACCACGCGGGATTCACCGGCGTACACCACCAGTGACACGCGGTCCTGATCGCGCAGTTGATCGACCAGTAACTTCAACGTGCTTTTGACCAACGGTAAGCCTTCGCGGCGGTCCATGGAGCCGGACACGTCCACCAGGAAGACCAGGTTGGCGGGCGCCAATTCTGCCACGGCTTTATCGGAGGCCTTGATACCGATGCGCAGCAGTTTTGTACGCGGGTTCCAGGGCGTGGCGGCGAGCTCGGTGGTGACGCCAAATGGGGACCCATCGGTGGGCAGTGCGTAGTTGTACGGGAAGTAATTGACCATTTCCTCCAATCGCACGGCGTCTTCGGGCGGCAGGCGACCTTGATTGAGGAAGCGCCTGACGTTGGCATAGCTGCCAGTGTCGACGTCGGCGCTGAAGGTGGAGACCGGGGTTTCGGCGACGCGATGCACCGGGTTATCCGGCAGGTTGGCGTATTGCTCGCGGGGTTCGCTGCGGTAGTCCATCGTCGCCATTTCTCGCACCGCCATCGGTGCCGGCATCGCCATTCGCTTGACCACTGCATTCTGGATCGGCGCGCTGTGAAGTTCGGCGAGAGGCGCGGGTTCAATCGGCTTGGCGACGTCGGGGGACGATGACAGCCCACACCCAGCCAGCGCCACCAGCAGGGTGACGGCAAAGCCTTGGGCAGCAGGACGCAGCAAGAGCACAGAGCGGGACATGGGCTGAACCTCGTGAGTGAATGAGCCGTTCAACAGATCAGACGTGAGGCTGCACCGGTACGGGTTAACCACGGATATTTCTTCGCCCAATTGCTGCGTCACACTTCGAGACACAACCGGGTGAACCTGCCATTACCACCAGCCACATATCGAGAGTTCGCCTCCCTGTCAGAACAGCCTGTTTCTTGACGTCTTTGGAGCCTTTTTACATCAGAGAAATCGCGATGAACTCCGTAAAAAATAACCTAACACACCGCTATGAGCCGCCCTCATTCGCCGAACGCCCGAGCTATGCCGGGGCCGCTTCAGACAAGCTGTCCTACGCCACCGAGCAAGCGGCAGAGCAAATCACTCGAACGGGCTATCGTTGGAAAGTGCAGAACCCAGACGGCACCACACCTATCGGCTATCGTTTTTTCACACCTTCACAAGCCACCTACAGCACACCCACCGGCGCTAACGAGTTCTCACCGTCGCAAAAAGAGCAGGCCAGGCGCGCCATGCAGTCTTGGGCGGATGTCGCCAATATCTCCTTCACTGAGAATGCACCCGAGGCCAATGGGCAGCTGTTACTGGGTAATGACCCGAACCAGACCGGCCTGTCGGGCCATGCGTCTTATCCGGGCATCTACAGCGATGGCACCCAAGCCTGGTTCGCGTCAGACGGCATGAATCGACCCTTCACTCACGGTAGTTTCAGCCGGTACCTGCTGGCCCATGAGATCGGCCACACCCTGGGCCTCATGCATCCCGGCAAATACAACAATGGCGGCAGCTACGCTGAAAACGCCCGCTACGCCGAGGACAACCGCGCCTACAGCCTGATGAGTTACTGGTGGGCAGGTCATCTGGGCCATGATCACAACAAAAACCGCCAAACTCACTATGCCAGCGCGCCGCTGATGGACGACATCACCGCCATCCAAAAGCTCTACGGTGCCAATTACAAAACCCGCGACACCGACACGGTCTACGGCTTCAACTCCAATACCGGGCGTGACTTCCTCAGCCTCAACTCAGCGGACGACGCGCCCGTGTTCAGCGTGTGGGATGGGGGCGGCAACGACACCCTGGATTTCTCGCGGTTTCATCAGGACCAGACCATCAACCTGAAGGCTGAACACTTCTCCGATGTGGGCGGCATGAAAGGCAACGTCTCCATTGCCAAAGGCGTGACGCTGGAAAATGCCATCGGCGGCACGGGTGCTGATCGACTCATCGGCAACCACGCCGATAACCGCCTGACCGGTGGCCTGGGCCAGGACACCCTTACCGGCGGGCCGGGCAAGGATACCTTTGTGTATAACAACGCCAGCGAGTCGACCGCGCAACGCCCCGACCTGATCACCGATTTCACCAGCGGGCAGGACAAGATCGATGTGGCTGCCGCGCTGCAGGCCGCGGGTATCAAGGACCTGCAGTTTGTGCGCCGCTTCAGCAGCCGGCCGGGCGAGGCGTTGCTTGGTTATGAGCCGAACACGCGCCAGCACAGCCTGGCGATTGACCTGGACGGCTCGGGCCAAGCCGACCTGTATATCAAGAGCCAAGGGCCAATCAAGCCAGACGACGTGATCAGCCGAGCTTCCCAGCCGAACCGTGTGCCAACCCCACCCGCCCGAGTTACGCCGCAACCGCCGACGCCAGCGCAGACAGCACCGTACAAGCCCCGCCCCGAGCCAATGCTCGCCCCACAACAAGCGCCGTTCTCCTTGCAGAACTACGCCAACGCATCCCTTAAGGGCACGCCGATGCATACCGCGGCCAGGGCCGTGGGCAGTATCCGCGAAGTGACGGTCACACGGGACTCATGGGGCTATGAACGGGTGCATACCCGTTCGTTGGGTACCGGCTCGCTGATCAATGATGGCAACAGCGTACTGACCAACCAACATGTGCGCGACGCGCTGGCCAAAGGCAGCAAGCTCGAACTGTGGCTGGGGTATGAACAAGACAGCAGCGGCCGGATGAAGGTAGAGCGCAAAGTGCCGCTGGACCCCACGCCACTCAGTGGCGACGCCCGGTTGGACTATGCCGAGCTGCGTGTCGACTTGCCCGCAGGCGAGAAAAAAGCCTTGGCCGAGCAGTTCCCGCCCCTGAAGCTGGCCTCCGGCCCCCAGGTATCGCCTGGGCAGAAAGTCTTTATGCCCAACCATGGGCAAGAGGCCCTCGGCATTTCATTTCTAAATACCAAGGGCCAACCCACCACACTCAAGGGATACGACCAGGACAGCCGTAATCAGGGCACGGTCTACCATGATGCCTTCAAGAAGCCCGGCACTTCCGGCTCACCGCTGATCAGCGTTGATACGGGCGAGATCGTTGCCTTGCACAACGGCTCCATCGGCACCAGTGTGAACGGGCAGCGCGACTCCATGGGAACGGCCACCCGCATCGACTTGATCCAACAGCACCGTCGTCAGAGGTGACGCGGTTCAGTCCGTGCCGTACTTGGGATTACGCGGCCCGTACAGAAGCCCGGTGCGTTGCCCCGCCGACAGCAGGCGCGCACTGGTGATACCGGCAATCGGATGCGCCGCATCGGTAGAGCTGTTGATCACCTGCTTGACCGCCGCCGTGATCAGCATGCCCACCAGGCCGCCACCGTTGTTGTTGCCCTCCTCGCTCGACGCCCGCGCCGAACCGGTCCACAAGGTGGTGCCGGTGCGCAGGTCCACCAGTTTGGCCGAGGCAGTCACCGAGGTGTCGCTGGAGATCAGCATGTACTGGGTGCCGTACTCGCTGATGGTGATGTACAGCGCCGCGTCCGCACCAAAGATGTCATGCAGTTTGGCCGGCTGTACGGCCTGGATATCGTTGGCGGTGGTCAGGCCGTTCTGGCGGAAGGTTTCGTCCACCAGGGCAATCGGCAACACGTAGTAGCCGGCTTCGGCCAGTGGGTAGGTGACTTGCGACACCAGGCTGTAGGACGCCTGCACTTCCGGCGATTCATTGATAGGCGGCAATACCAGGATCGACTTGGGCCGCGCCTGTTTGTACGCCGAATAATCAACTGTCTTGGGCGCGGCGCAACCGCCGAGCAACGCCAGGGCCAGCAAGGCGCCGGTGAGTTTTAACAGGCTCATTTGGTGGCGACTCCGGCTTTGGCGTTTTTCAACAGAAAGTCCATGTATGCAGCGGACTCAGGGAACAGGGCCTTCTCGGTGCGAAACTCCTGCACCATCTGGTCATCCTTGCCCATGTTCATGTACAGCATGCCCAGGTGCGCGTGGTAACCCGGCGGGGCCTTGCGGCCACTGGCGTTGATCTTCTGCAGATCGCGCTCCAGTGCTTCCACCTGCGCTTCCTTGGGTTCGCCCTTGAAGTACTCGTAAACCTGAGGCTGGTAGCTTTCCCATTGATACAGGGGCTGGGGCGCCGTCTGGCACCCGGTTACCGTTGCGATTGCTGTCAGCGTCAGCGCCAACTTCACTGCCTTGCTCATCCGTGTACTGCTCCTTGTGGTGTGGCTGATCAGTTACGCGGGTTCCAGGCGCCGGCGTTGATGCCGTCGACCAGGCGGTTGATCGCTTCGCGCATGGCCAGGTCCAGCACCTTGCCATTGAGGGTGGAGTCATAGCTGGCGGTGCCGCCGAAGCCGATCACTTCACGGTTGGACAGCGCGTACTCACCGGCGCCCTGGGTGGAATACACCACTTCGGAGGTGTTGATGTTGACGATATTCAACGCGACTTTGGCGTAGGCCACTTGGGTCTTGCCACGGCCGAGGATGCCGAACAGCTGGCGGTCGCCGGTTTCCTTGCGGCCGAATTCGGTCACATCGCCAGTCACCACATAGTCAGCGCCCTTGAGCTTCTGCACGGTGCCTTTGATTTTGGCTTCCTGGGAGATTTCGCCCATGTTGTCGCGGTCCAGCACGCTGAAGCGGTTGGTCTGCTGCAAGTGGGTGATAAGGATGGTCTTGGCCTGGCCGCCGAGACGGTCGACGCCATCGGAGAAGATGCCGCGCATGTAGCTGGAGCGGTTATCGAACTTACCCACGGCAATCGGCACACGCACGCCGGAATAGGCCACGTGGGCGCTGGCGACTTGCTCCACCGGCATCGCGCGGTTGCTCTCGGTGGCGCAACCGGCCACGGTCAACAGCGCCGCGGCGGTGAGGCCCGACAGCAGGATTTTGGACAGTGTCTTCACAGGGTGCTCCTTGGGTGAGAAAATCAGCGTTGCCGGGTTTTCCAAGGAGTTAGGCAGCCTGAAAACGCGCTGGCCTGAATTCTTCCCTGAAAGACGGTGATGCAACGGCTGCGGCATTTTACGGGGTTGAGAGCGGTTCTCAAGTTGTTTCGGCCGTATGACTGCCGACCGCAATACTCAAAGCAACGAAGATCCAATGTGGGAGCTGGCTTGCCTGCGAAAGCGATAGTGCAGCAACAGATGCAGCGACTGATACACCGCCTTCGCGGGCAAGCCCGCTCCCACAGGGGAACTGCGCTTAACCCTGACTGGCATTAGTCCAAGCCCGCCCACCAACAGCCGCCAGCCTTCGCACAGCCCTACTTGAGCTCCTTCACCAGGTACTGCGCAGAAATCTGCGTAATCCCGGTCAACGCCCGGCGCAAAGCTTCAGGGTCCGTGCGGTAGGTTAACGGCGTATAGCCATAAACGTTCTGACCATTAAACGGCGTAACCGCTTCAAAGGTGCGCCAGATCATCTCATCGCCGCGATCCATCTGCGCTAACACGTTAAGGGTCGGATAAATCACACTGCTGAAACCCTGGGTCAGGCGAAAACCCCACTCGGACACGGTCAGCTGAATCTGCGCATCGGCGGGCTCATCGTCGCCGACCACCTTGAGCGTCGAAGTCTTACCCAACTCATCGACAAAGCCCTGCTTGAGCAACACGCCTACATCGAGTTTTTCCGCCTCCATCACCGTCAGAATAGCCACCGGCGTCGGCATCTCGGCCAACTGCCCGAGCTTCATGCCCGCGGCAAACCCGGCGCCACTCAACGCCGCAGTACCCAGCTTGGACGCCCCGCTGGCCATGCCAACACCGGCGCCAACCCCGGCACCCAGGGCCGCGCCCCAGGCTTGTTCACGGCCGAAGTACACCATGTTCTTTTCCCACTTCACGGGCAGGACTTTGACGGTGTTGATCTGCGCGCGGTTTTCGGGGGTGAGGGGGTGGCTGACGCAACCGGCGAGGATGAGGGTGGCGAAGAGAATGAGGAGGAGGTTTTTCACATTGGTCCTTTAATGTTTGGGGTGAGGCTTTCGGATTTGCGTGGTCGTAGTGCGTTTGTTCGTGGGCAGTATGTAGGCAATAGGTGGCAAGACGTTAGCGGCTGCGGGCACGCTCCGAAGCAGCGGCATTTTGATGCCTTGCGCGGGCTTGGTGGTGCGGCTTATAGTCCGGCCGTCGCTCAAAAAGCGACCGGGTTTGGCGACCCGAAGAACGAGCCCTCAATAATCAATAGAGAGCTTAATGATGAATCGATACATCCCCCTCACCGGCCACGACTGCACCGTCCCAGCCCTGATCATCGACACCCAGGCACCTCTCGACGTCCTTCACGACGCCGCCGTGCACCGCATTCGGGCCGTCACCCAACTGCTGGAAAACCTGGCCTTTCGCGAACAACTCAGCAGCGATGCCGTAGTACTTTCAGACTTCGCCCATTTGCTGGCCATTCCGCTGCGCGATGGGTGTGACTTGCTGGATGTCATCAGTCGCAGGCTGAATGCCGATCCGTCCTGAGTGAAAATCGGGCGGCCTTTGTGTCGCCCGCTTTGTGCGTGAGCAATCCACCAAATAAACCGGTCCCCTTATCTGCTTCCTCCTAATTTAAATAAACCTGTCCCCTTTTCTGCTAAAAATCATTCACGGCCTTCTGACAAGAACGGTCGGCATTCATGGCCTGGGCCAGAAACATCGACAGCGTTTCAGTCGGCGGGAACAAGCGTTGACGATGCTTGGGAATCACTGACTCGACACGCTGTAGCAGCGCCGGATCGGCTAGCAGCTTAAAGAATGCATGGGCGTTGCTGTTTTTGGCGGGCTGCTGAATGCGCTGCTGTTGATACCTGACGATTTGACGTCTACGATTCACGCGGGCTGTCCTTGTTCGAGTGGTGTGTGTTCGCAACTATCACCGTAGACCAAGGACGGCCTTTTTTCATTTTTCTTTATTCATATCAGCTGGTTAGCTGTTAAGGAAGTGCCATTCAGGGCGAACTTATTAAATTTGCTTTTTTCTACTATCTTTACAAATTCAAATAAACCCACCCCTTTTATATAACCCTCCTTGACACAAATCAAATGGACAATCAATCACACTCAAAAATTAATTTCACACTTTTACTCACGGATAAACGAAATTCGTCTTTACTTGCCCACCAACATCGTAACTCATCACAAAAGAACTCCAGTTCTCACCCCGCGATGCTGCGCTAGCCTTCAACTCCTTAATTAATCGATACAAAACAGCACCATTGAAATCAGTTTGCGGCTGCTCATTTACCACGCCATTTTTCTCAATGGAGATTTCTTCAACCATGTATCCATCGCACACCTCAGTCTCATACCTGAAGGCATCATAATCTTCAACAATTCCTGACTGAAGCAATTCAAATATACTTTTAACAATTTCTATATCTTTGGTAATCATTCTTTATGCTCCGGTATTCTGCGAGCTTCATTTTCAAATCGAACAGTTTGACGCTTTCCATCGATTATATAAGTAACATCCAACGTATCTGGGCGCAACGATCGAGGATCTTCGCGATTAAATTTTATAGTTGTCGGTCCTACTACTTTATTTGGATCGTTCAAAGCGCTCTTGATTTTGTGTTCGTAAAATACCTTATACGCTGAGCTATTGAAATTCTGATCTTGGGCGAACAAGTTGTAACCATCGCATGTCCCACCCTGACTACACGCTTGTGCGTGTCCGCCTACATCAGTTTCTCTACCGGTCTTCCCAGCAGCAGTTTGCCTCGCGTCCCGTGGAACCTTGATATCAACCGGGGTGAACGTGAGCTCTTCGACTAGACCTCTACTGTCGGTTACAAAAGTAGTGCCGTTGTCCAGCTCATAACGCTGGTTGGGCATACGTGCTTCTGGATTGTTGAGCATTTCGTACTCAGGCGATCCTTTGACTGGCTTACTGCTGTCGACTTTGATTGTTTCAGCCGTTGGTGTGTCTTGACGATTCTAACAAAAGGGGACAGATTTATTTAATAGCTCCCAGCGCAAATTTAAATAAATCAGCACCCCCTTTTCTCGCGTCATTTAACACAGCACACCTGATCATCAGAAAGATAATAAAGTCCCTCCAGCTTTCCGCAAATGGAAGGAAGACCGAAAACCGGTTCTGAGGCATAAGAAATAGGCAACTCGGATCTAATCAAACCGGCGAACTCCGAACTTTCCCACGCGGGAGTTACTATACCGCTCCAAAAATTTACTGTGCCCCCCTTATCAGACAATATAAAAGGCTTTACGTATTCAATTACGGCATTGGAGTCCCAATATAAATAACCGCGATACACAGCGCCACTTTCACCAAGAAAATCAGTTCGAACGATAATCTGAAAATCTGAGCACGTTTCCTGTTCGGCGAGGGGGCGTACAGTTGATTCATCCTCCACGGTGTCGTCCATCGGAAAAAACCAAACGCTATAGCTATCAAGATCATCAATCGTTAGCTCATATACTTGTTTGTCCGACACAAATCGCCCCTATGTAATTAAATACAACAAAAGGGGGGCAGATTTAATCAATGGTCTTTGCACTACCACCACGAATTAAACAAATTCGCCGCCTTCCCCAAACTACCTGAACAACTAGGTAACGGTTTCTTGATCACCATTAACAGAATCAAACAGTACGCCGACAACACCAGCCGCCATAAATCGCCGTTTCACTTCTTCACTTACTATGACCGCACCCAAATATTTTTTAAGTCTAAATATATGACTTGATCCGACCCTGCCCGGGTCAACTACCAAATTGTAGAAAGCACGATAGTTGCCGGCCATATCTGGCCTAACAGGATCATCTACCTCAAACTTTTTATAGCGAGAGCGCTTTTCATCCACGCAATCGATTTGCGTTTCTATAATCATCAAAAAATAGCTCTGGCAAACCACTTTATTGTTTATCTTAACCGGCTCAAAAACGACATGCTGATAAAGTTCGTCTATCTCTGGCAAACCGGCGAGCGAATTTTTTGCCCTCTCGCTTAAAACAGGAACACTGGCGTATCCAGCGAGGGAATAATCAACTTCTTTACCGTCGAACCTTACATCGAGGGTATATGTGCCTGGCTCCGTAAAATTAACTGCAGGATCACTGAAATGCCAGTTATCTACATGATGTACATCTCCGAGCACCCACCTATCGCAGACAGTTACATCTTGTCGCATTAAGTAATATCTCATTTCAGTCCCTCGTAAGCCATTTATCAACTTCACTACCCACGATTACTGCTTCTGACTTAATCCCTTCCAATATTTTTGTCACGAATCAACGAAAAAAGGGGACTGTCTAGTCCTGAAATAGGTTTACACCTGCTTCAGGACTAAACAGCCTTTAAACTCTAGTCTAGATAAATCTGCCCTCTTTTCTTGTCCCTTTTCTTCAGTCCCCTTTTCTTAAACTTATTCATCATCCCAAAACTGCCCCGGCGGCGCATAGTTGCCATCTTCCAAGATGCTGCACCATCCAAAAAGCCTATAAAACATTTCAAGATCCAATATTTGGTAGATATCAATATCAACTTTTTTTAACGACACCCGACCGTGTGCATAGTGAGAGTATTGCCCACCTACCCCACCTATCGCTCTTTTTTCAAGTTCTGCACGATCCCACTCCAGAACGGTTCCTGCAGCTTCTGGCAAAGGGTCCAAAAATTCAATTTCAAACTCCGTTGCAATTTTGCAAATGCAAGGAATCAGCCTTTGCTCGAGCAGGCTGTGGGTTAACAAATTCTCGGGAAACTTAATGCTTAATTTCATTTCAGAGCATCCTTTGGAACAACAACATAACCTGAAAAATTCTTTTCAAAAGTAGTCGCGGGGCTAAAATACTGCTTACCATGAGGATCACGAATTGCTACGACAGAAATGCCATTTCTGGTCGTAATGCCGTCGACCACAACAAAATGGGAAAATCCAAGAATAAAGGGGACAGATTTATTTAATAGGCTTTATTACCGCTATCTCGAATTAAAATAAATCCGCCCCCATTTCTCCGAAATTTTATCCCGCAGGAACCGCATCGATATCAAACTCACCTTGCTCGTCAATTTCGACGTCCGCTCTCAACACCTCAAAATCGCAGCCCCCTAAATTCAAATGGACATTTATTTCATACACTGCACTTGAGGAGGGTCTTATAAATTCGACCTGAAGAGAATAATCTCCTTCAGGCAGTTCTAGAGGAACCGTACTCGAAATACTACCAACCTCAATATTTCTATCTATTACCGAGAAGGGAACTTTAAAGGCCCGAACCACGTCTGCGCTTATAGCGGGCACTTGTTCGTTAATGAAAAAGCTAATTATATGATCCCCTTCGTCAATCAAAGCTCTAAAAGAGACACTCCCTAACCTCCACGCAAATCCTTGCGCATAACTACGATCACTCCAATCATTATACGGCTGATCAAGCGAACTCAAAAACACGCAAAATTGCGAATAAGACAAATATATACTTTCTCTAAACCTAGCCATTAGTCCACCACCTTAATTCTGACTTTCTCGCCATCGGGCAGTCCGCGACATGCATTACCTATACATGCGCCAGCCCCCATATTATCTTTCGGGCTTATGGGTCTAACACTCGCTCCAGTCCCACCCTCTTTAAACATTGCCGGTGGATACTCATCTAACTGTTTCCCAGGGACCTTAGGAAGACCACCAATAGAGTCCTTTCTGTTTCCGGGAGCACCAGGCCTATCAATTGTTAATACATCAGGATGACCGGCATTTTGCGCATCTGAAATATGCTCTGCCGCTTCCCCATATTTCCCACGGGATATTAATATTTCCTTTGACACTAACGGTACGTCAGGAGACGCAGTTTCACCCTGAGTAGCTTTCCCTTTCCCAGAGCGAGACGGCAATGCTACTCCGACTCCAGCCTTTATAGCCTCTGCACCCAGTTTAACCAATGCTCCGCCACCTGCAGAGCTGATATCTGCTGCAATTTTGCTAGAAGCGTCGAGGTTGTTCCCTATCACAAAACCTACAGCGGAGGCAGCGCCACCCTGCTTTTCGGATCGAAGCCTACCTACCAGATCGACAAGTTTCTGGTCATCGTTCGCCAAGGAAGTAGCAATACCTCGGCAGCGTTGCGGATCGCGTGCGCAAAGCGCATCCAACTCGTCATTTCTCCGCTGATCAAGTTCCGCATAACGCTGCCTGACCTCACGCTTCTCTTGCTCGGTAGTCTTGCTATCTACCTCCCGAAGCATTTCCTCGACTTCTTCGTGGTAAAGATAGTTAAACGTCGTTGCCTTCTGAGCAATCTGAGAGCCCTTGTCCAAATCTCCGTCGACAGCCGCTGCCGCTAGCAAGCCTGTTAGTTGTGAAAGCATCAGCGTGATGTCGTCATTGCCTTGAGCAGCCCACACCAACTGATTGATGAGTGCCTCATTCAGCCCGGCAGCGGCAGCACCGGTTTTGAAATCGCTACCTGTGGCTTCAGCCAGCAATCCCCCCATCAAAGCGTGCGCAATAATCTTTTGAGGGCTGCCATTGGGGAACGTGACGTAATCACCCACCCAATTAAAACCGGTAGCCATTGCAACGTTGCCAGCCTCTCCCAACAAGGCCGCATTGAAGTTGTCGCCAAAGCTTCCCCCTTGAATGGCCGTCGATATTCCGCTAGAGATCACCGCCCGGCCACCGGTACGCAGCGCGATATCGCCCGCTGACGTCCAGGTGAAAATATCTTTGGAGGAGTTCGTAACCGCCAAGGTTGAACCCGTACTCGGGGTAACACCTTGGACTGTGCTTGTACTTGTGCCTGCACCTGCGCCGTCAGCACCAGCGAACCAATTGGTGTCGGCATACTCAAGAGCCCCCGCCGTGAACCCGGCGACTGCTGCGCTTTTCAGGCTATTGGCGCTGACCGTTTCCTTAAGCGCTGCACCCAAATTGCCTTTGTTGTTGATGGTGCTGGTGACTGCCGTCGTACTCAGGCTGGTGCTCACCGCAAGGGTGGCTCCCTGCAACCCGAATCCTACCGGCCCCATAATCGCCGCCATCATGATCGCAATCGCAATCTTGGCACCGGCACCCAGCCCCGAGTTGTCGTACTTGAAGCTCTCGTGAATCTCTTTCACCTGGCGCCAATCAATGTCGCCACGTGCCTCAGCTTGCTTGAGCCAGGCCAAATTAGGATCAGCCTTGACCATCGCATCAACGGTCTGGCTTACAGTCTGCTGATCGACCTGTTTGACGTCGATACGAATGCCTTCGGCGGCCTTGATGACAAGCTGTCCTTGGGCAACCAACTCGCTCTGACGCAAGGTTTCGTCTGTATTACCTTTGCCCTTAGCGCTGAACCACGAGAGGTCGCTTTTGCTCTTAGTGTGGCTCTCATCGTGCAGGTCCTTGACGCCTTCAAAGACAATTGCACCACCGCTATCAAGGATGATGTCCTTGCCGCTATTAAGCTTCGCAACTTGATACAGCTGGTCGCCGTCGCTTTTAAGGACTAGGTTGCCACCTGTCTTGATCTCGGTCCCTACCTGGGTGGTGCGGGTCACTTCATCCATCTGCGCCTTTTTAGCGCCCCAGCTTCCCTTCTCCTTCATGTCATACAACGTATGCGTACTGTTCTCAGCCGCCAACAAACTCAACTTATCCCCGCTATACAGATAAGCCTCATTCCCCGCACTGATCCTGCTCGCCACAATCGTGGTGTCACGCCCAGCCTGGCTGACAAAATCCCCACCCGCCGTCAGCACGCTCGCCACTTGAGTGGTCTGGTCGTCCGAGGTCTTGATGCGTTTTTTGCCGTCCTTTTCCTTGCCCTCGACGTTGTGCATGTCGCTGACCGAGGCGACGTTGAGGTCGCGGCCGGCGGCGATGTTGAGGTCTTTGCCGGCGGTGGCATTGCTGCCGATGATGTTGACGTCTTGCCCGGCCTGCATGTTGAGGTTGCCGCCCGCCGTGACGCTGGCGGCGAGGTTTTTGACGTCGGTGGTGATGCTGGATTTCTCGCCGCCGTCGCGGCTCTCGTGTTTGACGCTGGTGTCGCTGGCGGCGATGAGGTTGAGGTCGCGGCCGGCGGTTAAGTTCGCGTCGTTGCCCGCTACCAGGGCACCGCGGTTGGTGAGGTCGCGGCCGGCGTCGATGGCGAGGTTTTCGCGGGCGACGATGGTGCCGGCGCTGGTGTCGGTGAGGGTGCGCATACCGGCGCCGTCACGCACCTGGATGGCGGTGGTTTCGTTGGTGATATCACCTTTGAGCGCCGTGAGGCTGACTTGCTTGCCGCGGATTTCGCCGGCCATGGCGTTGCGGATGCTGTCCTGGGCCAGCAGGCTGAGGTTGTTGCCGGCTTCGACCAGGCCACCGGTGTAGATACTGCCGCTGCTGATGGCGGAGAGGTTGTTGCTGGCGCGCAGGGTGCCGACGTTGATCAGGTCGCCGCCGGTGACCAGGTTGAGGTCGCGGCCTTGGATGAGGCTGTTGCCGCGCACGTTGCGCGAGTCGGCCTGGGCCAGGTACAGCACCGGTACGAGCACGGTCTGGCCGTCGATGACGCGGTTTTCCATCCACACGATGTCGTGGGTCAGGGCGCCGACTTGCTGGTCGGTGAGCGCCACGCCCAGGCTAAGGCGCAGGGCGTCTTTGCTGGCAAGGCCGTTGTCCATCAGGTAGCGGAACTGGTCGGCGTCGCTGTACAGGCCGCCGGCGAGGAAGCGTTGGCCGGTTTGCGCGAGGACGGCGTCGCGGATCAGGCGGGTTTCGTACTGGCCGTCACCGAGGCGGCGCCAGGCATTGTCGGCATTGAAACCGAGTTTGCCGAGCATGTAGTCGGAGCTGAAGAAGCCCGACGCCGAGGTGAATTCGGGGTTGGTCTCGATCAGGTAGTGGCTGGTGGGGTCGGCGTTTTTGACGAACAGGCCGTACTCGCCCTTGGGCAGTTGGAAGGTCGGCGAGGTGGTGGGGTCGACCGGGGCGAAGGCGGTGCCGGTGTAGTCCACGGGCACGAAGCCGCCGCCGGGGGCCACGCCCACTACGGGCAACACGCTGCCTGGCGCCTGGGCACTCGGGTCGTTGGCGTGTTTGCTCAGGTTGATGTTGATGCCACCGACGGGGATGCCGGTCTGGTCGTCGCCGAGGGTGCCGGTCAACTGCGCCAGGGTGTTGTTGTGCAGCGTGCCGTTTTGCAGGGTGCGGGCGACGTTGAGGTTGACCGTGCCGCCGGCTTGCAGGGTGGCGTCGTAGCCGGGGCCGCTGTTGTTGGTCCAGGTGGTGACGTCACTTGCGTAGGCGAACGGCAGGCTATTGGGCGAGCGGCTTTTGAGTTCTTCGAAGCGCGCCTTGTCGAAATTCCCGGCCGCCGTGGCCGCATTGAACGCGGGCACGTCGACATATTGCATGCGTTCAAACAAATCGTCGGAGACGTGACCTGGGGTGCCGATGACAAGCTTGCGCTGGCCCGTGCGCGTGGCGGCGCCCTGATTGAGCAGGTCACCGGCAGTAATGCTCAGGTCGCCATTGGCGGCCATCAGGCTGTAGCGGTTCTGCACATTGTCGCCTTGCAGCAGCATGTTTTTGCCCGCCACCAGGCGCGCCGCTACCGAGTCCTTGGTCGCCGCCTCAAGGTACGTCTCGTAGATGGTGATCTCGCCACGTTCCCAGTTGTCGCTCTCGCCGCAGTGCTGGCCACAGATCCAACTCAAGCTGCCGGTGGTCAGTGTCTGCCCGAGTTCGAATTCGTCTTTGGCGTTTTCGATAAAGCCCGCATTGATGCCGATCGAACCTTCGCTTTCCACGGTGCCGGAGCGGTTGCTGAACAGCATGGCACGCCCGCCATCCCGGGCGGCGAAACTCAGGTTGCCTTTGCTGTAGACATCGCCATAGCTGTTGCTGAAGCCATTGCTGCGCAGGGTCATGTCACCGCCGCTGAACAGCAGCGTGTCGGCGGCATTGGTAATGCCGTTGACCGCAGTGAGGTTCACTGCGCCCTGGGCACCGAGGGTGCCACGGTTGTTGATTTGCGCGGCGGCGATGTCCAGTTGCTGGCGGGCGGTGAGGAAGCCGAGGTTGTCCAGGGTGCCGCCCAGGGTCAGGCGGGCATTGGTTGCGGCCAGGCGGCCGCCGTTCTGGCTGAGGTTGTTGGCGGCGACGGTGAGTGTTTGCAGGGCCGAGACGCGGCCGCTGTTGGTGATATCGCCGGTGGTGATGCTGATGTCACCGTCGCTGAGCAGTTCACCGCCGTTGTCCAGGCTGGCCACGTTGAGGATCAAGCCCTTGGCGCTGGCCATGCGGTCGCCGGCCTTGAGGGCCAGCCCCTGGTCGCTCTTGTAGGTGAGCACGTCGTTGAGTTGCACGCGGCCCAGGCCGTCGACGTTGCCGAAGGCCCAGTCGGCGCTGCCCATGCCCTGGATATTGCCCTGGCTGCCTTCGATGCTGGCGGTGTTGAGGTGGAACAGGCCGGTGCCGGCGTGTTGCAGCATCCCGTTCTGGTTGTTGACGCTGGCGGCGTCAAGGCTGAAGGCCTGGCTGCCGAATTCGAGGGTGCCGTTCTGGTTGTTCAACGCACCGCTGAGGTTGACGCGGCTGCTGGCGCCGCCCAGGGCACGCAGTTGGCCGTTGGCGCTGTTATCGAGGTTGCCGCCAGTGAGGGCCAGGCCCTGGTTGGCTTCGACCAAACCGCCCTGGTTGGTGAGGGTGTCGCGTGAGGTCAGGTTGATCTGATTGCCGCTGATCTGGCCCGCGCTGTTGTCGAGGGTGGCGCCGCTGACGGTCACTTGTTCTTTGCCGAACAGTTTGCCGCCACGGTTGGCCAGGGCTTCGACGGTGAGTTGCAGGTTGCCGACCAGGCTTGCCATCAGGCCGCCGCTGGCGTTGTCGACGCTGTTCGCGGTGACGGTCAGGCTGTCGCCCTGCACGGTGCCGCCCTGGTTATCCAGGCGGGTGGTGTTCAGTTCGGTGAGGGCGCCGCCGCTGAGGATCAGGCCCTTGCGGTTGCTCACATCCTGGCCGCTGTAGCTCAGGCCTTCGGCGCCGGCCAGCAGTTGGCCGTTGTCGTTGTTCAGGTGCTGGGCGGCGATGTCCAGGCGCTTGCCGCGCAGAGTGCCGCCGTCGTTGTTGAGGGTGGTGAGTTGCTTGACCAGCACGCTGCGTTCACCCGCGTCGATCTGGCCACCGACGTTGGTGAGCAGGTCGCTGACCTTGAACACCACATCACCGCCATCGCTGACCAGCGCGCCTTTGTTGCTGTTGTTGAAGGTCTGCGCGGTCACGTCGACGGTCTGCCCCAGCAGGATGCCGGCGCTGTTGTCGAAGCGCTCGCCTTGCAGCTGCAGCAGGCCCTCGCTCTGAATGCGGCCCTGGGCGTTGAGCAACTGACCCGGGCCCTTGAGCAGCAGGCTTACGCCCTGGGCGCCACCGGCCAGCAGGCCGGCGTTGCGGTTGTCGAGGCCGGAAGCGCGCACGTCGAGGTGGTCGCCCAACACGCGCCCGGCGCGGTTGTCGATATCGCCGCCGGCCACGTCGAGCAGCAGTTGCTTGCCGACAATCGTGCCGCTCTGGTTATCCAGGTGGGCGGCGTGCAGTTCGATATCGCCCTGCCCGGCCTGCAAGCGGCCCTGGGCGTTGTTGAGCTGTTGCGCGGCGGTGAGGGTGAGCTTGCCGGTGTCGGCGCTCAGTACGCCGCCTGCGTTGCTGCTGAGGGTACCGGCAGTAACGTTCAGATCGGTGCTGGCCTGGGCGAAACCCTGGTTGTTGTTGAAGGTGTTGGAAATGGCGAGGTTGAGTGCGCCACCGTCGGCCTGGATCAAGCCCTTGAGGCTGTTGTCGAGGTTGCTGGCAGTGACGGTCGCGGTTTTGGCCACCAGCACGCCGTTCTGGTTATTGAGCTTGCCAGCGTTGACCGTCAGGTCGTTGGCGATAACTTGCCCGCCGCTGTTGTTCAGATCGGCACTGGCGAGCACCAGGCTGCCGCCGGCCATTTCGATACGGCCCTGGCGGTTGTCCAGCGATGCGCTGTTGAGCGTGGCGACCTGGCCTTCGCCGAAGCGGATCAAGCCGCCGAGGTTGACGATGGCCGGCGAGTTGATCGCCAGGCTCTGCTCGCCGAACAGGCGGGCGCTGGCGCCCTGGTTGGTGAGTTTGGCGCTGCTGACCTCGACGGTCTTGGCCTGGATGATCGCGCCCTGGTTGGTCAGCGCCTGCGCGGCGGTGATCGCCAGTGCACGGCTGGCCAGCAGGTTGCCGCTGGCGGTGACGGTTTGCGCGTTCACCACCAGATCGCCCGTGGTGTTACGGCTGTTATCGGCGGCGACGCCGGCTTCGATGATGCCGGGGTTGTTTACGCTGGCCGCGTTGATCTCGATGCGCTGGCCGGCGGCGATGCTCTTGCGGTTGACCAAAGCCTGGGCGCTGGTGACCTGCACGTTGCCGTTGGCGTAGATCTTATCGGTGAGGTCGACGTTTTGCGCGGTGACTTTGACGTTACCGGTGGCCGCCGCCTGCGCCATGCTCAGGCGCCCGTTGGCGTCGAGCTGAATATCGCCACCACTGGCGGCCAGGGTGCCGTCGAGCTTCACGCCCACACCGGCCTCGGTACCTACCAGTTTGATCGCGCCGGCATACATGCCGCCCAGGGCCGAGGAGTCGATCGCCAGCTCGGGCTTGGCGCTGCCGTCGTCGGCACGGGCGGTGGTTTTCAGGCTTTGCGCGTCGACGTCGTTGCGCCCGGCGATCACGTTGAGTTCGCGGGCGTTGATTTGTGCGTTGATCTTGGCCGAGCGGGTGATGATGTCGAAGCGTTCGACGTTGCTGGCGTTCAAGCCCTGGCCGTCGATGGTCACGGCGCCGCCGTCCACTTCATAGCGCTGCAACTGGCCGCTTGCGTCGAGCACCGGTTTGCCGGTGGTGAGGGTGACGTTGGGGGTGTTGATAAAGCCGCAACCGCTGCACGTCACGCCGTACGGGTTGGCCACGATGACCTTGGCCGACTGCCCCGCCACTTCGGTGTAGCCGCGCAACTGGCTGGGGCTGCCGCCGTTGACTTCGTTGAGGATGACGTTCGCCGCGCCGCCCTTGAGGTTGGGATTGCCGACAATGATCCCGCCCAGTTGGGTGTTGACCATGGCGCCGTTGCCATTGTTGAGGATCACGCCGTTGGGGCCGACGTTGTAGTCCTTGAACTGGTTATGGGACAAGCCCGCGCCGTTGGGGGTGGCGATGTTCACCACCGGCACGCCATTGCCCGCCGCACCCACGGTGGTGCCCGGCGCACTGACCACAATGCCCTCGGCCTGGGCCAGCAGCGGCTGCCAGAACAATGCGTTGGCAAGGATCAACGCCAGCCCGCGCTTGGGCAGGCCGAAGAACGCGTCCCGGCGCTTCAGGGCGGCAGAAGGTTGGCGGGCCAGGAAGGCGAATTGGCGAACATCCATTGTCAGGCTCTCATGCAGCGGGGCGTTGAATTACAGGAAAAAATCCATGCGGAAGTAGATCGGCGCTTCGCGCTCGGTGACTACACCGGGTCTTTCTAACGAATGAGCAAAGGTCACGCTGGTGCTCACGTGTTTGCCACGGGCGAACAGCTCCAGGGAGTTGCTGGACACCCGGCCATGAACGTTGTCGTTATAGCGGTCGTTGCGGATCACGCCCTGGTCGTAACCGACGCTGGCGCCGTATTCGAAGAAGGCCGGGCGCATCCAGTCGAGGGTCACCGGGCGTGCCCAGCGCACTTCGTTGCGCCAGTAGCCGCCGCTGTCGCCGGTCAGCAATTGGTCCTTGAAACCGCGCACCGAGGCCGAGCCGCCGAGGCTCATACGCTGCGGCGAAAACAGCGGGTCTTCACTGCGCTGCCCGGTGGCCAGGCTGCTGAAGCTGAACGACTCGCCCCACAGGCTGAACGGTTGCAGGTAGCTGACCGTGGCGGTGTATTTGCGGTAGCGCGAGTTCGGTTGGCGACGGCCTGCTGGGTCACGCTCGTCTTGGGCCTGGGCGTCGAGCAGGCCGATGCCGCTTTGCATGCCCAGGTCCAGGTTGACGAAGGCACTGCCGATGCGCCGCCCGTGGTTGACGCCCAGTTGCAGTTCGCTGAGGCGGTTGCTGCTGGGTGCGGTGCGCACGTCGAGGATGTAGTTGTTGGTGCGCAGGTGCGCCAGGCCGACGTTGACCGAGGTCTTGCTGACGTCGTCGCGATGGATCACCCGCTCGGCGCGCAGTTGGTGGTTCTGGTTGTCGCCGTCCTGCTTGTATTTGAAGCCGTCGGCGATGCCGTAGGTGCGGTAGTCGCTCTCGCTGTAGGTGTAGCTGAAGTTCCACCAGCCCCAGGGCACGTTGTAGTAGAGCATGGTGTTTTTCGAGGTTTTCTGGTGGTCACTGATGGCGTCGTGGCCGCCGCGCAGCATCAGTTGGTCGCCGAGGCCGAGTGGGCTGTCCCACTCCAGGCCGGCGCCCCATTGCTGCTCACCGGTGCTTTTCTGCCCGTCGTTGTTGCGCGACAGGCTGGCGCGCCAGGGCTTTTGCGCGGTGTTCTTGACCACCACGTCGCTACCGCCGATCTGCTTGCCGGGGGTGAGCTCCATCTGTGCTTGTTTGGACGGCAGGCGGTTGAGCTGGTCCACCAGTTGCTCGATCTCGCGCAGGTTCAGCGCTTCACCGACCTTGCCGGGAAAGGCCATGGCCAGTTCGCGGTCGGTCACTGTGCTGCCTTCGGCGCTGCGCAAGGCTTCGAGTTTGCCTTCCACCACCAGCACTTGCAGGTGGCCGGTGGAAAGGTCCTGTTGCGGCAGGTAGGCACGGCTGGTAACGCGGCCTTTGCCGAGGTAGTAGTCGGTGATGGTTTTGAGCAAATCGTTAAGCTGCGACACGCCCAGGCATTGGCCGATGTAGGGCTTGAGCAGGCGCTCGCGCTCGGGCGCCGGCAGGCTGTCAGCACCTTTGAGTTCGATGATTTTGATCGGGAAGCACCGAGTGTCGGCAGGGCTTGCCGGGGCTTGGGGCTTTTCCGCTTTGCCGGGCAGGTCCTGGAGTTCCTGCAGACGCCGCTGTTGCTCTTCGAGCAGACGATTCTGCCGGTCGCGGATCAAGTCCTGATCGCCAGGCGTGGGGGCGGCGGATGCACTGTTCAGGCTCAGGCAGGTGAGCAGGAACGTGCAGAGAAGAAACCGAGTCCGTGGCAATAACGAAGACATGTTCGATCCATCGAAAATCAAGGGCCGCGAAACTAACATCGAACTTCCAGCTAGCCTAGAAACGGGCGAAGTTGGGTCGCTCGCTGAAATAGTCTTCAAGCTATTGATTAATAAAGATAAATTTTCATCAAAAGGGCCAAGCCTTTTCACCGGAAGTGATTATTCCGACAAGTGGCAGCGATTTTGATGGCAATTCGACGAAGGGTTTTTTGATTGCCATTATTTAGCCATCAAGTTTCGTCGAGTTAGGTTAGTACCGAGGAAAGGAGAAAAGTTCGCGGGGGTTTTGTGAATTGGATCCCATTTATCGGAATTCCAAGGAGAGGGTTGGATCACTGCAATCTAAGGGGTGGGAAATAACCAATGTGGGAGGGGCTTGCTCCCGATAGCGGTGTGTCAGTCATATATCTGGTGACTGACACTCTGCTATCGGGAGCAAGCCCCCTCCCACATTGTGTACTCGCAGCATTGAGGATGTCAGCCAATGCCCTTGTCTTTGTCGGCCCCGGGCACCAGGGTCAGACCGGGGCGCTCGACGTCGCGGGAGACATGGGACTTCACGTCTTCCACTCCGCCCTCCTCGTCGTTGTGGATCACCAGCACGCCGGGTTTGCGAAACTGCTCCAGGTGGCCATCGCCCAGGTTGAAGCTTTCACTCAGGTGCTTGTCGCTCAGGGCATTGGCCTCTGCGCGGCGCTGGGCAAACTGGCGGCCGCGGCGCTGTTGATAGCGCGCCCAGCCGATCAGGATCAACGCGTTGAACAAGGCGATCCACAGGTAGATCTGCAAGGTGTTGAGCGCGGCAAAGATCGGCGCCTCGATGCGTGGGCCGCCATGGGTTTCGAGCATGGCGCCGATGCCACGCGCCAGCAGCCAGACTAGCCCGCCCCAGGCCAGCAGGGTCAGCAACACATCGATGATCCACATCACAGGGCTCTGGCGAGTTCTGACCAGTTTCATGCTCACGCCTCCTCTCCGGCAGGTTTAATTCCGCGATCCGGGCTGACCCAGCGTGCGCGTTTTTGATGCTGGTTGAACAACACCTTGGGAAAGCTGACCAGGGTGGTAAACAGGCTCACCAGCCAGAACACCATCGGGTACCACACGGTCCAGAACAGGGTTTTCCACAGGTCTTTTTCGTAGCGCCGGTCGATCAGGATGCTGACCGCAAACTGCAGCAGGCACACCATCGCCAGCACCAGGCCGGTAAACGCGGGTGGCACCAACGAGTCCACGGTAATCGCCGCCGGCAGCGTGACGAATTTACCCACGGCCCAGAAGATCACCGACAGCAGGAAGGTGAAGGCCCAACCGGTGGACAGGCAGTATTCGAACAGCAGCGGCCACAGGTAGCGATGGCGCCATTGCCAGATGCCGCGAATATTCTTGAACAGCACTTCGGCGCCGCCCTGGGCCCAGCGCAGGCGCTGTTTCCACAGGCCGCCGACGGTCTCGGGCATGAGGATCCAGCACAGGGCACGCGGCTCGTAGAAGATCGACCAATGATCCAGTTGCAGCTTCCAACTGACATCGATGTCTTCGGTGATCATGTCGGTGCTCCAGTAGTCGATGCGGTCCAGCGCCTTCTTGCGAAACGCCACCACCACACCCGAGACCGTGAAGATCCGTCCGAACACCCGCTGGGTGCGCTTGATCAAGCCGATGATCGAGGAGAACTCGCCGACCTGAACCCGCCCGATCAGGGTGGAGCGGGTACGGATGCGCGGGTTGCCGGTGACGGCGCCCAGGCGCGGGTTGTCGAGCATCGGCGCGACCATGTAGGCCGCCGCGTTCTTGTCGAGCAACGCATCGCCGTCTATGCACACCAGGTATTCGCTGCGGGCGGCCACCGCCCCCATGCGCAGGGCCACGGCCTTGCCCTGGTTCTGCGCCAGGTGCAGCACGCGCAGGCGTGGGTGTTGCAGTGCCAGGGCATCGAGTACCGCTGCGGTGTTGTCGCTGGAGCCGTCGTTGACCGCGATCACTTCGATGTTTGTGTACACCTGGGCCAACGCGGCCGCCATGGTGTCAGCGACGTTATCGCCTTCGTTGTAGCAAGGGATGATGATCGAAATCAGCGGGTTACCGGCCAGGGTCGGCGCCGGGGTGTCTTCCTCCCACGGCCAATGGCGCTCCCAGTGCAGCCAGAAGTACAGGCCGCCGGCGATCCACAGCGCCGACATGAACAGCGGGTAGAAGAACACGAAGTCCATCAGGAACTGCCCGGTGATCAGGAAGATCAGGCCCAGAGGCAAGCCCAATACCAGCGCCAACACGAATAGAGCCAGGATTCTGTCGAACATGATCAAGGATTCCATTGGTTGGAGAGGGCCGGACGTATCGTCTTCAAGTCCGGGGAGTTTTCCAGGAAGTTGTCCGGGTAGTAGCCGAAACTGGTGACGCCCTGGCGTTTGAGTACACCCATCCACTCTGCCAATTGCTCAGCGCTGATATCCGGCGCGGCCTGGGTGCGCCAGTCTTTGGCTTGCAGTTCGAAGACGGTCTTTTCCAGTGCGCCGGGGCGTGCCTTGACCGTGGCCACCAGCTTTTCCAGCCAGGCATTGGAGTCTTTCAGCGACTGGCCTTCCATCAGCGGCATGGCCATGGGCGCCGTCCAGTCGTAGGTCTTGAGGAAGTCATCAAGGTTCTGCGCAAACCAGGCTTCGCTGCCGGGGTTGAGCATCGGCTCGGCGAAGATATTGCGAGCGGTGAGGATCTGCGGGCCGCGAATGGCGCGCACCTTCACGGTCAGCTCGTTGGTGAAATCGGTCAGGTAGCGGCTCTTGAAGCGAGTCCAACGCTGCATCACTGCAGGGTCGGCACGCAGCGCAGCGATATTGTCCGGCAAGCCCTGGGCAGCATAGGCCTTGAGTGCGGCGGGGCTGGCGTCTTCAAAGTCGCTTAGCAGCGCATCGTCGTGATACAGCACGCCGTCGATGGCACTGTTGCTGGTACGCGCCAGGTCTTCGTAGATCTCACCGATGAGCTGCCGCACTTTCGGATCAAAGGGCGACAGGCGCTTGTATTGATCCGGATCGGTAGCAACCTTGCCGGTCTGCGGGTCCCAGCGGGTCACGCGTGGCAGCTTGGCGTCGAGGGCAAAGCTGAGCACCGGCATCCACGCAAACACGCTGGCGTGGGCACGGGTATGCAACTGCCAGGAAACGCGGTTGAACAGGTCGGCGCGCATCGGCAGGTGGCGGTTGGGGAAGTACACCGAATGCACCAGGCCATCACCCTTGGGGTCGGCGTAGGCTTGCAGGAACACCGTGACGGCGCCCATGTCCACTATGCGCTGCACCAGCACATCGAGGTTGTGCGCCTGTTGGACCGGGTCGGGGTCATAGACGTGATCCAGGTCCACATGCACGACGCGCAACGGAGCCTTGGCCTGAACCGAAACCATGCTGCTGGCGAAGTGTTCCCCATCCGGGTCGGAGGCCACCAAAAAGCGCGGGCTGTTCATCAGCTTGTTGGAATCATCCAACCCGTCGTCCAGCGTAAGCGCCATCTCATAGCCGTGTTCACCGACCACCGCCAGGGTGGTGCCATCGGCCGCGCCATACGGCCATACCCATACCCGTGGAGCCTTGCCAGTGACGGTACGAATTTTATTGGAAATGGCTGCTACGTCAGTACGCATCCGCGCCTGGAACTGCGCTTCGGTTTCATAGCGACCGGTCGCCGGATCATAGCGGCGCGTGGTGGCCGCGGGTTCAAGGTTGCCCTGGGGATTGGCGAGTATGCCTTTGTGATTGGCGTCGGTATGGGCGGCGATTTCCACCAGGCCCGATCGGGACACTTCGCGAATCTGCTGCCAGGTCAGGAAGTCGCCCCGTGCCCGTGGCGTACCGGCGAAGTCCACCGGCTGGTTCAGCGGCGTGTCGATCCAACTGCCCACCGGCGCCAGCACGGCCGGCCAATTATAGGCCCGCAGGATCGGCATCACGCGGGTGTAGAAGCTGGAATAGCCGTCATCGAAGCTGAGCATCACCGCTTTGGGTGGCAGCGTCGGCCCGCCACGGCGTGCAGCGAGCACCTGGTCGACGCTGACCGCCTGGTAACCGTTCTCGCGCAGCCAGGCCAATTGCTCGATCAAGCGCTCGGTACGCACCGCCACCACGGCCTGGTCAGGGTCGTTGTCCGAGACGTCGTGGTAGGCAATGCCCAGGAAATGGTTCTTCGGCCATGGTGCTTCGCTGGCCAGTGTCGGGCGCTCGGCAGGTGGAACGAATGGCGCGGGTTGCTGGGCGCATGCGGCGGCCAGCATTACACCCAGGACCAGAAAAAAACGACTGAGGAGGGTCATGGTCAGGCTCTTCTAGAAACGGTAAGTGAGGTCCAGGAGCAGGCGCAAATCGCGTTCGCGCTCGCCGTCGTAAGGTCGGCTGACCAGGCTCAGGTTGGCGCCGGCTTCCAGCACGTCATTCCAGCGAAAGCGTTGGCCGTACCCGATCAAGCCGACGCCGCCGGTGGAGTAATCCTTTTGGCTATAGGTACCCGCACCGAGCTGGAACTGCTGACTCCACTGGGTTTCGTAGCGGTGATAAAGCACATGGTTGACGTTGACGGTGGGCAACACGCTGAAGTCGGACTTGGGGTTGAAGTAGATCGTGTCTTCCTTGCTGTTGCGGCTGGCACCGACTTCCAGGCCCAGCTCTACTTGCACTTTTGGCGAGCTGTAGATGCCTTCGCGACCGGTGAGCAAGGCTTCGACGCGGTCGTTGCCATCGCTGAAATGCGACGGGCTGACGGCCAGTTTCCACTCCCGGCTTTCGTTGGCGCGCCAGCGGATAAAACCGCTGCCGCCGTTGGCCGTGACACCTTCATTCAACGCCCGCAACGGTGTGGTATTAAGCAGGTAGCCAAGGCTGCCGCCGTACTGCCAGTGGTCGTTGATGTCGCGGGCGATCGACACGCTCGCGCCTTGTTTGGCGCCATCGCCATAGGAATGGTTGGACACTTCGGCTTCGATGGTCATGTCGCGGGTGCGCCGCTCCACGCCCACACGCTGCCAACGGTGATGGCCGGTACCTTCGGCGAAATCGGCAGTGCCATAACCGACACCGGCGAACAGGCGCCAGTCCTCGTCGATGGGTGGGGTGTAGATCACGCTTTCTATGCCCCAGTCACGGCTACCCGACACGGCGCCGGCCTCTTGGTTGTTGCCGCCTCCGAAGCTTTTACCGGTGTAGGCTTCCACCCGCACTTCGGCCATGTCGTGCACGTCGCGCAGGCGTTTGAGGCGCTGTACCTGGCGGTTGTCCGGGTTACGGGCGACGACGTCATCGGTGAGCAGGTCGAGTTGCCGCCATTCCTGCAAGTCCAAGGCCGTGAAGCCTTGGGACATTTCCACCCCGATGTCACGGGGGCTCTGGTTTTCGGTCTCCTTGAGGGAGTCTTCAGCGCGTCTTGGCCAATCACGGGCACGGTACATTTCTGCCTGGGCCAAACGTACACCGATGCTGCCGGGAGCTTTGCTCCCCAGGTCTTCCAGCGCTTGTTCGCTGGCATTCAGGTCGGCGCCATAGGTACCGGCCTGGGCCGCCAATTGCTGGGCGTCCATCCATTCGTCGTTAGGGTTGCCGATAGGCAAACCCTTGAGTTCAACCCGAGGTTTCTCGGTGCTGGCCAGCTGCGTGGCGACCGCACGCGCCTCATCCACCTGATCGTTTTCCAACAAGGCGTAGAACAGGGCGGTGCTGTCTTTGACATGATCACCGACGTCGGCATCCGCTGCAGTCAGCGCCTGGCGATACAGCGGCGCGGCTTTTTCCGGCAGGCGCTGGTCGAGGTAGGATGCGGCGACCCAGCGCACGGCGTAGGTCGGCAACTGCACGCCTTGGGCGGTGAGCACTTCGTATTCGCGAATCACCTCAGCGGTGCGTGCACGGGCCTTGAGTGCCCCAAGCCGGTCGATACGCCAGCGCACGACGTCGTCGTGGGCAGTGGCGTCCGGAGCCCAGCGGCTGATCAGCTTGTCGTAATCCTGCAGGGCGCGATCGGCGATGACGTAGCGTTCTTTTTCGGTACGCGTAGCGAACTCGGCCATGCGCACGCGCTCGGCGGCAAGGTCGCCTTCCAGGCGGCGCTGGGTGACCGCGTCCACCAGGCCCGGGCGCTTGGCCGACAGACGCAGGGCGGCTTCGGGCAAGCGAGCCTTTTGCAGGGCGACGATGTATTCACGGGCCACTTCCGGTTTGTCGCCGGCACGGATAAAGGCTTGGTCGAACTCGAACAAGGCGTCGTAATTCAAGCCGGCGCGTGTCAGCGCATAACCCAGGGCCATGCGGCGGTTCGGGTCATTGGGTTGCGCCGCCACCATCGTGCGCAAGCGTTGCACCGCTTCGTTGGCCTTGCCGCCATCGGCCTGGGTCAGGGCCTGGCCCAGTTGCAAGTCGACGTTATTCGGTTCACGCAGCAGAGCCTGGCGATAGACCGCTTCGGCCTGAGCCCATTGTTTTTGATTGCGATAGGTGCGCGCCACCGTGGCAAGTGCCTGGGTGGTGAGGTTGCGGTGCTTGCCTTGTGCTTCGTACACCTTGAGCACTTCGTCGTCTTGCCCGGCCCAACCGGCAATCACCAGGTGGTCACTGACCTGGCCTGGGGTTTGGCGTTCGGCAGACAGTTGGCGCAGTTGCGTCAACGCCGGCGTGAAGTGACCGTTGCGGGCCTGGATGATCAGGGCATCGTAGGCGGGATCGGCAAATGCGAGGCCAGGAACCAGCAATTGGCTGCACAGGGCGGCCCCGATAAGCAGACGCAACCGGCCTGAAGCACTGTAGGGGAGGTTTCGCAGCATATCGTGAGCTTCCTTACACACGGAAAGCCCTAACGATAGATGGTCCTGAGCAAAACGCATCAGGGTGTCGGCGTCTCGGGACCCGACCTAGCTTTCCTGTAAGAACTATCTCTTAGCAAAGTAGGGGGAAGTACAATTCAGAACAATTGTTCAGAATTGTGCGGTCGCGATTTTTTGCCCTCACACAAAACGAATGTGGGAGCCGGGTTTGTGTGGGAGTCGGGCTTGCCCGCGATGCAGGCACCGCGGTCGTTCAGCCAGACCGGGGCGATGCTATCGCAGGCAAGCCAGCTCCCACACAAGCCTGCTCCCACATTTTTTTACTGCATTTTCAGCGCTTACTGGGCGCCGCTCACCGCACCGACTTTCGACATCACAAAGCCAATGAACTGCTCAACGGTCATCTTCTGGCCGTTGAAGGTCACTTCGTTGTTGGCGTAGTGCAGCTTGGAAACCACATCGGTGCCCACCAGGGTTGCCAGTTGCGTGCCGACTGCCATGCCGCTGACCATCTCGGCCGCCATCTGCGATTGCTGCTCGATGGCTTTGGGGTCAGTCACACCACCGACCTGGGCTTGCAGGGCGGCTACGTCGCTGATCATTGGCTTGGACAGGGTCAGGTTGGCATCCAGCAGCGCAATCATCTGCTTGCCCAGTTCAACCGGCGGCAGCTCCATGGACGTCGGCTTGGCCAGGTCCACAACCAGGTTGAACTTGCTTTCGCCGTGGGTGGTTTTAAGCGACAGGTTTTCCACCGCCAGTTGCGGCTTGGCAGCCAGTACCTGGTTGACGTTGGCTTCGGCCAGGGCCTGCTCGGCTTCGGTCAATTGCAGTTCCGGCACGGGTTGGCCAGCGGCGGCCGCGGCTTGCACCGGTTGCATCTTGTCCTGGTAGAGCTTGGTCAGCACCAGCATCGCCGGGATATCGACGTTCTTCATGCTCACGGCCATGGCAGCCGAGCCGACTGGTTTGCCCTGATAACCGATCTCGTCGATCTTGTAGTCGACGCGACCGGCCAGGTTGTTGTCCTTGGCTTGGGTAGAGTCTTTCTGCTCGAAGCCCTTGAGGGTCAGCACGGCTTTCTGCGGGCCGAAGGTGACCTTGGTATCGGTCAGTTCCACGGTGTTCTGGCCGGTGTAGAAGCCAAAGGTGGATTTCTCCAGGTTGCTGGCAACAGTCAGGCCAGCCAGTTCCGCTTCGAACGGTGCGCCATTGGCATCGATCGCCGCGACCTTGAGGCTGTTCATGAAGCCATCAGCCTTGACCTTCTGGCCTTCGGCGCTGCTGTCGAATTCCAGGTTGGCGCCAGAGAAGCTCACCGAGGAGGTGTCGTCCTTGAACTCCAGCGGCAGCAATTCGATGTTGCCGCTGACCGAACGGCTGTAGCCGATGTTCGCCACGCCTTTGAGCGGCGACACGTCTTTGCTGGCGGCGAACCATTTTTCAGTGGTGGGGTTCTTTTCCAGTTCGTAGTGACTGGTGGCCATGACCGGCAACCACTTGAGGGTCACCAGGCGCGAGAACGGCAGCGGGCCGTGCTCGATATGGTCGACGAACAGCAACTCAGGGTTCGGGTTGTCTTCACCGAACACGCTGCCCTGGCCCTTGAGGCGATAGTGCGCCGTGCTGCTGAACACGCCACGGTCCAGAGACACCAGTTCCAGAGCCACGCTGCCGTCGACGCCGGCCATGGAGGTCTGCAACTCTTTGTTGGCGTTCTGGATGGCGGTTTGCAGGACCGGCTCCAGTTGTTTACCGGTGTACCAGGCGCCGCCCGCACTGACGGCGCCGATGGCGACAACAAAACCCAAGAAAACAACTGCTGGCTTATTCATGAAGTGACCTGATCAAATCCTGTGAGAAGTGGGCTGTCTTCCTTGAACCCCGAAGGGGTTGGCTCAAGCCCGCCGAAAACGGGGGAAGATTAGCACTGGCGAGCGCAAACGGCCCAGCCTTTCAGAGGGATCAGTTCCGTAGGAGTTCAGGAGTACTCCTGTTCGACTTCATCCAACTGGTGATCAAAACTCTTCAAGCGGGCGGTCCAGGTGTACACCAGCACCTCGAACTCGCGGTGGATCACGGCATTGCCGGGGGTGTCGGTCTTGGGGTCGAAAAAATCCAGTTGGTAGCGCTCGCGGGCCATTTGCGTGGCCACGTCGGACAATTCCCGCGCGTTATCGAGCCAGTGCCTACCGTCTGCGACCTGTCGATCCAGCAGCACGCACTGCTTTTTCAGGACTTCGAGGCTTTTTTCCAGCGGCGTGCCGGTGAGGTCGCCCATGACCTCCTGGAAGGTGCGCCCGGGCTGCCAGTAGCTGCCCCAGAAATAGCGGTCGAATACGGTTTCGACGCGGCGCAGGGCAACCTTGGTGTCCCAGATCGCGACGCGGGTCTTGCCTTGTTCGAGGAGCTTTTTCTTCACTCGCTGGTTTTGATAAGACGCCCAGGCCACCACGCCGATGGACAAGGTGCCGATCACCAGGCAGGCGCTGTCCAGGAACACCATGGCCTTGTCGAGTTGATGGGCGAGCATGACACCGTAGAAATACGCGGCCGATAACAATACCAGTGCGAAGAGCACGCACCAGAAAGCGGGAGCATAAGGGTTTTTCATTATTGGAATCCCCATGAGCAAACGCGAGCTTTGTCGGGTGAGACGTCACGGCGCCTCACCTGACAAAGCATAGCAATCACCTCACGGTTTGCCGGGTTTTACCCCTTGCGTTCGTCCGCTTTCCCAGCCGCCGCCCAGGGCCAGGAACAGATCGATCTGGCTCATGGCAACCTGGGTGTTGGCCGTCGCCAATTGCGCGCGCATATCGGTGTAGGTGCGCGTGGCTTGCAGGTCGGCCAGGAACGATTCGCGGCCGGCCTGGAAGAAGCGATGGGTCTGGCCTGCGGCTTCTCGCGCCGACTGTTCGGCTTCGGCCAGGGCGTCGCGGCGCTGCAACACCGCGGTGTATTGCGCCAGGCCGGTCTGGGTTTCACGGATGGCATTGAGCACCACGCCGTCGAAGTGCGCCAAAGCGCCCTGGGTCGCAGCTTCGGCTTCATGGATACGCGCACGGGCGCCGTTGGTCGGCACGGTCCAACTGATCATCGGGCCAAAGCCCCAGCGGTTGGTGGCCGGTGTGCCGAGGTTTTCCAGCAGGCCCACGGTGCCTACCGTGGCGCCGATGCTGATATCCGGATACAGCGCGCCGGTGGCCACGCCGATACGTGCGGTCGCGGCAGCCAACTGGCGCTCAGCCTGGCGCACATCAGGGCGACGTTTGAGCAGCGTGGCACCGTCGCCCACCGGCAGCAACTGGGCGATGTGTGGCAGCTCGGCGCAGGTGCCAGTGCCGGCCGGCAGTTGGTCTACGGGCTTGGCCAGCAGCATCGACAGGCGGAACAGTGCGGCCTGGCGCGAGGCTTCATAGCGCGGAATGTCGGCGCGCAGGGATTTGTATTGGGTTTGCGAGCGGGTCACCTGGGTTTCGTCGCCGCGCCCGGCATCCCGCAGGCGCTGGGTCAGCTTGGTGCTCTGCGCTTGCAGATCGAGGGATTCGTTGGCAATCGCCAGCTCTTCGTTGGCCGCGCACACCTGGGTGTAGGAACGCACCACATCGGCCACCAGGGTGATGCGAGCGATATCCGCCGCCGCCTGGGTTGCATCGGCGCTGGCCTTGGCGCTTTCGATGCCGCGCTGCAAGGTGCCGAACAGGTCGAACTGATAGGACGTGGTGATGCCGACGCTGCCGATGTTGCCGACCGGGACTTTGTCCGGCAGCAAAAATGCTTCGCCAGATTCCTGCAAGCGCTGGGCCTCGGCCTTGGCGCCGGCACTCCAGCCGCCGGCGGATTCAGCCTGCTGCACCTGGTAACGCGAACGCTGCAAGTTGGCGGCGGCCACGCGCAGATCGGTGTTGGAGGCCATGGCCTGCTGCACCAGCTGGTCCAGGCGCGGGTCGTTATACAGCTTCCACCAATCGGCCGGAACCGGCGCCGAGACCACGTTGCTGCCCTCGCCCATGATCGGTCCTTGCAGGTCGCCACGGTTGACTGCGGCCTGCTCCGGCAGTTTGTAATCCGGGCCCACTACTTGGCAGGCCGACAGCAACAATCCCAGGGAAGCGGTTGCCAGAAGCCGCTTCATGGTTTGTCCCCGTCTTTAACCTTGTCGTCGATGATCGACACCGTCGCCGTGCGCCCGGCGATCATGCGAAAGTCCGCCGGCACATCGTCAAAGGCAATGCGCACGGGGATCCGCTGGGCCAGGCGCACCCAGCTGAACGCCGGGTTGACGTTGGGCAGCAGGTTCGAGCCGCTGCTGCGGTCGCGGTCTTCGATACCGGCGACGATGCTCTGCACATGCCCGTGCAGTCGAGCGTTGTCGCCGATCACGCGGATGTCCACGCCCATACCGACGTGGATGCCGTCGAGCTTGGTTTCTTCGAAGTAGCCGTCGATGTGGAAGGAGTTGCTGTCCACCACCGACAGCACCGGGCGCCCGGCAGTGACGAACTCCTGGGTGCGCGGTGCGCGGTCGTTGACGTAGCCGTCCACGGGGCTGCGGATCACCGAGCGGTCGAGGTTGAGTTGGGCGGAGTCCACCGTCACTTGCGCTTCGGCCAGGGCGGACTGGGCGCGAGCCACGCGGGACTGGCTTTCTTCCAACTGCTCGCTGGGCACCAGGTTGCCGAGGCCACGGTTACGCTTGTACTCGCGCTGGGCCTGGGCCAGGGTTTCCTGGCGGTCGGCCACGGCGGCCTGGGCTTGGCGCAGGGCCAGCTTGAAGCGGTCCTGGTCGACGGCAAAGAGCACCTGGCCTTTGGTCACCAACTGGTTGTCACGCACGTCCACCCGCTGGATCAGCCCGGAGACGTCCGGGGCGATCTGCACGATGTCGGCGCGGATGTGGCCGTCACGGGTCCAGGGGGCAAACATGTAGTACATGACCATGCGCCACACAACGACGACCGCGAAACTCACGATCAACAACGTCAGGACGACACGGCCGATAGTCAAAAAAGGTTTTTTCATGTCATCAAATATCGACTGAGTGAGTCCACCGCGCCCAGCAACAGCGCGTAAAGCCCCACATTGAACAATGCCCGGTGCCAGACCAGGCGATAGAAGTGCATGCGCGTCAACAGCCCGTGCACCACCAGAAACAACACATAGGTAATGCCCATCAGCACCAGCAGCGTGGGCAGGAACACCCCGCTGATATCCAGATCACCGATCATAAAGGCGCTCCATCGGGTAGCGGCGCTTCCATTTCCGTGCCGCCAATGAATTCCACACCGGGCAACAACGCCAGGCGCAGGCCGGCCAAGGCGTGCAGCAGGTGCAGGCGGGTGTCGTCTTCGTCTTGCAGGCCCTGGCCGTTGAGGGCGCGGCGCGTACGGTCCAGGGTCATCAGCAGACCGCTGGGTGCGGGCAAGCGTTCACCGGCCTTGAGGCACGCTTTGAAGTAACCGCCCACCCCTTCCACCACCTGGTTGAGCAACACCCGTGGCACACCGAGGATGCGCGGCGAGTAGGCCAGCAGGTCGAGCAGGTTCAGCGCTACGCGCAGGTCGCGCAGGGCGCTGCCGGTGTCTTGGCCGGTAAGGGCCAGGCGCGGCAGGTGTTGCATCAGGCGGTCGAGCATTTGTGCGGCCATGTGCCGGTGTTCGTTCAGGGTTGCGGGCTCGGTCAGGCCAACGATGTCACGCCAGCTGAAACGGGTCAGGCGCTTGGCCGCCAGTTCGGCGCCGAAGGGCCGGGCGATCAAGGTCCACACAAATGCGAACAGCAGGCCCACGGGCCCAGCCAGGTTGACGTTGGCGAAGTTGAGAAAATCCGCGTCATAGGCGCCCTGGATGCTGATGAACGACGAGGTGTTGACCAGCGTCAGCAACATGCCCAGGTAGAAGCGTGGCTGCACGGTGAGGGTGCCGATGCAGATAAACGGCACGGCGAAGGCCAGCACCAGCATGGGGAAATCGTGCAGGTTGGGCAGCACCAGGAACAGATACAGGCTGGCGAACAGCACCGACATGGCGGTCCAGAAAAAGAACCGGTAGATCTGCGGCGCCGGGTCGTCCATCGAAGCGAAGAAGCTGCAGGCGACGGCGGCCAGGATCACGGCGCTGCCGCCATCGGTCCAGCCCAGCAGAATCCACAGCACCGAGGCGACGATGATCGCGGTCACGGTGGAAAACGCCGAGTAGAACATCAGGCCACGGTCGAGAAATGGCGTGAGCCGGCCCAGGCGCCAGTGGCGGTAGACGGCGCGCCAGGTGTCCTGGCTTTCACACTGGATGGCGGCTTGCAGGCTGCGACAGTCTTGCCACAAGTCGACCCATTCGCCGAGGCGGTACAGGGCGTTGGAGAACAGCAACGTGTGGCGGTCATCCAGCGCCTCGCCCTGGGGTTGCGCGGCGTCGATCTGGTCACGCAGCACACGCCAGCGTTCCAGGGGCGCTTGTTCAGTGGTGCTTTGCAGCCAGGCGTTGGCTTCCTCCAGCAACGGTTTGAGCCGGTCGAGAAACTCCGGTGCGCGATGCTCGATGGCGTACACCGCGTCATCCAGCGCGTCGATTACCGGCAGCAGATGAATCATGCGCCCGCGCAGTTCTTTGGTGTTGCGCACCGTTTGCGGCCGCGCGCCTTCGTGGGGCAACTGGCCGATCATCAACTCAAGGGTGTTGAAGGTGGCAACCATGCCACCGCGCAGGTTGCTGACCGCTTCAGGGTCAATCTGGCGGGTGAGGAAGCGTTGGCTATAGACCTGAGCATCGCTGAACCACTTGGCCACCGAGCCATCGAACACCGGCATCAGGCGCCGTGGCCAGAACATTGCGCCCACCACCGCTGCGACCGCGATGCCAAGGAAGATTTCTTCGGTACGCGCTTCAGCCACGTCCCACACCGCCAGGGGGTTATCCACCACTGGCAGGGCGATCAGCGGCAAGGTATAGCCGGCCAGCATCAGGGCGTAATTATTGGCCGTGCGCAGGTGCATGGAGAGGAACAGCAAGGTGCCCGTCCATAACGCAATCACTACCACCAACAGGTAAGGCGACTGCACGAACATCGGCACAAACAGCACCGCCGCCGCTGCCCCCATAAAGGTGCCAATGGCGCGGTACAAAGCCTTGGAACTGGTGGGCCCGACAAACGGGCTGGAGACGATATACACGGTAGCCATCGCCCAGTACGGACGCGGCATTTGCATCAGCATGGCGATGTACAGCGCAATCATCGACGCGGCGAACGTGCGGACCCCGTAGAACCAGTCGCGGGCGGGCGGGAAGCCGGTAAAAAATCCGTTCAAGGCGCCACAGCCTCGGCCGCTTCGAAGGCGCGCAGCACGCGCAGTGCGGCTTCCAGGTCGGTGGGCGCGATATCCACAAGGACTTCCTTGCGCAGGCGAACCAGTTGGGCTTCTACCGCCTGCACCAGTTCACGGCCGCGCTCGGTGAGGCTCAGGGCCTTGGCGCGGCGGTCGTGGATGTCTTCGGTGCGGCACACATAGCCGTCGCCGCACAGACGATCGAGCAGGCGCACCAATGACGGGCTTTCCATGCCGGAGGCCTGGGCTACTTTGACCTGGTGCACACCGTCACCCAAGCGACCGATCATCAACAACGGCACGGCGCAGGCTTCGGAGATGCCATAGCTGACCAGCGTGGTCTGGCAGATTTTGCGCCAGTTACGGGCGCCCACCACCATGCTGCTGCTCAGGTTCATCTGAAGTTGTTCGAGGGATTGGGACACTGGATAGTTCGCATACAGTTAGTTTGCTAACTATTAATATGGTGGAGGGAGGAAGAGCCGTCAAGTTTTGAAACAATTTCTCGATGGATGGAGCGATTCAGCGGCTACACCGCCGGGCGAATGTGGGAGGGGGCTTGCTCCCGATGGCGAGGGGTCAGCCACTGATGCATTTACTGACACGCCCTCATCGGGAGCAAGCCCCCTCCCACATTTGGATCAGCGTCGGATGCCCGGGCTATTTTTCAGCCTGACCATCGAGGCGACGCTGGATCTCGCCCAGCATGTCCAGGCCATCGCGCAGTGAAACCAATGCGGCAGTGACCAAGTGATGGAGGTTTGGGTTGTCGCTTGTTGAGACGAGGGTCTCCAAAAGCTCAGTGCCGATACGCACGCGACTGCGAGCTGTTTCGTGGAGCAAATGCGAGGGGGCAAAGGTGTTGAAGGCGAGGACGGGAACGCTGGTGGGGTTGGACTTGAAAGCAGAAAATTGTTCCATGAGTTAAATCTCGAAGATTGAGTTCAAAATCACCATTGCTCGTCGCCAAACGAGAAAGGGTGGCAGCTGTACGCAGGTTGGCGAACCGGTAATCTACGAAACCCGGCAGATCCGAAGATCTCCCGCGCACAGCCGCCATAAAACTGCGTGCCTTCACCCACGGGGAAAGCACGGAATTTGAACGCTGTAACGCTTCGTAGAACGCGGATCGCCAAATCCGATCGCCGATGTGCGGCGACGGGGCGAACTATAGGGGGGATGGTCGAGGATGTGCAACCGGCTCGGTTGATCGTCATGCCTCTTGGCTGGTCAAGATTTTTTCCTCCATCGCCATACGCTCCACACCTTAACGCCTTCAGAGCCAGCCACTAGCACAGCCATCAACACCACATTGTAGTTAGGAACAAGCTGAGCACCTACCAGCAACAGCGAAACAGAAGGCACAATAAAAGCCAATCGCAAGGGTGTTTGAAAGTAAGTAACCCACCTCACCTGTTCACGACCAAGAAAGAACAGCAGACACGAGAGAACGATGGAAACTTGCAGCAGCATGGCAAAACCGAACATGTACAACTGCACAACACTATGCTCACGCAGCACCCACGAAGCACTTTCAATATCGCTTAAATAAGGAATCCTTCCCTCCATTGCGCTGGTCACTGCATACCGAATCAGATAAAGGGCATCCATTGCCCCCCAAAACCAAAAAACATGCTTGCGCGTCACTTTCCTGCCTCCTTGTATTCATAAACCACATCCGGTGTTACAGGCTGCCAATGCCACGACTTACCACCCACTTGCCAGTTGTCATCGCCCTCCAAATAACGCTGCTTTATATGCCGCAGCTCTCCATATCGACGCTCAACTGATCTGTGGGTGAGTTGATCATCTCGACTATCAAGCCTTACCCACCGCTGAGTCATAACTCTGGTGGTGTTCGCAAGATCCTTTCCATCCGATAAAAACACCCGACCCTCATCAGCTGCTGAAACTAACCGATTAGCGGCGAGAATCGCGGTATTTTTAATTCCATCGTAATCGATGCTTACCTTCTCCCATTTGCCAGGCCCGACATACAGCCGCTGACCCATTAAATATCCGTACTTGACGCGACATTCCCTACTTAAGGGGAGAAAGGGGCGGTCCGTCACAAACAACCAATCACCAACTGCCAGTTTGTCTATAACCCGCCGTTGCTCTTGTTCCGTGGAGCAACACACCGGAGAAATATTGCACTCCCTGAGCAGCCCACGCAGTCCGGGCAACGCATACGGCGCACGAAAAAACTCCCTTATTCTTATTCTCGCAAAATAGGGACTCTCGATCTTTGTGAGTTCATAGTTTTCAATTTCGTCGCGGGGAATCAGGCGTTTCATATTGTGTCCAGAGCAGGGAGTCAGCGCCTGTTAATAACGACCTGCCGCACCGACCACTATCGTCCACTTCCGTTTACTCGATAGGAAATTTCCCGATTTCGCGCAGAGCATGCCCCACCTCCTCCTCAATAAACCCAAACACCTCCTCCGCCACGCTGTACTGAAACTGTTTGCACCGATGCTTGGAAAGCTTGCCCTCGTTATCCAGGCACATCATCACCAGCTTCGACAAATCACTGCCACGCACGTCGTAGCGTTGATTCACGGCCTTGATCACGCGGTCGTAGCGGTCGAGGAATTCGGTTTCTTCGCGCAGTTCGACTTCCAGTGCGCGGCGGGCCATTTGCAGGGTGAATTCGACGCAGCGGGTGGCGTCCCAGTAGCGGTAGATCGAGGGGTGGCCGATGAAGTCGAACGCCATGTGGTCGCCGTCCAGCCAAGTAACGTTCCAGAATTCCCGCGTCGGCTGGGAGAAGGTCTTGAGCGCCTCCAGATAGGCTTGTTCCTCGTGCTTCATGGCGACGGAGACTGGTAGCAACAAGCCATTTCCCAGTGCGCCGTAATGACAAAGCGTCTGGTGGATCAGGAAGCGAGACAGGCGG
Organism: Pseudomonas sp. W15Feb34; assembly: GCF_023127765.1. Lineage (NCBI taxonomy): Bacteria > Pseudomonadati > Pseudomonadota > Gammaproteobacteria > Pseudomonadales > Pseudomonadaceae > Pseudomonas > Pseudomonas sp. W15Feb34. The sequence continues at coordinate 400,684 of NZ_SPKN01000044.1, forward strand.
CCATTACCGTCCATGAACGGGTGCAGGAACACGAAGCCGAAAGCAGTGACGGCAGCCGCGACCAAGGGATCAACGTCTCGCACGGGTTGGTTGGCGAAGGCCATCAGCTCTTCCATCAGTTCCTGGCAAAGCTCTGGTGCTGGCGGCACGTAGCTCACACCGGCGCCGCCGCGCAGGCCGTTGTGCAGATGATTTTGTTCGTGGCGAAACGCAACGGCTTTGTCGAAGGGATTGGAGACGGTGCTGTTTTGCAGTTCGACCAAGTAGTCTTCGGTGAGCAAACGGCCTTCATGGGACTGGCGCAGTAGTTGGACGAAACGGCGGGATTTTTCTTCGCTGGGTTGTTCTTTTTCGATGGCAAATGAATCGCGGGTTTCGTGCAGGTACGCCCACTGGATGGCGCGGTCCATCATTTCGGGTGGGAGGCTGGCCATGAAGGATTTGGCACGGCCCAGGACATCGAGGCTCATCAAGGCATCAATTTCCTGCGTACGCTCAACAGTCGCACAGTAGGCCAAAGAACCCAAACCGTTGAAGTCGATCCGCCAGCGGGAATTTCGCGTAGAAGGCCCGGTTACGTAGCGTTGCGGATCAAACAGAGGGGAAACGCGGCTGTTGATTGGCTTGCTGTAGTCCAACCGTTGGAGGGTCAGGCCCTCCCATAAATAACAGGCTTTGCGGATGAATACGCCGTTGGGTGCTTTATCCAGCTCTTGCAGCAGTTGGTCCGCGCTGACCGCTTCAAGTGCCTGGGCAAGGATGCCGAGGTTGATGCCTTCGTGTTTGAGGGCAAAGAGAATATGGTCGAGCACTGAATCAGCAGCAGGCGCCACTCCATGGGGAACGGCCAGGCAATCGCCAATCATCGAGATCCGCGTGACAGGCTTGATCATTGCGGTACGGGCAGGCGCAATGGCTTTCAGCCCGAGGGTCTGATGGAGATGGGCATAACCGACCAAAGACATCCGTAACCTCAGAAAAAGCTCACTGAAGCGATTAAAACCCAGATTTTTTCAAGCCTCACCAGATTTTTTCAAGTTTCAGCGTAACGGCTAAGTTTTTTACACCCCTCGCCCACCGCGCAACATCAAGTTCAGTTCATCCACCACCTCCGCCCAATCCGCATCTTCGAGAATCTCCTCACGCAAAAACGCTTTTTGGCTGGCCGTCCAGAAAAACGCATCCGCCAGTTCCAATTCGGGCTTGAGCGGCGAATGAGTGGCTACAAATTTTTCAATACTGACCGGGTCATCGTCCAGCCCAAGCTGTTTGAACAACGACGGCAAGCTATGCACTGGCGATTCCATGATGAGCTCCTGCCTGATAGAGAAGGGTTAATCGAGTCTAGCGGCAACCCTCAGGTTGCGGCGCCGGCACCTTGCACAGCACGAACAGACGCGCCCGTGCGCCACCGCCGTCCTGGCGACTGAGCTCGCGCCAACCTTCGGGGAGCGGGGCGAAGTCGTCCGGTGCTTCATTGCTGCTGATCAGCCATACGCGCCGGGTATTGGCCGGTAATGCCGATAAAGAATCCAGATAGATGCGCCCGCCATCCTGATCTACCAGGGTGCCGAAGCCGTAGGCATTTGGCCGGGTCGACGTGCCGTCGGGTTTGGGCGGGGTGTAGAGCTGCAACTGGGCGTCAGTTTCGTCGTAGTACACGTAGCTCAGATACCACATCATATCGCTGAGGACGATGCGGTCGTCTTCCTGGTAATTGCGATTGACGAACTCCACCGGCACGTTGAATTGGTCGTGCTCATCCACCTCGAAGTTGTTCTTCAGGCCCAGCAGTTCCATGCCCACAAACAGCACCCACAGCGCTGCGCCCAGCCATGACAAGCGTGACGGCAAGCGGTCGATGGCAAGCGCCAGGACGATCGGCAAACCCAGGGCATACACCGTAAGGTAGCGCTCGATAAAGACCGGCGAGATAAACGACACGCCATACACCAACAGCAACGGCAACAAGAAAAACAACGCCGGCAAACGAGCTCCCGGGTGGCGCCAGGCCGTCATCCACACCACCGCAATCAGCAGCAGCGGAAATATCCAGAACAGCGGCGTCCACAAATCATCGCCGGCATCCTGCAACACGAACTGCCAGATCATCGAGGGCACAGACAGCAGGTTGACCGGCTCTTCCCAGCCGATGTCGCCGCCCACCTTGAGCTGGTCGACATGCTGCACCAGGTCCAACAGGTTCGGCAGCCAAGGCAGGTACAACAACACGATCACCACGTTGGCCGCCCACCATGCAGGCCGCGTTATCAAACGTTGGCCTGGCGCCTGCATCCCCAGATAAGCCCAATGCACCAGCACGCACAGCGCGGTGAAGTAATGCGTGTAGAAACCGGCACTCATCAACAGCACATACGCGGCCAAATAGCGCGTGCGTTCGGGCTGACGCATCCAGTACACCAGCGCCAGCGTGGCGCCCAGCAGCCACACGCCCAGCAGCGAATACATGCGCACTTCCTGGCTGTAGCGCACCGCCGTCGGCAACAGCGCCAGCAGGATGCCCGCCAGCACCGCCGTGCGCCGGGTGGACAGTTGCCGCGTCAGCCAGATGCCCAAGCCAACCACGGCTACGCCCGGCAGCGCGCTCATGCTGCGAATGGGCCCGATGCTGTCGCCGAACACTTCGATCCAGCCGCGCAGCAGGAAGAAATACAGCGGCGGATGCACATCATGGGCCGCGTGAAACCACAGGTCGGCCACGGCGTATTCACTGAGCAACAGGCTCGACCCTTCATCGCCCCAGATCGCCGCCGAGGTGAGGTGGTAAAACCGCAGGGCCATGGCCAGCGCCAAGATCGGTACCCACCAGAGACGGCTGAGTCGACCAGCACCTTGCCAGGCCAGGCGCTGCAAGGCTGGCAGCGCTCCGGCTTTTTCGTTTTGCTCAACCACAGACCGACGCACTTCAATACCCCTGGCATTAGCTCGCTTGCCTGAGCGCAAACACCGCCACTCTAGGACAAAAGCCCAGGCTTCGCCGCTGGAATCGGACAAATCGGTATTTTGCGTAGGACCTCACCGAAGCACCGCTCAGAACAGGCTATTATTGGGGCCCTCCAAGGACTCAGGATCAAGGACACGTCATGCGCATCGGTTTTTTGTCACCTCTGGCACTGGCCCTGCTGGCCGGTATTTCCCTACAGGCCCAGGCCAGTTCCGACGATTCATGCTACCCCGACTGGCGCGTCTCGCGTGACAGCCTCGAACCGTGCAGCAACCAGCCCTTTCTCAGCCCGGGCAACGACAGCCGGGTCAACCTGCGCCTGTTGCTGGCCGACAAAAAAGCCGCGCCGCTGACGCCCAATGCCTTGGGCGAAGACGATTTGGCCCAGGGTCTCGGCCCGGTGCCGTTTCCGGTGTATCGCCTGGTGCCGGTGCCGGCCGCGAATGATGAGCCCGATAACAAAGCGGACGATTCACGCACGGCCGAACTCGACACCCTGCTCCAACCGCTGGGCATCAAGCGCGAGGAATACAAGACTGCCGGTGAAGCGTTCCTGAATGGCGAAGGCAGCCGCTGCCGCAGCAACAGCGATGACAGCGCCACGGCGTTTATCAGTCAGGTGATCAAAGCCGATATGCCGCCAGCCGAGCGCGACGTGCTGGTGAAAGCGCGGTTGCAGTTGCTGACCACCTGTGACTTCACAGGCCAGGTGGTGGACGCGCAGTTGACGCCCTCGGCCAATGCCCAGCTGTTTCGCACTTACCTGCAGGCCGCCGCCGATTTCTACGGCGGTCGCTTCGTTTACGCCGAGCGCGGTTTCGCCGCCGCCTCGACCAGCGAGGTGCCCTGGCTGAAAGAAACCGCGCTGTACATGACCGCACGCACCTCGTTGAACCGGGCCCAGGCCGAAGCCTTCGATGAGTACGGGATGCCGCAACGCGAGCATGTGGATAAGTCTGCCTTGAGCGACGCTGAAGAAGGCTTTCTCGGTTACCTGAAACATTATCCACAAGGCGATTACGTTGCGTCCGCCCGTGGCCTGTTGCGCCGCGTGCATTGGCTGGCGAACGACGACGCCAAGCTCGCCGAAGACTTCACCTGGCAATTCACCGAGGCCACTGACGCCCAGCGTAACGTGAGCGTCGACGAGTTGGTCGAAGAAGCCGACCTCAAGTTGCTCATGGTCGGCAACAACTCGGCGAACAGCCCGATGCTGCAAGTGGTCAGCGACCTGATGGCGATGCGCGCCCATACGCCGCCCCTGTTGAGCCGCGAAGACCTCGACAAGCAAAAGAGCACATTCGCCAACGAACCGGCGTTGTTCGACTACCTGCAAGCGGCGTATGCCCTGTACGTCGAGCATCAACCTGATGCTGCCCTCAAGCATCTGCCTGCGGATATGCCGTCGAACCTCGACTACTTTGCCTTCAGCCAGCAGACCTTGCGCGCCTTGGCACTGGAGGCCAAGCAAGATTGGAAGGGCGCCGAGAGCCTGTGGCTGCAAATGCTACCGCTGGCCAAGCAACCGCTGCAACGCGACCAACTGGAGTTAGCCCTGGCGATGAACTATGAGCGCAGCGGCCAACTGGCCAAGGTGTTCGCAACCGATTCGCCGATCAGCGCCAAGCAAGTGCGCTACATCCTGCTGCGCAACGTCGCCGGGCCCGACCTGCTGCGCCAGCAGATCGCCAACGCCAGCGACCCGACCGAACGCCAGAGCGCGCAATTCGTGCTGCTCTACAAAGACCTGCTGCACCGCCAGTTCGCGACCTTTGCCGATGACCTCAAGCAGGCCTCGCTCTCTGATGGCAAGCTCGGCACCAGCCTGGGCTACACCTACACCAGCGGCCAGACCTTGAAGCTGTTCCAGTGGAATGGTGACAAGGCCGAATCCGGCTACGCCTGCCCAAGCATCGCGCAAACCGCCGCGACCTTGCAGGATGAGGCCAAAAACCCCCACGCCTTGAACTGCTTCGGTGAGTTCATCCTGCGCAACGGCCTGGACGGCATGCCACTGGAACAACCCCGCGCCGCCGACAGCCTGGGCAGCACCGAATCGCAGTTCAAGGGTGAAACCTTCTCGCGGCTGGACGGCTACAAACAGGTGATCGCCAACGCCAAAGCACCGAAAACCGACAAGGCGTACGCGTTGTTCCGCGCCATCAACTGCTACGCGCCGGCCGGTTACAACAGCTGCGGGGGTGAAGACGTTGCGCCAGCGGTGCGCAAAGCCTGGTTCCGCCAACTCAAGACCGGTTTTGCCGATACCCAGTGGGGCAAGTCGCTGCAGTACTACTGGTGAAGTCGCTGTGGCTGGGCTTGTTGTTGCTGGCGAGCCCGGCTTTCGGCGCCGTCGACGCCCGCGACTATGACGCTTTCTGGCTGTGGAGTGGTGTCACGCCGCAGCCTGTGATCAAGCAGGCAAAAACCCTGTACATCCTGCAAGGCCAGATCAACTCCACCCGCCGCGCCCCCCAGCGCGGCGTGCAATTGATCGCCCAAGGCATCAGCGTGCCACGCATTAGCCAAGGCGAAATCTGGGTGGTCTATCGCGCCCACACCTTGCACTGGCCGGAACAGGTCTACACCCAACTGCTCGGCCAGGTGCAACGCTGGCGCGACGCGGGTAACCCTGTGATCGGCATCCAGATCGACTTCGACGCCCGCACCCAGTACCTGCACGAATACGCTGATTTTCTGCGCGACCTGCGCCGGCGTCTGCCTGCCGACCTGCGGTTAAGCATCACCGGCCTGATGGACTGGAGCAGCAACGCCGACCCGGCCGCCATCGCCCAGCTCAAAGGCGTGGTGGACGAAGTGGTGGTGCAGACGTATCAAGGACGGCACAGCATCCCGGATTATTCGGCGTACCTGCCACGGATGAACCGAATGGGAGTTCCGTTCAAGATCGGTTTGATTCAAGGCGGCGAGTGGGAGGCGCCAGGGTATTTGCAAGGGAATGAGTGGTTTCGGGGGTATGTGGTGTTTTTGCAGAACCCTTGAATCTTCCAAACATGGAAAAAAACCGTCTATCAAACCGGTTTTTTTGCGTGTGGCCTTAGCAACTTGAATGATATAAGTTGCCCTTACTGCCTTAAGGGGTGATATATCATGCATGAAACAGGCAAGCCATACCCCCACAAAGGGTATATCTCAGAGAGAAGCGCTGAACTGATGAGAGGTATCGGGAACGGTATCGAAATAGCCCGTATTCGTCGCCGTTTGAAAATCTCGACCATATGCAGCCGGGCGGGCATTACACGACAGACGTATCAGCGGCTGAGACAGGGAGAAGCAGGCGTATCCCTCGGCGTGCTGATGAATGTGCTTAGCGCGATGGACCTGGAAGAAGGTATGGCGAGCATTGCGTCACCAGAACTTGACCAGGTTGGGATTACCATGAGCCTCGCCCGTGAGCCCGACCGAATTCGCACAGAAGGGGAACCTGATGTCTTGGAAGCCGATTGGTAACGCATTCGTTTTTTCAGCTCACTCAGTCGGTGATCCGGTCCCTGTTGGTGAGGTGGCCATGCACGCAAGCGGATTCGTTTTTCGCTACGCCAACAGCTGGCTTGCGCGCCCCAACGCATTTGCGATTGACCCGCTTAGCCTGCCACTGACCCCTAACCAGTATTCCTCGACACGCATGTTTGGTGTGCTCGACGACGCAACGCCCGACAATTGGGGTCGGCGTGTTCTACTGGCGACCCACAAACAGCATCCACAAAACGAAGTTGAATGGCTCCTTGCTTCGCGGGGTGCGGGAGTGGGCTGCCTGCTGTTCAGTGCGTCAAGAAACCTGTTGCCGACTCTGCACCAACCTCCGCGATTTGAAGACCTTGAGAAAATCATGGTGGGCCTTGATCAGGTCGAAAAAGGTAATGTCGACCTGCCTGCGGAAATCGCACGGCTATTCGAATTCGGCAGTTCCATGGGCGGCGCCAGGCCGAAGGTCACCGTGACTCACGAAGGTAAGGAATGGATTGCTAAATTCGGCCGTAGCGACGATGTTTTCGATCAACCACTTGCTGAATTCGCCAGCCTTCAAATGGCGGATGCGGCAGGTCTACCCGCAGCCGGGCACAAGTTGGTAGAGGTCGCCGGCAAACCGGTTTTGATGGTCGAACGTTTTGACCGGCATGAGGGGGCTGGACGCGAGCACTATGTCAGCTGCAATTCGTTGGTCAGCACTGAGAAGCCGCGAATGCGAGTTGACGCGGTTGAGAGTGCCGTTTCCTATTCCAGGATCGCCGACGTGTTGAAGAAGGTCTGCGACGATGCCACCTTTGACATGCGTGAGCTTTACAAGCGTATGGCCTTCAATGTGCTGATCGGCAATAGCGACGACCACCTGAAACAAACCGGGCTTCTGCTGACCAGCGCCTCGGGCTATTCCCTTGCGCCAGTATTTGACGTGTTGCCCCACCCCACGCAACTAGGCTTGCAGGCGTTGATCATCGGGAATGAGGGCAGGGTATCGTCTGTCAGCAATTTGCTGAGTACGCCTGAACGCTTTGGGTTGGGGGCGGATGAAGCAAGGTCCATCGTCACGGATATGTATGCCGTCGTGCGAGAAGCCTCGGGCTTTTTCGAAGCGGCAGGCTGTAGCGATGCCGATGTGCGCATGCTTTCCAATGTGTGTACCCGGTTTGCAGCAGACCTCGCTTAGGATCAAGGATCTCGGGCTGCAACAAAGCGCACCCTCATTACTGAGCGACTGGCAACGGATACACCGACTCCCAACCTCCTCCCAACGCCTTGTACAAGCCGACCATGGCCAATGACACGCCGGTGGAGCTTTCAACCCACTGCTCTTGAGTTGCCAGCAATGCGCTTTGCACGGTGAGTACATTGACGAAATCCGCCACACCTTCGACGTACTGGTGTTGCGCGGTGGTCAGCGCGATCTGGTTCTGGCGCACCGCTTCGGCCAGGCTGTCGCGACGCAATTGGCTGGCGTTGTAGCGGGTCAGTTGGTCGTCGATTTCATGCCAGGCGCGCAGCACGGTTTGCTGGTAGGCAAGGGCCGCTTCCTGTTGCTGGGCTTCGCGCAAATCCACCATGCCTTGCAGGCGCCCACCGTTGAACAGTGGCAGGCTTAATTGCGGGCCGAGGGCAAATGCGCGGGAGCCCCAGGAGCCGAAGTCCGACAGTTGCATGGCTTGAGAGCCGAGGCTGCCGGACAGGGTGATGCGCGGGTAAAAGTCGCCCTTGGCCACGCCGATGCTGGCAGTGGCGGCGTGCAAGCGCGCTTCTGCCTGGCGGATGTCGGGACGGCGTTCGGCCAACTCCGAGGGCAGGCCAATGGCGACCTGACGCTGGGTTTGCGGCACGGCGGCGTCCTTGGACAGCTGCGCGTGCAGGGCCTGGGGTGGCTCGCCCATCAGCAGGCTAAGGGCGTTGATCAGTTGGTCCTGGCGCTGTTGCAAGTCCGGCAGGCGCGCTTCGATGGCCGCGACCTGGGCGGCGGCTTCGGCCACGTCGAGGTCGGTCGCTACGCCATCAGCCAGACGCAGTTGCGAGAGCTTGAGGCTGTGGCGGGCGACGTCGAGGTTTTGCTCGGTGACGGCGCGTGTATTTTGTACGCCGCGCAGTTGGATATAGTCCTGGGCGGTCTCGGCCAACACCGACAACAGCACGGCGCGGCGGTCGTTTTCGGCGACTTCCAGCGTGGCGTCGGCTGCTTCGGTTTCACGCTTGACCCGGCCCCAGAAATCCAGCTCCCATGAGGCCGAGAAGCCCATGTCCCATTGGTTGAAGGCCGAACGGCCGTTCTCGCCGGAAGGGTCGTTCAAGCCTTTGCCACTGTTACGTTTGCGCTGGTAGCCGCCACCCGCATCGACATTGGGGTAACGCTCGGCGGTGGTCACCTGGCGTACGGCGCGGCTCTGTTGCAGGCGGCTGCTGGCCAGCTTCAAGTCGAGGTTATCGCTGAGGGCGCGGCGTGTAAGGGCTGAGAGCTGCGCGTCGTGGAACACGTCCCACCAGCGCTCCTGCAAGGGATCGCTAACGGCACGGCTGGCAGCTTGTCGGCCCTGGGGTTCGCTCCACTGATTGATCTGCGGGCTCTCGGGCCGCTGGAAGTCGGGACCGACCGTGCAGGCACTCAGGCTGATCAGGCTTAAGGTGAGCCAGGCGACGTGTTTCATTGCTGGGCCACCTCACGCTGTTGCGCGACCGGCCGCGTATCGACGCTGGCTTCCACCGACATGCCGACGCGCAGGCGCTCGGTCAATGGCTGGTTCGGCTCAAGCACGATCTTCACCGGAATACGCTGCACCACCTTGGTGAAGTTGCCGGTGGCGTTGTCCGGTTTGACCGAGGCAAAGGTCACCCCCGTGGCCGGCGCCAAGCTTTCCAGATGGCCTTTGAGCAGTTCGCCGTCAAGGCTGTCGACGCTGACCTGCACCGCTTGCCCCGCGTGCATATGCGACAGTTGCGTCTCCTGGAAGTTGGCTACCACATAGGCCTCGGCCAGCGGCACGACCGCGAGGATCTTGCTGCCCGGGGTCACATAGGCGCCGACCCGCACCGCTCGCTCGCCGACCATGCCATCGACCGGCGCGACAATGCGCGTGTAGGACAACTGATAACTGGCCATTTCCAACGCCGCCTGGGCGCGCTTGAGCCCACCTTCGGCGGCGTCACGCTGGGCGGTGAGGATTTCCACCTGCTTGCGTTCGGCGGCCAGCACTGCGGTGGATTTGGCCAGGCGTGCGGTGGCCTGGTCGATACGGGTCTTGGCTTGTTGGGCGTTCTGCACGGTACCTGCGCCGACGCCAGCGAGGTGGTTGTAGCGGTTCAGTTCGTGTTCGGCGAAGGCGACTTCGGCGCGATCCGCCGCGACAGTGGCCTGGGCCTGGGCGATCACCGAGCTCTGGCGCTCCAGGGTCGCGCTGGCGTTTTTCAACTGGGCCTGGGCGACCAAGGTGTCGGCATCGGCGGCCTGGGCGGCGGCGCGAAAGTCGCGGTCGTCGATCAACGCCAACAGTTGGCCGGCCTTGACGCGCTGGTTGTCTTCTACCAGCACTTCCTTGATGAAGCCCGCCACCCGCGGCGCCACCAGGGTGAAGTCGGCGGCGACGAAGGCGTCGTTGGTGGTCTGGTGCTTGCTGCCCAGTACGCCCGGCGCAACCAGATAAACCAGTACGCCAACGGCAAATACAGCAATAACGGAGACGGCAATTTTGTCTTTGCGTTTCATGGAAAGTCCTTGTGGTCAGGCCGGAGCGCGAGGCGGATAGATCCGCGTGGGCATCCAGAAAATCAGCAGGATCAACGCCACCGCGACACCGGCCATGACGACGTAAAGATCCGAAGAGGTCAGCACCACGGTCTGCTCGTGCAAGCGGTGGGCGAGGCCCGGAGCCTCAGTGTCGGCCAGGGGCGAATTGCCCAGGCGGTCCACCAACATGGTTGAATGGAAATGCCCGCGCTGGGTGGTCAATGTATCCAGCACCGCAGTGGCGATCACAGCGGCCAGGCCCTTGACGGTATTGAACCAGGCCGAAGCGAACGGCCCTTCGATGGGTTGAATACTGCCGGTGGACAACATCAGCAGTGGCAACACGGCCATAGGCTGGCCGAAAATCTGCAACAGGTACCAGCCATAAAAATCGTCGCGGATCCACGCCGAAGTCAGGTGCGAACTGCCGATGCAGCACAGCACCAACATGCCAAGGCCAATCCCCAGCACCCAGCGGCAATCGACCCAGCGCAGGTTGCACAGCGCCGCCACCAACGGCAACGCGATCAATTGCGGCAACGCCATCAGCAGCATCACCGGCGCAGTTTGCAACGGCCGGTACCCCTGGACCTGGGCAAGGAAACTGGAGGGGATGATGATCACCGAGGTCAGCACCATCAGCACGCCTGCCAGCACGATCAGGGCGAAGGCCAGGTTGCGCAGGCCGAGCATCTGCAATTTGAAGAAGGGTATTGGCTGCGACCATTCGTTGAGCATGAACAACACCAGCAAGAGCGTGCCACCACACAACAGGAAGGTGATCAGGCCCGACTCGAACCAATCCAGGCGATTGCCCTGCAACAGCCCGATCACCAACATGCAGATCGCCGGAAAGCCCAGCAGCAGGCCGCGCCAGTTGAACTGTTTGAAACGCTCCAGGCGCAGCGGGTCCTGCGGTATGCCATAGGCCACGGCGACCATCGCCAGCAGGCACGGCGCGACGATTTGCCAGAACGCCCACTGCCAGCCGACGTATTCGGTCCACAACGCCGCCAGCGGAGTACCCAGGCTCGGGCCGAAGGTGGCGGTCAGGGCGTAGCCGGCCAGGCCATACAGCTTGACGTTGGCGGGCAGGAAACGCAGTGCCACGGTCATCAGCATCGGGGGCAGCGCGCCACCGGCCAGGCCTTGCACGGTACGCAGCAGCAGCAGGCTTTCGTAGTTGGGTGCGAACGGGCAGAGAATGCCCAACACGGTGAACAAGCCGATGGCGCACAGCGTGAAACGGCGCAGGGAAAACGTCACCGAACACCACGGCGCAAAGGCCATGGCCGCCACGGAAGTGGCCGTGTAGGCGGCGACCAGCCAGGTGCCTTCATCAAAGCCGATGTACAGCGCACCGCGGATATCGGCAAGCGCCACCTTGGTGACCATCTCGTTGAGACCGGACACCAGCACCGCCAACAACACGCCGACCAGGCCGATGATGATGCGCGGGCCGAACACGGGCGGGGCCGGGGCAACAGGTTTGGCTGCGGCCTGAAAAGCGGGGGCAGCGAGGGATGTCATGAACAGGTAACTCGGAATGAGAAATACCTGAGCAGTTTAATCAGGCTATAGCATGACAAAAAGTTACTTATCGGAAGTTTATAAGTGCGCCAGGCGCAATCCATAGGTGGGAGGGGGCTTGCTCCCGATGGCGGTATGACAGCCACCTGATGTGAAGCTGATACACCTCTATCGGGAGCAAGCCCCCTCCCACATTTGATTGTGCATGGCTTGAGGTTTTTAGTTGGGTTGGGCTTCCAGCCAGGTGGCGTGGCAACTCTCGCGCATGGTTTCACGCAGCCATTTGTGCGCGGGGTCTTTGTCGAAGCGCGGGTGCCAGGATTGGGCCAATACCAGGGTCGGCAAGGAGATCGGCAGCGGGAATGCACGCAATGGCAAGTTCAGGCGTTTGGCGCTCAGGAGCGCTTCCTTGGGCACCGGCATGATCAGGTCGGATTCCGGCAACATGAACATGGCACCGTGGAAGCCCGGCGCGATCATCGCCACGCGGCGCTCCAGGCCCTGCTCGTTCAGCGCGGTGTCGATCGGCCCGCGGGCGATGCCGCGGCGCGAGATGCTGATATGGGAATAGCTGGCAAAGCGTGCGGCGGTGATCTCTTCGTCGAACAGTGGGTGATCTTGTCGCGCCAGGCCGACGAAGGTGGTGGAGAACAGGTTCTGCACCTTCACTTCGGGGCTGACCGGCATGGTGTTGCTCACACGCAGATCCAGGCGCCCTTCGCGCAGAGCTTCGTCGTCGGTGTCGCCTTCAGGCACAAAGCGCAGCTCGCACAGCGGGGCCACACGCTCCATGGTGTCGAACAAGCGACCGCCATATACGCCAATAAAAAAGTCATTGGCGCGTACGCTGAAACGGCGGCGCAAGGTACTCAAATCGACTTGATCCGCCGAGCGAAACAGCAACGCCGCCTGCTCCACCACGTTGCGTACCTGGCCTTGCAGCTCAAGCGCCTTGGGCGTCGGCACCAGGCCGCGACCGGCACGTACCAGGATCGGGTCACCGACAGCTTCACGGATACGCGTGAGGGTACGGCTCATGGCCGCCGGGCTGAGGCTCATCCGCCGTGCGGCGCCGACCACACTGCCCTCATCGAGCAACGCGTCGAGGGCGACCAGCAGGTTCATGTCTGGTAATTGCATGCCAAGCACTCGTGATCTGTGGGGAGTGAACTGGGCGCAATCGTAGCAGGCTTTACCGGTTCAGAAAGGCGCATCGCCCTGGATGGTGGTGCGATACAACTTGCGGCGCAGGTGGCTTGGGCAACCGGCGGCCAGGTGGATCAGCGAGCGGTTGTCCCAGAACACCAGGTCGTGGGGCTGCCACTGGTGGCGGTAGATGTTTTCCGGCAGCACACTGTGGGCATAGAGCTGGGCCAGCAACTCACGACTTTCGTCATCGGGCAGGCCGACGATACGGGTGGTGAAGCCTTCGCTGACGAACAGCGCCTTGCGGCCGTTTTCAGGGTGGGTTCGTACGATGGGATGCACCATTTCGGCGACCTGGGCGAGTTGTTCGGGGGTGAGGGTCGGGCGCCAGTTACCTTCGAATTTGGTTTCGCTGTAGCGCGCCGTGTAGGAGTGCGCGGCGCTGCGGCCTTCTACGGCTTTGCGCAGGTGCTCGGGCAGTTGCTCCCAGGCTTTGTGCATATCGGCGAACAGGGTGTCACCGCCTTCGGCAGGCAGTTCCTGAGCGTGCAGCATCGAGCCGAGGCTGGGCAGTTCCTTGTACGACAGGTCCGAGTGCCAGAACTTGCCCGCGTCCCCCAGGCCGATGGATTGGCCGTTCTCGATGATGTTGGAGACGATCAGGATTTCCGGGTGATTGGTCAGCAGGAATTGTTTGAGCACGTGGATCTGCAGCACACCGAAACGACGGCTGAAAGCGATCTGTTGTTCGGGGGTGATGCGTTGGTCGCGTAACACCACGACGTGGTGGTCCAGATGTGCGCGGTGGATACGGGCAAAGTCCTGGTCATTGACCGGGCGGGATAAGTCCAGGCCGATGATCTCGGCGCCTACACTGCCGGGGAAGGGCCGGACATCGAAGGTTTGGGCAGTGGTGGGGGCAGCAGCGGTGGCGGACATTGGATTCACTCCCGGCGGACAGGGAAGTGAATTTATAGGTATAAGAATGGAAGTTTAAATACTGTTAGGGCATATCGATATGGCGTTTGGTTTGAGGTGCTGGGGGATGCTGAGGGCCTCATCGGGGGCAAGCCCACTCCCACATTTTGATTTGTGAACACATTCAAATGTGGGAGCTGGCTTGCCTGCGATGAGGTCGGTACAGGCGCTGAAGATCAACGCTCGTGCAACGCCTCGGCCCGCGCCTTGATGATCGGCTTGAGCAGGTAGCTGAGGATGCTTTTCTTGCCGGTGATGATGTCCACCGAGGCAACCATGCCGGGGATGATCAGCAACGGCTTCTCATCGGTGCCCAAGTGGCTGCGGTCGGTACGCAGGGTGATCATGTAGTAAGTGGTTTTCTTGTCTTCATCGGTGATGGTGTCGGCACCGATGCGTTCGAGCTTGGCCTTCAGCCCACCGTAGACGGTGTAGTCGTAGGCGGTGAATTTGACCACGGCTTCTTGCCCTGGGTGCAGGAAAGCGATGTCTTGCGGGCGGATCTTGGCTTCCACCAGCAGGGTGTCGTCCAGCGGCACGATTTCGACCATGTCGCTGCCCGGCTGGATCACGCCGCCGACCGTGTTGACCAACAATTGCTTGACGACCCCGCGCACCGGCGAGGTGACCAGGGTACGGCTGACGCGGTCTTCCAACGCACGGCCGGTGGACTCGGCCTTGTTCAACTCAGTACGAGCCTCGTTGAGCTGGGTCAGGGCTTCGCTGCGGAATTTGCCACGGGTTTCGTCGATCTTGCGCTGCACTTCCTTGATCGCCGATTCGGCGCGGGGGATTGCCAGGGTGGTGGCATCCAGTTGGCCACGGGTTTCCATTTCGGCACGCTTGAGGCGCAGCACTTCCACCGGCGATACCGCGCCCTGAGCCACCAGCGGCTCGGACATGTTGATTTCCTGGCGTTGCAGGGACAACTGGCTGCGGTACTGGCCTTGCTTGGAGGTGAATTCACGCAGTTCCTGCTGGCGCTGTACCAGTTGCTCTTGCAGACCGCCGACTTCGTCTTTCAGTTGCTGGCGTCGGCTCTCATACAATGAGCGCTCGTTGGCAGCCTGGCTCGGCGCGGCCTTGAGTACGTCGTCGGGGATGTTCAGTGGGCGATCATCCACCTGCGCACTCAGGCGCTCGACGCGCAGTTGCATGGCCAGGCGCAAGGCTTCGGTTTCTCCGGCGTTGGAAACGAACCGGGTGTCGTCGAGGCGAATCAACGGGGCACCGGCCTCTACGATCTGGCCTTCCTTGACGTACAGCTCGGCGACGATACCGCCTTCCAGGTTCTGGATTTTCTGCAATTTGGACGACGGAATCGCCTTGCCGTCGCCACGGGTCACTTCGTCGATCTGGGAGAAACCCGCCCAAACCACCAGGAACACGAAAAACCCGATGATCGCCCAGATGGTCAGGCGAATGACTCGCGGGGCATCTTCGATCAGCGCTTTGTTGACCTCGGGCAGGGGCTGGCCCTGCAGCGAGTCGGCGCCTTTGAAATAGCGGCCGACCGCACTCTTGATGGACTTAAGCAACACTGATCTGCCCCTTCTTCAACGCTTCCATGACCACGGCTTTCGGGCCGTCCGCGAGAATCTGCCCACGGTCGACCACCAGCAGGCGGTCCACCAGCGAGAGCAGTGAGGCTCGGTGCGTGACCAGCACCACGGTCTTGTTTTGCACCACGGCTTGCAGGCGTTGTTTCAAGCGTTCTTCACCGGTGTTGTCCATGGCGCTGGTAGGTTCGTCCAGCAGCAGGATGGGCGGGTTGAGCAACAGCGCGCGGGCCAGGGCGACGTTCTGACGCTGGCCGCCGGAGAGGTTCTGACCACGCTCGCCCACTTGCAGCTCGTAGCCCTGAGGGTGCAGACGGGCGAATTCGTGTACACCGGCCAGCTCGGCGGCTTGCAGCACCATTTCGTCTTCGACGTAGCGCGCACCGCTGACCAGGTTGTCGCGCAGGGTGCCAGCAAGCAACTGAATGTCCTGGGCGACGTAGCCGATGTTATGGCGCAACTCGCTGACGTCGATCTGGCGCACGTCCACGCCGTCCACCAGCAGTGCGCCGGAGTCAGGTTGATACAGGCCGACAATCAGTTTGGCCAGGGAGCTTTTGCCCGAGCCGCTACGACCGATGATGCCGATTTTTTCCCCTGGTTTTATCACCAGGTTGATGTTCTTCAGCGCCAGGTTCTGCTGGTTGGGGTAGGTGAAGTTCAGGCCCCGGCATTCGATGGCGCCTTGCAGGGTGCGGCGGCTCATGGGGCGCTCTTCGAAATTGCGCTCTTGAGGCAGCTCCATCATCTGGTCCACCGAGGTCATGGTGACCTTGGCCTGCTGGTAGCGCGTGAGCAGGCCCGACAGCGAAGCCAGCGGGCTCAAGGCGCGGCCACTGAGCATGTAGCAGGCAATCAGGCCGCCCATACTCAGGTTGCCGTCGATGATCTGGTACACGCCGAATACGATCATGATCACGCCGGCCAATTGCTGGATCAGCAGGGTCATGTTCATCGACAGGCCCGACAGCAACTTCACCCGCAGTTCAAGCCGGCTCAGGGTGCCGATGGTCTGCTC
The DNA here is from genome assembly GCF_023127765.1 of Pseudomonas sp. W15Feb34. Lineage (NCBI taxonomy): Bacteria > Pseudomonadati > Pseudomonadota > Gammaproteobacteria > Pseudomonadales > Pseudomonadaceae > Pseudomonas > Pseudomonas sp. W15Feb34. The sequence continues at coordinate 417,105 of NZ_SPKN01000044.1, forward strand.
CCAGCCATACTGGCGCTCGCTCTCGGCATTGTTGACCTTGACCGCATCGAGCCCGGCGAGGGTTTCGATCAGGCTCGACTGGCGTTCAGCGGCCAGGGCCATGGTGCGTTCCATGGTGGCTACCAAGGGCTTTTGCAGGGCATAGCCGATGCCCAGGGCAAGCGGAAACGCCAGCACCGGGATCCACACCAGGTGCCCGCCGAGGATGGCGATCACCATAAAGATCAGCAGCGTGAACGGCAGGTCGATCAGGCTGGTGAGGGTCAGCGACGCGAGAAAATCGCGCAGGCTTTGAAACTCATGGATGTTCTGGGCGAAGCTGCCGACCCGCGCCGGGCGGTACTTCATGGACATGCCGACGATGCGTTCGAACAGCGTGGCCGAGATGATCAGGTCGGTTTTTTTACCGGCCAGGTCCAGGCACAGGCTGCGCAGGCTTTTGAGGATCAGGTCGAACAGGTATGCGCCACAGATGCCCACGGCCAGCACCCACAGGGTGGCGGTGGCCTGGTTCGGTACGACGCGGTCGTACACGTTCATCACGAACAGCGGCGCGGCCATGGCGATGATGTTGATCAGGAAGCTGGCGGCGATGGCGTCGGTGTAGAGCCAGCGCGAACGCATAAGGGTGTCACGGAACCACGAACGCGCCCGCGGAATCAGGCTGCCGTGGTTGACGTCGAATTTGTGTTGCGGCTGGGCGAAGAAGACCTTGCCGATGTAATCGTCGGCCAATGCTTCGCGCTTGATCAGCACTTCGCCGCCGTCGCTTTCGCTGAGCAGCACCCGCGCCTCATCGTCGCCCTGCCAACCTACCAGCACGGTGCTGCGCCCGTCCTTGAGCAACAGCAGGGCCGGCAATGCAATCGTCGGGATCTGTTCCAGCTTGCGTTGCAACAGCCGGCCTTGCAGCCCGGCCCGCGCAGCAGCACGCGGCAGCAGTTCAGCACTCAGGCGTTGCGAGGGCAGCGGCAGGCCGGTGGTGAGCATGGCCGCGCTGGCAGGCTTCTGGTGCAGTGCGCAGAGCGCCAGCAACCCGTCGAGCAAAGGGTCGTCGTGCAAAGCGCGTGGATCATGACTGAGATGAACTCGACCGATTTCAGATTCCACGCGGTGCACTCTCGACTAACAGATGGGGCTATTGGGGGTGGCTCAATTCATCCCAGGCAGTTGGACTTTAGGTTTCACGTCGTTCTGCACGACGGAGGCCATCGGTGCGACCACTCCCTGGCTCTTGAGCAATTCGCCCATGGTCGCCTTGATTCGGTACTGAGTAAATAACTGAATGTTCTTGATTTCTTCCAGGCGGCGGGAAGCGGTGAACAATTCATTCTCGCTGTCGAGCAAATCCAACAGGGTACGTTGGCCAAGGCTGAACTGCTGCTGGTAGGACGTGCGTACGCGGGTGCTGTGATCCACATACTGCTGGGCGACCGGCAATTGCGCGTTGGCGTTACTCAAGGCGTTCCAGGCCAAGCCTAGCTCTTCGTTGAGTTGGCGCAAGGCGTTGTTGCGAATATCCAGAGCCTGGTTGGCCTGGTAGGACTTCGATTGCAGGTCAGCCTTGTTGCTGCCACCGGCAAACAGGTTGAAGCGCATGCGCACCATGGCTTCCCAGCCGTTGCTGTGGTTGGGATCACCGGAGACGTTGTTGTCGGCGTTGGTGCCAAGCTCAGCATCAAAGCGCGGGTAGAAGGTGGACTTGGCGGCTTCGTACTGCTTCTCGGCGGCGGAGATATCCGACTCAGCCGAGCGCAGGATCGGGCTGTTGTCGAGCATCTGGCGACGGGCTTCATTCAGGTCGGCCGGCAGCATGGCCATGAACGGGGCCGGGCGCTCGAGTTGGTCCGGCATCTGGCCTACGGCGCTGAGGTAGTTGACCTGTGCGTCGGCCAGGTTGGTTTGCTCGGTGATCAAGTTGTTGCGGGCCTGAGCCAGACGCGCTTCGGCCTGGTCCTGGTCGGCACCGTTGCCGACGCCGCGCTCCGTGCGCAACTTGATCTGATCGTAGATGCGCTCGTGGTTGCGCAGGTTGTCTTCGGCCAGGCGCACAAACTCACGACGGGTCAGCACTTCCAGGTAAACCTGAGCAACGGTCAGCGCTGTGCGCTCGGAAGTACCCAGCAAGGAGTAGGCACGGGAATTAACGTTGGCTTGTTGACGCCCGACTTCGCTGGAGGTAGCGAAACCGTCAAAAATCATTTGCTGCAGACGCAGGCTGGATTCACCGCGGTTGAGCGTGTCCCAGTGGTTGCCGCTGGGGTTGTTGGCGCGGGTGGTGGCGTTGTCAGTCCCTTGACGACCGTAACCGGCGTTCAGGTCGACACGCGGCAGGTAACCACCTTGGGCGGCGCGCAATTGGTAATCGGCGGCGATACGGCTGTTTACACCCGCCTGGATTTCCGGGTGTACATCCAATGCCTGCTGCATGGCTTGGGGCAGTGTCTGGGCTTGTACGAAACTGGCGGCGAGAACGAACGGTATTGCCTTGAACAGGTGCAGACGCATTAAAAAATTCCCCAGGACTTCTTGTCTCAAATCACAGCGATGACTACCGCTGCGTCGGATAATGGCTACCGTAATGACCGTACGTCGGAAAGTTCAAAAAGCGGAACTGCTTCACACATGTAGGACGGTTCGCCGCATAAATATCAATGTGACATTACAGAGGCGATTGTTTAGGATGGCGACCATAAGGTCAATACTTTGGCACAAACTAGATCGCTAAAAAATCTAGCCAAATATTTGACGTCAATACATATATAGACTACGCCCTCCCAATTGGCAGCGCTAATAGCGCGCTGCGAAATGGAATTTGTCGAAACGGATCGCCGGAGAAAATTTTAATGAGCAGTGTTGTTGCCATCGTCAAAAGCATTGTTGGTCAAGTTTTCGTTATTTCTCCGGAAGGAACACGTCGCGTCCTTGTAGAAGGTGACCGCCTGTTTGCAGGCGACCAGATCGACACAGGCATGTCGGGCGCAGTCAGCCTGGAACTGGCCGACGGCCGCATCCTGGACCTGGGCCGGGACACCCAGTGGAGCGCCGATATGCCGGACTCCACTGCCGATCTGGCCGCGGCCAGCGAACAAGCCGCGCCATCGGTTGCCGAGCTGCAACAAGCCATCGCCGCCGGCGCCGACCCGACCACCGAACTGGAAGCCACCGCCGCAGGCGCAAACGCTACCGGTAATGGTGCCGCCGGGGGTGGCCACAGCTTTGTGGTGCTGGACGCGACCGCCGGCCGTGTCGACCCGACCATCGGCTTCCCCACCGCGCCTATCGGCCAAGGCACTTCGGCACTCAACGCCCTGAGCGGAGCGCCAGGCTCGGCGGACTCGGGCAACCAGGTGCTGCAGCCTTCGACCCTGACCCTGAGCGCGACGCCAACCATCACCGAAGCGGGCGGCGTGCTGACCTACACCGCCACCGTGACGCGGCCCTCCACCAGCGACCTGACCGTCACCTTGACCAATGGCGCGGTGATTACCATCCCGTCGGGCCAGTTGACCGGCACCGTCAATGTGCCTCTGGCCCCTAACGACAGCCCGTACATCGACCCGGGCCAGATCAGCGTCGGCGTTACCGGTACCACCGGCGGCGGCAACCTGGTATTGACCATCGACCCTAACCCGGCCGTAACGCAGATCACCGACACCATCGACACCACCACCGTCACGCTGACGGCGGGCAATACCGTGACGGAAGGCGGCCAGATCACCTACACCGCCACCCTGACCAACCCGGCGCAAACCCCGGTGAATGTCACCTTGAGCAATGGCTCGGTGATCACCATCAAGGCCGGTGAATCGACAGGTACCGTTGTGGTCGATACCCCGGCTAACGACGTCTATAACAATGGCTCGACCGTCAGCACCACCATTACTGGTGCAACCGGCGGCAACTTCGAAAACCTGGTACCGAGCACTACGCCAGCGGTCACCACCATTACCGATTCGGTCGACACCACCACCGTTACCCTCACAGCCAACAGCAACGTGACCGAAGGCGGCCAGATCACCTACACCGCCACCCTGACCAACCCGGCGCAGACCCCGGTGAATGTCACCTTGAGCAATGGCTCGGTGATCACCATCAAGGCTGGCGAGTCGACCGGCACCGTTGTGGTCGATACTCCGGCTAACGACGTCTATAACAACGGTTCGACCGTCAGCACCACCATCACCGGTGCAACCGGCGGCAACTTCGAAAACCTGGTACCGAGTACTACGCCTGCGGTCACCACCATTACTGATTCGGTCGACACCACCACCGTTACCCTCACAGCCAACAGCAACGTGACCGAAGGCGGCCAGATCACCTACACCGCCACCCTGACCAACCCGGCGCAGACCCCGGTGAATGTCACCTTGAGCAATGGCTCGGTGATCACCATCAAGGCTGGCGAGTCAACCGGCACCGTTGTGGTCGATACTGCGGCTAACGACGTCTATAACAACGGTTCGACCGTCAGCACCACCATTACCGGTGCAACCGGCGGCAACTTCGAAAACCTGGTACCGAGCACTACGCCTGCGGTCACCACCATTACTGATTCGATCGATGCCACCACCGTCACCCTGACCGCAAGCTCGACCGTGACCGAAGGTGGCCAGATCACCTACACCGCCACCTTGACCAACCCGGCGCAAACCCCGGTAAACGTTACCTTGAGCAATGGCTCGGTAATCACCATCAAGGCTGGCGAGTCTGTCGGCAGCGTGGTCGTGGACACCGCGCCCAATGATGTCTACGTCAACGGCAGCACGGTCAGCACCACCATTACCAGCGCGACTGGCGGCAACTTTGAAAGCCTGGTGCCGAGCACAACTGCGGCAGTCACCACGATCACCGATTCGATCGACACAACTACCGTTACGCTGACTGCGCCGACCGAGGCGAATGAGGGCGGGCAGATTACGTACACCGCTACGCTTTCCAACAAGGCGGGCACTGACGTTACGTTGAAGTTGGATAACGGCTCGTCGATCACCATCAAGGCTGGGGACACTGTCGGCACTGTGACCGTCCCGGCGCC
>NZ_SPKN01000045.1:0-3152 GCF_023127765.1 Pseudomonas sp. W15Feb34
ACGAGATTCCATCGGTCGCCAAAAAGGCAGCCTGGGGCCTCAAGTACACCCGTTCGATCTCCGATCCGAAGTTCGAAACCGGCACCGTCGAGACCGACAAGGAACTGCTGCGCAACCTGGTCGCCTACTACTGCGTACTGGAAGGCATCTTCTTCTACTGCGGTTTCACCCAGATTTTGTCCATGGGTCGCCGCAACAAGATGACCGGCGTGGCCGAACAGTTCCAGTACATCCTGCGCGACGAGTCGATGCACCTGAACTTCGGTATCGATGTGATCAACCAGATCAAAATCGAAAACCCGCATTTGTGGGATGCCGAGATGAAGGAAGAAGCGACCCAGATGATTTTGCAGGGGACGCAGCTGGAGATTGAATATGCTCGCGACACCATGCCGCGCGGTGTGCTGGGCATGAACGCGGCGATGATGGAGGATTATCTCAAGTTCATTGCTAACCGTCGTTTGTCGCAGATTGGCTTGAAGGAAGAGTACCCAGGCACGACTAACCCGTTCCCGTGGATGAGCGAGATCATGGACTTGAAGAAAGAGAAGAATTTCTTCGAGACCCGTGTGATCGAGTATCAAACTGGCGGCGCGTTGAGCTGGGATTGATTCCTACGCCAGGTAACATTCAAGAGCCCTGACTTGTTCAGGGCTTTTTTATGCACGGTGAATTGCCACTTTTTGAAGCACATCGCGTCAAGCACCTTGCCCAGAAGGGTTCGGATCGCACCACCAATGCTGTAGCCTTGTGCCCCAACTGCCATCAGCGTTGTCACCGGTCGAGTGATCGGGACGCTTTCACCGAAGGGCTTTACGCCAAAATCGGAAGATTGGCACGGGAGTAGACTCCTGCTGTCACACCTGATGCACGCACAAAAAATACTAGATAGGACCGAGGCCAACCCGTGAACCCAGACATGCTCGAAGCCGGCCCCATCGACGCCAAAGTACTTTCCGTCTTTGACTTCGACGGCACCCTCACCCACCACGACAGTTTCGTGCCCTTCCTCAAGTTTGCCTTTGGCCCCGGTGAGTTTTATGGCCGGATGGTCAAGCTGGCGGTGCCTGGGCTGCGGTTTTTGGTGCGGCAGATCAGCCGGGATGAGTTGAAGGCGCAGTTGATTCGCACCTTTATGACCGGGGTGCAGAAGACGTGGGTGCAGCAGAAGGCCGAGGAGTATTGCCAGCGTAATTGGGCGCGGTTGATGCGCCCGGCGGGCGTGCTGTCGGTGGAGCAAGAGTTGGGCTCGGGCGCGGTGGTTACGCTGTGCTCGGCGTCGCCGGCGTTGGTGTTGCAGCCGTTTGCCGATCGGCTTGGGATCAAGTTGATCGGGACTGAGCTTGAGGTGGTCGACGGGGTGTTGACCGGCAAGCTCACCGGGAATAACTGCCGTTGTGAGAATAAGGTGCTGCGGCTTGAGGCCGTGTATGGCGACCTGGGGGAGTATCGGCTCAGGGCCTGGGGCGATACGCGTGGGGATCGGGAGTTGTTGGCCGCGGCGCAGGATGCGCATTTTCGGCACTTTCATGCGAAGAAGAAAAAGCGGGCTCGGTTGCAGCGGTGATGCGGGTGGGTGGGGTTGGCGGAGGGGACCGAGGCGATCCCTTCGCAGCCTCGCTGGGGCTCGACAGCTCCCACATTTGATCCGTGCATCTTAGTGGAATGGTGTTTACGTCGTGGTTTTGAGGCCTACGCCGAGAGCCGTTGCAGACGCTTTTACCGTCAGGCTTCTTGAGCGGACGACGCGTTGCAGGTTCTTGCTGATATTTACACAGGATCCGGCTATTAATAGCCAAATTCCCACGGACCGAGCCCCATGAAATTCGACACGGCCTACAGCCTGGCTCTCGATGACAAGTTGTCGATCTACGACGTACGAGAGCTGAATTTCGACGAAACCGCTGACTTCGATTCCGACAAGGACCGCTTCCTCTGCCCCAACGACGCGTGCCGCGCAGCGTTCGACGCCGGCAATGTGTTGAGCACCTTCAACGCCAAGAACGTCAATTACCTGCGCACCCCACACTTCAAGAACAAACCCGGCACCCGGCATATCGAAGGCTGTCGCTATGCCAGCAGCCAAAAGACCGCGGCCGGTGAAAGTGAGGACGAGCGCGAGGACAACTTCCCATCGGAATTGGTACTGACACGCCGTCAGTACGAACGTAAAACACCTGCTGCCGGCATCGATGGAGGCGCCCCACAAGAGCCAACGAAAACGCCTTCAAATCGCGTTGAGAAATCCCATGTCAGCAGCGACACAACCCCGGACAAAACCAGCGTGTTCGCCCATCCGGTGGAATGCTATGTGTCGAACATCGATGACAAGGACAAGCTCAAGGCCATGCCCTTGAAGATTGGTGAGCACACGGCGACTTACTGGTCGTTCTTCAAGAAAATCGAATACCTGCAAGACAACAAGGGCCTGATCTACTGGGGCAAGATCAAGGAAATCAAAGACTACACCAGCAGCTTTCGCATCGATTTCGAAAAGAAAGTGTGGCTCGACAAGAAGCCTTATTCGGTCAACGTCTACCTGAACAAAAAGCTCATCGAAAGCTACCGCAAGCGCACGGTTTTCCTGGAGCAGATCAAGGCAGCGGCCAGCAGCGAGCGACCGCTGTATTGTTTCTTCTACGGAGTGACACCGGAACTCAAGCAGGTGCCCAGCAAGAAAAACCCCGAGCAAACGTTCGGGGTATTCAGTGCGAATATCGAGAACCTGGATCATCTGATTATCCGGGAGGCGTCGGGAATGGAATAACTGGGCGTTGAAACAGCGACGAAAAAATCCAGATGATGAGCGGTACAAACAACTGTACAAAAACACAGTATAGTTGCGCCTCCCCCGTCGAACCTGGAGAACCCCCATGTCCTCTCTGGCAATGAGCTCTTTCGTAGAACAGCAGATCGTCCTGCACCAATTCACCGCCAAACACTGCGCACAGGCCCGCGTTATGCTGGGCTGGAGCCGCGAACATTTGGCTCGCCAGGCGGGCGTGGCGGTAGAGGCGATTCAACAATTGGAGGCCCACGGCGAAGTCGACGATGAAACCCGCCTGATCCTGGCGTTTTGCCTGGAGGCGCAAGGGCTGGTGTTCTTCCCGGGGTTTGCGCCGGGGTGGGGCATGAGTGTGCGCCGGTTTGAC